>JAOPXL010000057.1 GCA_025965175.1 Aeromicrobium sp.
GAGTACCGCGACGTCGTCACGATCTTCAAGTACGTCGTGGAGACCGACCGGCGCTTCTACCTGTGCAACGCGGTCGACGTGAAGGTCCGCTCCGAGACGGGCGACGCCTACTTCGAGGTGTCGATGAACGATGCGTGGGTGTGGGACATCTACCGCCCGGCGCGCTTCGCCAAGAACGTCAAGGTGCTGACGTTCAAGGACGTCAACGTCGAGGAGCTGCAGGACTCGGACTTCAAGGTCCCGGGCACCGACTGAGCGAAGGTCAGTGGTCGTTCAGCCCAGCGTCTGGGCGAGGAGTGCGACCAGCAGGAGGGTCTCGGTGACCTCGGTGGTGGCCCCCAGGCCGTCGCCCGAGACTCCGCCGAGCCGCCGGGTCCAGTAGTACGCCGCCAGGCCGGCCAGGGGCAGCGCCACCAGGAGGACCGGCTCGGTGAGCAGGCTTCCGGCCGACAGCAGGGCGGCCCAGACCACGATCGCGCGCCACGTGACGTGACCCCCGAAGCGCTCCCCGAGGCCGGCCTGCAGCGATGTCGTCAGGCGGGGAAGGGCCAGGCTGCCCCAGCGGGCCCAGGCCGGCACGAGCACCAGCACCCACGTCAGTTCCTGTGCGGCCGCCTCGGACAGCAGGACGTACTTCGCGATCAGCTGAATGACCACGGTCACCACGCCGAAGGTGCCCATGTGGGGGTCCTTCAGCGCGATGGCGTAGCGGGCCGGGTCGCGGTGCGAGGCGCCGAGCGCGTCGGCGACGTCGCCCAGCCCGTCGATGTGCAGGGCGCCGGTGACCCACACCCACATCACGAGACCCACCAGCGCGGCGAGCTGCGGACGGTCGGACAACAGCTCGACCGGCACCGCGACCAGGACACCCACGAGGAGCCCGACGGCCGGGAACCACGGCGCGGACCGGCCGATGTCGTCATCGTGGAAGTCGCGCACCTGTGGGGTCGGGACGCGGGTCAGGAACTGCACCGCGAGGATCAGGCCGCGCAGGGGTCTCGTCAGAGCGCTCACCGGGGGAGTCTAGAGCGCTTGTCCACAGCCCGTCGCACCCCTGAGCCCGTCCACAGGGCGTCCGTCGACGGCAGACGACGACCGCCTTCCGCGAGGACGCTGGGAGGCATGACCTACGCACGCAACAAGACCGTCGGCGACTACGGCGAGAGGATCGCGGTCGAGCACCTCCGATCGCTCGGCATGGCCGTGCTCGCCCGCAACTGGACGTGCCGCTTCGGCGAGATCGACATCGTGGCCCGCGACGGCTCGACCCTCGTGATCTGCGAGGTCAAGACGCGCACCTCGAACGAGCACGGGGGACCGTTCGAGGCCGTCACGGGCCAGAAGGCTGCACGGCTGCGACGCCTGGCGATGCACTGGCTCGAGGTGCACGACGTGTCGCCGCCCAGCGTGCGCATCGACGTCGTCTCGGTCGTGGTCCCGACCAAGGGCGCGCCGGTCGTCGAGCGTATCTCCGGGGTGGCGTGACGTGGCGGCCGCGACGCACTCGGTGACCCTCGACGGGCTGGCGGGTCGACCCATCGAGGTCGAGGTGGACATCTCCGGCGGACTGCCCGCGACGGTGCTGGTCGGGCTGGTCGACACGATGGTCAACGAGGCCCGGGACCGCTGCCGGTCCGCGGTGTCCAACTCCGGCACGACGTGGCCCGATCAACGCGTCACGATCAACCTGGCCCCGTCGACCCTGCCCAAGTCCGGCTCGCACTACGACCTCGCGATCGCGCTGGGCGTGTTCGCCGCCAAGAACCTGGTCCCGGCTGAGCGGCTGGCCGGGGCGGCGTTCCTCGGCGAGCTGGCGCTCGACGGCCGGCTCCGGGCGATCCGCGGGGTGCTGCCGGCGACCCTCGCCGCTGCGGAGGCGGGGTTCGACCGGGTGTTCGTGCCGGAGGTCAACGTCCCCGAGGCCGAGCTCGTCGGCGGGATCGCGGTCGTCGGTGTGCGCTCCCTGCGCCAGGCCGTGGCGCTGCTGACCGGCACCGAGGAGCCGGACGACCCACCCGTCCCGCCGCTGGACGAGGCGCCGTCGCTGTCGTGGACGTCGGCCGAGCGGCTCGCTCATCTCGACCTGGCCGACATCGCCGGGCAGGAGGACTCCCGCATGGCGCTGCTGGTCGCGGCCGCGGGAGGGCACCACCTGCTGATGACCGGTCCGCCGGGGATCGGCAAGACGATGCTGGCGCAACGGCTGCCCGGGCTGCTGCCGGACCTGACCCGGGAGCAGTCGCTGGCCGTCAGCGCGGTCCACTCGGTCGCCGGCGTCCTGCCGAGCGACGCGCCGCTCCTGCGCCGGCCACCGTTCCTCGACCCGCACCACACCGCGAGCGCTGTGTCGATCGTCGGGGGCGGCAGCAAGGTCATCCGCCCCGGAGCGTTGTCGCTGGCGCACCACGGGATCCTGTTCCTCGACGAGGCGCCGGAGTTCGCGTCCAACGTCCTCGAGGCGCTCCGCCAGCCGCTCGAGAGCGGGCACGTCGTGGTGTCCCGGGCCGCCATGACAGCGGCCTATCCGGCCCGTTTCCAGCTTGTCCTTGCGGCGAACCCGTGCCCGTGCGGGCTGAGCTCGGCGGTCTCCGACCAGTGCCGCTGCACGCCGTTGATGAAGCGGCGCTACGCCGATCGGCTGTCCGGCCCGATCCGTGACCGCATCGACATCCACCGCTGCCTGTCGCCGGTGTCGCGTCCCGAGCTGGTGTCGGCGGTGACGGGTGCCCGGACGACGGCGGCCCTGGCGGCCGACGTCCTGGCCGCACGCGACCGCCAGGGCCGCCGGTTGGCCGACACGCCGTGGCGGCTCAACAGCGAGGTGCCCGGTGTCGAGCTGCGCAAGCACTGGCCGGTGCAGGACTCCGGAAGGGTCCTGATCGACAGCCAGCTGCGGACCAACAAGCTCAACGCCCGGTCGGCGGACCGGATCCTGCGGCTGTCGTGGACCGTCGCGGATCTCAGCGGGCACGACGCGCCCCGCGGGGACGATGTCGAGGCAGCACTCTCGCTGCGTCGGGGCACGGCCCTGGGCGGAGCGCTCCGTGACCTGGTGCAGGCCTCGTGAGCCGGCAGGACCGGCTCGCCCTGAGCCTCGTCGTGGAGCCGGGGGACGCCCGGCTCCGGGACCTGCTGCAGGTGCACGAGCCGCGGCAGATCCTCCAGGCGGTCCGCGACCGGCGACCGCTCGAGGACCGGCCCGTGCCGGCAGCATGGTCGGAGCGGGTCGGCGACCTCGACCGGCGGCTGGCACTGGTGACCTCGCGGGCCGAGAGCGCCGGCCTGCGGTGGATCTGCCCCGGCGACACCGGATGGCCGGCCGCGCTCGACGACCTCGACCACCTCGCGCCCCTGCACGGTGTGACGGGTGCCCCGTTGGGCTTGTGGGTGCGGGGCGCCGGCGTCCTGGCGGACCTGTGCCGGCAGTCGGCAGCGGTCGTGGGCGCGCGGGACTGCACGACGTACGGCGCGGAATGCGCGTCCGAGATCGGCGCGGACCTGGCCGACGGCGGCTGGACCGTCGTGAGCGGCGCGGCGTTCGGCATCGACGGGTGCGCCCACCGGGGCGCATTGTCCATGGCGAGGCCGACCGTGGCGGTGCTGGCCTGCGGCGCCGACGTGGACTACCCCCGGGCACACTCGACGCTGTTGGACCGTATCGCCGAGAACGGCCTCGTCGTGAGTGAGCAGGCGCCGGGGGAGGGCCCCATGAAGGGCAGGTTCCTGTCCCGCAACCGGATCATCGCCGGTCTGACCCTCGGCACCGTGGTGGTCGAGGCCGCGCTCCGGAGTGGCTCGCTCAACACGCTCAACTGGGCCGACCAGCTCGGTCGCACGACGATGGCGGTCCCGGGGCCGGTCACTTCCAAGCAGTCCGGCGGCACCCATGAGGCCGTTCGCGGCGGACGGGCGGTGCTGGTCACGAGTGGGAGGGAGGTCGTCGGCGAGCTGTCCGGACTGGGCCTCGACTCGACCGGGGCGTTGACGCTGCCCTCGACGGAGTTCGACCGGCTGCCCCCGACCGCCCGGGTGACGCTCGACGGGCTGGGCTGGGACCGGGAGCGTTCGCTGACCGACCTGACCGCGCGGGCCCGGTTGAGCGCCCGCGAGGTCCGCTCCGCGCTCGAGCTGCTGGAGCGGCGGGGACTCGCCGCCCGCCGCGGTGATGGCTGGCGCCTGGTCCGACGGGCCGACGTGAGCTGACGATCGGCGCGTCGACCGGACCGGGACCAGTGCCGGCAGCACACTGGGAGGGATGACCGCCGAGACCGACGAGACGCTGCTGCCCGAGCCGTGGGCCGCGGTGCTGGCCGACTACGAGCAGCACCTGCGGGCCGAGAGGGATCTCTCGGTCCACTCGGTGCGCGCCTACCTGACGGACCTCGAGAGCCTCGCCACCCACGCGACCAGGCTGGGTGTCGTCGACCCGACCGACCTGTCGATCCGGACGCTGCGCAGCTGGCTCGCCAACCTCAAGACGACCGGCAAGGCGCGCACGACGCTGGCCCGGCGGGCGACCTCGGCGCGCGTCTTCACGGTGTGGCTGGCCCGCACCGGACGGGCGCCGGCCGATGCCGGCGCGCTGCTCGCCAGCCCCAAGGCGCACCGGGAGCTCCCGGTCGCGCTCAGCGAGGCCGAGGTCAGAGCGCTGCTCGACGCCACGGTCGAGGGGCTCGTTGACGACGGTGCCCGGGGCCTGCGTGACCTGGCGATCCTCGAGCTCCTCTACGCGACTGGCATCCGGGTCGGTGAGCTCGTCGGTCTCGACGTCGACGACCTCGATCGCGGCCGGCACGTCGTGCGGGTCTTCGGCAAGGGCCGCAAGGAGCGCTCGGTGCCGTACGGCCTGCCGGCCTCGGACGCGCTCGAGCTGTGGCTGGACCGGGGCCGCCCCGCCATGACGGTCGAGGCGAGCGGAGCCGCGGTGTTCCTCGGTGCGCGGGGTGGTCGGATCGACCAGCGGGCGGTGCGCCGGGTGGTCCACGACCGGCTCGCCGCGGTCGACGGCGCACCCGACCTGGGGCCGCACGGCCTGCGGCACACCGCCGCGACCCACCTGCTGGAGGGCGGTGCCGACCTGCGCAGCGTGCAGGAGATCCTCGGGCACGCCTCGCTGGGCACGACGCAGATCTACACCCACGTCAGCAACGAGCGGCTCCGCAGCGCGTACAAGCTGGCCCACCCGCGCGCTTAGGAATCCCGGCCCCCGTTAGACAGACGCCTGCGGATCCACGGGGTGCCCGTCGACCAGGACCATGAAGTGCAGGTGGCAGCCCGTTGACAGTCCTGTCGTCCCGGAGCGGCCGACGACCCGGCCCGCGGCAACCCGGTCGCCCGGCGACACCGACTGGCTCGACAGGTGGTTGTAGGTCGTGGTCAGCCCGGGCCGGTGTCGAACGACGACACGCTTGCCGTACGCCCCGCTGTGGCCCGTCCCGATGACGGTCCCGGAGGCAGCGGCGTGGACCGGCGTCCCGCACGGCACGCCGAAGTCGGTGCCGTCGTGGAGCTTTCGGACGCCCGTGACGGGGTGCACCCGCATCCCGTAGGGCGAGGTGATGGGGCCGCCCACCGGTCGGCGCAGCGATCCGACCATCCCGGTCGGCGGTGCCGGGGGAGGACCGGACGGGTCGATCAGCCTGAACCGCCCTCCACCCAGCAGGTCCAGCGGGTCGAGATAGTTCTTCCCGGCCCGCCGCCCCAGGTGCAGACACGTCCCGGCGCAGTGGCTCGGGCTCCCGAGCAGCGTCCCGATGACCTCGCGGGCGTGCACGGCATCGCCGACCCTGACGCGGGCGCGGACGGGCTGGTACGTCGATCGCTCACGCCCGTGGTCGATCGTCACGACGGGGACACCACCGACGCGACCCGCGAACGTGACCCGGCCGGGGGCGACGGCCCGCACGACGTCCCCGACGCCGGCCGCGATGTCGATGCCGCGATGACCGGGGCCGTAGTCGCTGGCCGGAGGGTCGAACCGCGCGCCGAGTCGATGGTCGTCCAGCGGCCAGGACCACGACTCAGGGGAGGCCGCCAGGGCCGCGGTGGGCGGGAGGCAGATCAGCAGGCTCAGGGCAAGGAGACGGTGGCGCATGGGGTCAGCCAAGTCCGTCGCCGGAGCCGGCGCAGCAGGGTGGGCCGTGCCTGGGGACACGGAGTGTTGGAGCGGGGGCTGTGGATTTCGTTCCGGACGGCTCGGTGCCCTAGACTGGGGCCACTCACTTCCTTGAAGTGAAATTCGCGCGCCTGTTTGCCGTATGACGCGAGAGCTGAATACGGGATGCGGTCCTGGTCTCCCGGAGTGTCTCCGTGGAGTGGGTCGCACCAACAGGCGCCAGGTCACCGTCAACCGGCGGTGAGTCAACCAGGACCGGCACACGTGTGCCACAAGGAGATACGACCATGGCCGTCGTCACCATGCGCCAGCTGCTCGAGAGCGGCGTCCACTTCGGGCACCAGACCCGTCGTTGGAACCCCAAGATGAAGCGATTCATCTTCACCGAGCGCAACGGCATCTACATCATCGACCTGCAGCAGTCGCTCGCGTACATCGACGCCGGCTACGAGTTCGTCAAGACGACCGTCGCCCGCGGCGGCACGATCCTGTTCGTCGGCACCAAGCGCCAGGCGCAGGAGCCCATCGAGGAGCAGGCCAAGCGCGTCGGCATGCCGTTCGTCAACCAGCGTTGGCTCGGCGGAATGCTCACGAACTTCCAGACGATGCACCAGCGTCTGCAGCGCATGAAGGAGCTCGAGGAGATCGACTTCACCGACGTCGCGGGCTCGAACCGCACGAAGAAGGAGCTCCTCGGCATGAGCCGCGAGTACGCGAAGCTGTCGCGCACCCTCGGCGGCATCCGAGACATGGGTCGCACCCCGGCCGCTGTCTGGATCGTCGACACCAAGAAGGAGCACCTGGCGGTTGACGAGGCCAAGAAGCTCGGCATCCCGATCATCGCGATCCTCGACACCAACTGCGACCCCGACGACGTCGACT
>JAOPXL010000083.1 GCA_025965175.1 Aeromicrobium sp.
ACGGGTCGCAACCCCTCGACCGGCGAGACGATCGACATTCCCGCCGGCTTCGGCGTCAAGGTCAGCGTCGGCTCGCGCCTCAAGGCTGCCGCCAAGTAGGCATCGCACCCCGCACCACCACAGCGCCACCGGGTCATGGGCCCGGTGGCGCTGTTGCGTCCCGGGATGTGAGGATTCCCAGCATGTCGACGCGCTACCACCGCCTTGCGCGTGAGACCCCCGCCTACGGCTGGTGGAAGCTCCCAGTCGCCGGGTTCCTCGCGCTGGGGCTCTTCCTCGGTCTGACGGTCGTCCTGCTCGGGATCGCGTTCTTCGCCTTCTGGCCGGTGCGTGGGACGGACGCGTTCGAGCGCTGGCTCGACGACGTCGGCAGCCTCGACCTGACCCGACCCGACTTCTTCGTGCTCGACATGCTGTCCCTCGCGGTGCTGATCCCGGCGGTCCTCGGCGCGGTGTGGATCGTCGGCCCCCGCCCGATCGGTTATCTCTCGTCCGTCGCGGGACGGCTGCGGTGGGGCTGGCTGGCCCGCAACGCCGTCATGTCGTTCATCGTCTTCGGGATCGCGCTGGTCGGCTGGGTCCTGGTCGCCGAGGCCGCCGACCCGGCCGAGGTGCAGGCGCCGACGGGCGTCGACGGCACCGTCGTCCTCGCGATCGTCCTGGTGCTGCTGGTGACGCCGCTGCAGGCCGCGGCGGAGGAGTACGTCTTCCGGGGCTACCTCCTGCAGCTCGTCGGGTCGTGGACCCGGTTCGCCACGATCCCGGTCCTGGTGTCGATGCCGCTGTTCGCGGCCGGGCACACCTACGACTGGTGGGGCCTGGTCGACGTCGCGATGTTCGGGCTCACCGCCGCGATCCTCACGATCCGCACCGGCGGGCTCGAGGCCGCGATCGCGGCACACACCGCCAACAACGTCGTGCTGTTCGTCCTCGACGCCCTGGGTGTCATCGTCGCGACCGACGACAGCGGGGCCGGCCCGGCGGACCTGGTGCCCACGGCGCTGGCCGGGATCGTCCTGATCGCGTGGGTCGAGTGGTCGGTCCGTCGCCACGACGTGCAGACGACCCGCGACCCGATCCCGCCGCCACCTCCGCCGGCACCGCCCGTGTGGTCACCGCCGACGTACGTGCCGATCCCTACCGCGCCGCCGCCGACGTACGTCCCGGCGGCCCCACCCGGCGCGCAGACTGCGCCCGGTCCGCCGCCCCTGCACCCCCGCACGCCGCCCTATCCGGGCGAGCTGCCGCCGGGCTGGGACCGCTAGGCGACGGTTGGTCGACCGGCCTGCTCCCAGGCGTCCATGCCGCCCGCGACGTTGGTGACGTCGTGCCCCTGCGCGTGCAGCCACTGCGTCGCGCGGGCCGAGCGACCACCCACGTGACACACCACGAGGGTCGGGACCGTGGGGTCGAGCTCGCCGACCCGAGCCGGCAGGTCGCCGAGCGGGACGTGCAGCGCGCCGGCGATGTGCCCGGCGGCCCACTCGTGGTCCTCGCGGACGTCCAGGACGACCAGGTTGCCCGGGATCGGGTCCGGGATGGCGGTCACGTCGGTCGTCGGAATGCCGGGATCTGTCATGGTTGCATCGTCTCTCGGGGGTACGAATGTGACACGTTCGGGGGGGAATATCCGACGCGAGGAGTGGCCAGGACCCCCTCGATGTAGTTAGTTTGGACCATATGCACGTCGTGTCGAGAGCCCAAGAAGTCGCTCGCACGCCGAATTCGGGAGGGTGGTGCTCGCGCTGAAGACTCATGACATGGTCCGTCTTCCCTTCGCGTCGTCGACTCCCGGCATCGCCCGGACCCGCCTCGCAGCGTTCCTCACGATGCAGCGCGCCTCCAGCACCGTGATCGACGACGCGTTGATCGTGATCAGCGAGATGATCGCCAATGCGGTCAGCCACGGCGTCCCGACGTCCGACGGCACGATCGAGATCTCCTGGGCGATCAACCAGGATCTGCTCGAGCTCAGCGTCCTCGACGCCGGCGAGAACGCCTCGCTCAAGCCGGTCGACTTCGACGAGGACTCGCTGAGTGGCCGCGGGCTGTCGATCATCAACCGCGTCGCCGACCGCTGGTGGGTCGACATGTCGCGCGGCACCCGGGTCAACGCCGAGCTGGGCCTCGCCTCGCGCTAGGTCGGCCCGACCCACCGCATAGACTCGCCCGTCATGGGCAAGAAGTCGCGAGTCAAGAGCAAGGCCGCCAAGAAGGAACGCATGCCGTTCGTGGCGCGCACCTTCGAGGGACTCCCGGGGGAGGCCGACTGGGTCGCCCTGCGCGAGTTCGTCCCGTCCGCCACGGCGACGATCACCCTCACGACGGGCGAGAAGGTCAAGATCTGCTCCCTCCTGCCGGGCAACGGCGCCGGCATCCGCCGTCCCGACGGCGAGATCTGGATAGGCCTGCAGGTCGCCCACAACTTCGGTGACATCAGCCGCGACCTGGCCCACGTCATCCAGACGGCCCGGGAGACCGAGCCCGGCAATCCTGTACGCATGACGGACCCGGGCGTCGGGCCGCGCGTCCAGGACCTGATCAACCCGGCCAGCACCTTCGACGTCGAGGTCCACGAGGGCTTCGACTACTGGATCGAGGACGTCGACGCCTCCGACGGCACCGCCGACCTGCTGGCCGACGCCAACGAGACGATCGCCCCCACGGTCAAGCTGTCCTCAGTCGAGGGTGCCTACTGGACCGAGATGGGTCCGCAGCGCTTCCTCCGCTGGGTCATGACCCACGACGAGGCGAAGCTGCTGGACGCCCTCGCCCGCCTGCGCGTCGACGACGCCGACCGGCTCGGCGACGGCACCAAGCTGATCGGCCACTTCCGGGCCCACGGCCTGATCGTCCCGGTGTGGGAGTTCGAGCACGGCGCCGCGGACCTGGAGCAGCCCGCCCTCGAGCTCGAAAAGCGCCTCGCCGAGGCCCTGGCCGACGACACCCCGCTGACCTCCGAGCAGCGCTCGGCCCGCAGCGCCCTGATCAGCCGCCAGGTCCAGGTCTAGGCCCAGGCGGTGCTCAGTCCCGGTCGATGGGGCAGGACATGCACCGGGGGCCGCCTCGACCCGAGCCCAGCTGGTCGCCGCTGATCGTGATGACCTCGATGCCGTGCTCCTCCAGGCGGGCGTTGGTCTGCTCGTTGCGCTCGTAGGCGACCGCGAGGCGGGCGTCGATCGCCAGGGTGTTGTTGCCGTCGTCCCACTGCTCACGCTCGGCGGTGACGGGATCGAGCCCGGTGTCGATCTGGTGCAGCGTCTCGATGCCCATCGCGGTGGCCGCCGCCTCGAAGAACGTCGTCTCGGCCCCGAGGACGAAACCACCCGACGAGGACCACGTCAGCGGCACCGCGCGGAGCGCATCGGCCATGTTGGGATAGATCACGACGGTGTCGACGTCGACCATCGTGACGATCGTGTCGAGGTGCATCGTGGCGCGCTCCTGCGCGATTGGCACCGCCAGGACGGTGTGCGCCAGGTCTTCGGACAGCACCTGCCGGGCGAACCGCTCGAGCCCGGCCGGGGTCGTCCGCTCGCCGACGCCGACAGCGATGACCCCCGGGGCGAGCTCGAGGACGTCGCCGCCCTCGAGGTGCTCCAGGTGCGGGCCGTGCACGACGGGGGTCCCGGCGAAGCGCGGGTGGTGCCGATAGATCAACCCGGTCAGCTGCGTCTCGCGGACCCGGGCCGGCATCGCCAGCGAGGTCACCGCGACCCGGTCCCGCAGCCACACCGAGGAGTCGCGGGTGAAGAGCAGGTTGGGCAGCGGGTTGATCAGGAAGTCCTCGGGCTGCATCAGGTGGTTGGCGACGCTCCCGTCGACCCGCACCTCGTCGTTGCGCAGTCCCGCCATCAGGACCTCGGCGAGCTGCGCCGGGTCGGCGTCGGTCAGCCGGCCCTCGATCCATGACTGCAGGCTCGGTCCGACGTACAACCCGGTCAACGTGATGGAGATGATCTCGGCGCGCGCCGCCTCGACCTCGAGGGTTTGCGTCAGCAGGTCGGTCAGGTAGAGCACCTCGACGTCGTGGTCGCGCAGCGCCTGCGCGAAGGCGTCGTGCTCGTCCTGCGCCCGGCCGAGCCACGGGATCCCGTCGAACAGGAGCTGGTCGTTGTTGCGGGGGGTCAGCCGCCCCAGCTCCGCCCCGGGCCGGTGCAGCATGACCGTGCGCAAACGTCCGACTTCGCTGTCCGCTCCCAGTGACATGTCGACCACCCTAGGTCCCCCGAGGGGGAGTTGTGGCCAGAGACGCACCCCGTTGCCTAACGGTGGGACACCTCCCGGGCATACGCTCGTGGGGTGGACTGGAACGACTACGACGCGGCACTGTTCGACCTCGATGGCGTCATCACGCCGACCGCCGAGGTGCACATGCGCGCATGGGACCAGATGTTCAACGACTTCCTGCGTGATCGGGGTGAGGGTCAGCCCTACACCGATGAGGACTACTTCGAGTACGTCGACGGGAAGCCGCGCTACGACGGGGTCCGTTCGTTCCTCGCGTCCCGCGGCATCGAGCTGCCCGAGGGCGACCCGACCGACGCCCCGGAGGCGGAGACCGTCTCGGGCCTGGGCAACCGCAAGAACGCCGACTTCGAGGAGATCCTGCAGGACGAGGGCGTCGTGCCCTATCCCGGCTCCGTCGCGCTCGTGAAGGCCCTGCAGGCCCGCGGCACCAAGATGGCGATCGTCTCAAGCTCGCGCAACGCCGCCGCGGTGCTGACCGCCGCTCGCATGCTCGACTACTTCCCGGTCATCGTCAGCGGCAAGGAGGCCGGCGAGCGTGGCCTGGCCGGCAAGCCCGCCCCCGACACGTTCCTCGACGCCGCCGCCCAGCTCGGCGTGCCGAAGGAGCGGGCGGTCGTGTTCGAGGACGCGCTGTCGGGCGTCCAGGCCGGCGCCGCCGGCGATTTCGGCCTGGTCATCGGCGTCGACCGCGGCGTGGGCGCCGACGCGCTGCGCACCCACGGCGCCGACGTCGTCGTCGACGACCTGCAGGAGCTCGCATGAACGAGCGCCAGCGAGTGAACCATGAGACAGCGGTCATGCCGGCGTCTTCGTACCGTGCTCTTGTGATCAAGGTGACGGCATGACCCCGCTGGGGCCGTCGCACGAGGCGCCGCAGGTCCACGACTTCCTCGACCGGACCCGCTACCCGGTCGACGAGTGGGCGCTGGTCGAGAGCCACATCGACAACAACGACCTCGGCACGACCGAGACCCTGTTCTCGGTCGGCAACGGCTACCTCGGTCTGCGCGGCAACGTCGACGAGGGCCGCGACTCGCACTCCCACGGCACGTTCGTCAACGGCTTCCACGAGACCTGGCCGATCCAGCACGCCGAGGAGGCGTTCGGCTTCGCGCGCGTCGGCCAGACGATCGTCAACGCCCCCGACGCCAAGGTCATCCGGCTCTACGTCGACGACGAGCCGCTGCTGCTGGCGGTCGCCGACCTGATGCACTACGAGCGCCGGCTCGACTTCCGCTCGGGCCAGATGACCCGCAAGCTCCTGTGGCGTACGCCCGGCGGCAAACGGGTGCAGGTCGAGTCGAGCCGGATGGTCTCGTTCACCCAGCGCCACCTCGCGATCATGACGTTCACCGTCACGATGCTGGACGACCACGCCCCCCTCGCGATCTCGTCGCAGATCCTCAACCGGCAGGACGGCGAGGACGAGTACCACGTCCGGGCCAAGTCGATGGGCGAGGGCGTCGACCCCCGCAAGGCCGGCCAGATGCGCCACCGCGTGCTGCTCCCGCAGACCAACTGGGGCAGCGTCGTCGACGGTCGCGTCGGGCTGGGCTTCCAGTGCGCCGAGAGCGGCATGACGATCGCGGTCGCCGCCGACCACCGGCTCGAGACCGCCAACAGCTTCACGACCCGCGTCCAGACCGATGACGACCTGGCCAAGATGACCTATCGGATCGACGCCGAGCCGGGCCAGTCGATCACGCTGACCAAGATGGTCAGCTATCACACCTCCCGCGGCGTTCCGTCCCGCGAGCTGCTCGACCGCTGCCGACGCACGCTGGACCGGGCGCAGGAGGAGGGCCTTCAGAAGCAGCACGAGGACCAGCGGATGTGGCTCACCGACTTCTGGGCCCGCTCCGACGTCGAGATCCCCGGACAGCCAGAGGTGCAGCAGGCGACCCGGTGGAACCTCTTCCAGATCGCGCAGGCCTCGTCCCGCGCCGAAGGCACCGGCATCCCCGCCAAGGGCGTCACGGGCTCGGGCTACGGAGGACACTACTTCTGGGACACCGAGGTCTACGTCCTGCCGTTCCTGACCTACACGACGCCGCGCGCGGCCCGCAACGCCCTGCGCTTCCGCTACACGCTGCTCGATGCCGCCCGCAGTCGCGCCAAGCAGCTCGCCCAGCAGGGTGCGCTGTTCCCGTGGCGGACGATCAACGGCGAGGAGGCCTCGGCCTACTACGCCGCCGGCACCGCGCAGTACCACATCGACGCCGACATCTCGTACGCGTTGAGCCAGTACCTCGCCGCGACCGGTGACACCGACTTCTTGACCCGCGAGGCGATCGACATCCTGGTCGAGACCGCCCGTATGTGGGTCGACCTGGGCTTCTGGCGCAGCGAGGAGGACGGCACGTTCCACATCCACGGCGTGACCGGCCCGGACGAGTACACGACGGTCGTCAACGACAACCTCTTCACCAACGTCATGGCCCGGT
>JAOPXL010000137.1 GCA_025965175.1 Aeromicrobium sp.
TGGTCGCGATCGGGCTGCTGTTCTTCCTGTACGGCGCTCGGCTCTCGACCGCCGAGACCGTCGCCGGCCTGCAGAACTGGCGGCTGCACCTGGTGATCCTCGGGACGACGTTCGTGGTGTTCCCGGCGCTGGGGCTCGGGCTGCAGGTCCTCGACGGCAACCTGCTGACCGCCGGCCTGGCGAGCGGCGTCCTACTGCTGTGCCTTGTCCCGTCGACGGTGCAGTCCTGCGTCGTCTACACCGGCATCGCCCGCGGCAACGTCGCCGGCGCGGTCGTCAGCGCGTCGCTCTCGAACCTCATCGGCGTCTTCCTGACTCCTGCACTCGTGGCGCTGCTGATGACGTCGGATGCCCGGGTCGACGCCGGGTCGATCGTCCGGATCGTGCTGCAGCTGTTCGTCCCGTTCGTGCTGGGGCAGCTGCTCCGCCCGCTCATCGGCGGCTTCGTGGCGCGGAACGACAAGCGGCTCAAGCTCTTCGACCGCAGCAGCATCGTCCTGGTCGTCCTGGTCGCGTTCAGCGAGGGCGCCGAGGCGCACATCTGGTCCTCGCTGAGCGTCTTGTCGGTCCTGGCGGTGGCGCTGGTGTGTGCCGCCCTCCTCGCGATCGCGATCGCGTGGACCGTGCTGGTCGGGCGACTGGCCGGGTTCGAGCGGGCCGACCGGGTCGCCCTGCTGTTCTGCGGGTGCAACAAGTCCCTCGCCAGCGGGCTGCCGATCGCCACGGTGCTGTTCTCCGGCAGCACCGTCGCGCTGATCGTGCTGCCGTTGATGCTCTACCACCAGATGCAGATCATCGCCGGGGCCGTCATCGCCGGTCGACTGGCTCGGCGCGACCCGGAAGCGGCGCACTAGCCCCGGACTCAGGTCAGGGCTGGTGACCCGTGACGGCCAGGCCGACGCCGAGGCCGATCATCGACGTCCCGCCGACGGCGCCCAGCGCGGCTCCGCGTCGCGGCGACGCGTTGAACCACGACCGCAGTCGGCTCGCGATGACGGCCCACAGACTGTCCGACAGCAGCCCGATCGTGAAGGCGACCAGACCCAGCAGGAGCATCTGGGTCTGGACGTGCCCCGCCCCGCGGTCGATGAACTGCGGCAGCACCGCGGCGAAGATCATGAATGCCTTGGGGTTCGAGATCCCCACGACGAATCCCTGACGGACGGCGGTCCGGGTCGACAGGACACGCCCCGGTGGGCCGGCGCCCCCGACGTCGAACGCCTTCCGGTGCCGGATCGCCTGGATCCCGAGCCACACCAGGTAGGCCGCGCCAGCGAGCTTGAGGACCGTGAAGACCGCGATCGACTCCTGGACGACGATCCCCAGCCCGAACGCGACCAGGACCACGATGACCAGCAGGCCCAGGGAGTTGCCGAGGACGGTCGCGAGAGCGACCCCCCGGCCGTACGACAGGGCCCGCCCGATCACGAACACGACGCTGGGTCCCGGGATCGCGATGAGGATCAGCGCCGCCAGGCCGAACGCGAGGAGCTGGTCGACGGTGATCATGCACCGACGATAGTGCGTTCAGACCGAGGCGTGGAGGCGTGAGAACGCCAGCGCCTCGAGCAGGTCGGCCTCACGCTCGCCCTGGTCCTTGGCCTTGCGGGTGTTGATCTCCACGACGATCTCGCCGGCGAAGCCCGAGGTTGCGACGTGCTCGAGAAACTCCCGGCAGGGCTGGGTGCCACGTCCCGGGACAAGGTGCTCGTCCTTGGCCGACCCGGAGCCGTCGGCGATGTGCACGTGAGCCAGGCGGTCGCCCAGGGCCTGCGCCATCGCGACGGGGTCACCCGACGCGGTCGAGCTGTGCGAGAGGTCGAGCGTCACGTTGGTGTAGTCCTGCGCAACCGGGTCCCATCCCGGCGCGTACGCCTGGAACTCGCGCTTGCCGGTGCGCCACGGATACATGTTCTCCACGGCGTACGTGATGCCGTGCTCGGCCTCGAGGTCCGCGATGCCGTCGACGAACGTCCGCGCGTAGTCGCGCTGCCACCGGAACGGCGGGTGGACCACGACGACCGACGCCCCGACCTCGTGGGCCATCTCGGCGCTGCGGTGCAGCTTGCCCCACGGGTCGCTGCCCCAGACCCGCTGCGTCACCAAGAGGCAGGGTGCGTGGATCGAGACGACCGGCACGGCGTGGAACGAGCTGAGCGCCTTGATCGCGGCGATGTCGGCGCTGACGTCGTCGATGCCGACCATGACCTCGACCCCGTCGTAGCCCAGCCGGGCCGCAGCCTCAAAGCCGCTGGCCGTCGACCCCGGATAGACCGAGGACGTCGACAGCGAGACGCGGATGGGGTCGGACACGTGGACAAGAGTAGGCCGGAGGGCCTCAGAGGTGGTCGAGATGCTCGAGCAGGATGCCCTCGCGCAGCGCCCAGGGGCAGATCTCGAGCTCGGTCAGGTCGAACAGGTCCATCGTGGCCTCGGCGACGAGGGCGCCGGCCCGCATCTGGTGACCCCGGTCGACCGAGACCCCCGGCAGCTTGACGATCTCCTCGACCGACATCGTCCGCAGCTGCTCGACGAGTGCGGACAGGTCACGCTTGCGCAGGACCCGGCGGACGAACTGCCCCTCGTCGGAGGACGCCGCACCACAGATGCGGGCGAGCGAGCGGAAGGTCTTGCTCGTCGCGACGGCCCGGTCGAACGACCCACCCCGAAGCACGATCCCGGCCTCGTCGGCGATCGTCGCGCGGACGTGTAGTCGCAGCTCGGCCTGGGTCCGGCCGGCGTCCAGCCAGTCGCGGGTGAGGCGTCCCGCGCCCAGCGCCATCGATTGGGCGACGTCGGGGGTCTCGTCGGGCCCCGCAGCGATCTCCAGGGATCCGCCGCCGATGTCGAAGACGCCGAGCCGTCCGGCGGACCAGCCGAACCAGCGCCGGACCGCGAGGAACGTCAGGCGCGCCTCGTCCTCGCCACTGAGGACCTTGAGCTCGAGACCACTGACCTGGTTGACCTGTGCGATGACGGCATCGGCGTTGACGGCGTCACGGACGGCGGACGTCGCGAACGCGAGGATCGTGGTGCAGCCCTTGTCCTCGGCCTCGGCGCGGGCCTCGACGACGTACTTGACGAGCCGGGAGACGCCCTCCTCCGTCACGGCGTTGTCGGAGCCGAGGTGCTCGGCGAGCCGCAGCGGCTCCTTGTAGGAATGCGCGGGGACGGGCGGCCCGCCGCGGAAGGCGTCTACCACCAGCAGGTGACCCGTGTTGGAGCCGATGTCGAGGACGCCCATGCGCATGAATCGATTCTCTCACCGGCCGGCGGCCCGGGCACATGAGCCCGGGCCGGATAACATTGTCAGGGTGCCTGAGGTCGAGCTGGGGTTCCCCCGTACATACGTCGAGTTCGCCAACCCCAGCGACGCGTCGGAGGTGTTCCGCTGCGACCTGACCTGGCTGACGTCGCGCTGGACCTGCATCTTCGGCGCCGGCTGCCCCGGCATCTACGACACCAGTCCGGAGGCCGGCTGCTGCACGCTCGGTGCACACTTCGCCGACGACGAGGACGCCGAGCGCACCCGCCTCGTCATGGAGCAGCTGACCCCGGCCCAGTGGGAGAACCACGCCGAGGGGCACCGGGCCGGCTGGACCGAGACCGACGCCGAGGGCGACCTCAAGACCCGGGCCTTCGAGGGTGCCTGCATCTTCCACAACTCCAAGGACTTCGCGGGTGGCTACGGCTGCGCGCTGCACGGCTACGCCCTGGCGAACGACCTCAAGCCGCACACGACCAAGCCCGACGTGTGCTGGCAGCTCCCGCTGCGCCGGCAGTTCCGCGACGTCGACCGCGGGGACGGCACGACGTACACCGAGACCCAGATCGGGGAGTACACCCGCGCGGGCTGGGGACCCGGCGGCGCCGACCTGGACTGGTACTGCTCGTCCAACACCGAGGCGCACGTGGGCCTGGAGCCGGTCTACGTCTCCAACCGGGACGAGCTGACGGCGCTGATGGGCGAGGCCGGCTATGCCGAGCTGGCCCGGCATTGCAGTGATCACGAGGTCCGCGGCGCCAATACACCACACCTCGCCGACCCGCTTCGTTGACCCCGTGACCGGTGCGATCACGTGCTGGGTGAGAATGCGGTATGCATCTCGATCACGTCTCGTTCGCCGTCGGTCCCGACGGCCTCGCCGGCACCACCGCTGAGCTTGGTCGGCTGCTGGGCGCCGAGTTCGTCGACGGCGGCGTCCACCCGCGGTTCGGCACTCGCAACATGATCCTGCCACTGAAGAACCGGCAGTACCTGGAGGTCGTCGAGGTCCTGGACCACCCCGCCTCCGACAAGGCCGCCTTCGGCAAGGTCGTGCGCGAGCGCTCTGAGGCCGGCGGCGGCTGGATGGCCTGGTGCGTCTCGGTCGACGACATGACGGAGGTCGAGCACCGCATCGGCCGGCACGCCGTCCCGGGCAACCGTCGCCGCCCCGACGGATTCAACCTCGAGTGGCGCCAGATCGGCACCAGCAGCATGCGGGCCGATCCGCAGCTGCCGTACGTCACGTGCTGGGACATCGACCCGTCGGAGCACCCGTCACAGGAGGCCCCGTCCGAGATCACCCTGACCTCGCTCGACATCGCGGGATCCCCGCAGCGCCTGACCGAGTGGCTCGGTGAGCCGGTCATCGACGCGCTCGTCGGGCTGGAGGTCAACTGGACGGCACCCCACGGGCTGCCGGGCATCATGGCCGCGACGTTCTCCACCCCGAACGGCGACGTCCGCATCTAGCTCGCCGCGGGTCGCCGTTCCTGTCACCCCCCTCACCTAGGCTGGCGCCATGGCGACCACCAAGACGGCCCGGCCGACGTATGCCTGCGCGGAGTGCGGTTGGACGACCGGCAAGTGGGTCGGCCGCTGCGGCGAGTGCCAGGCCTGGGGCACCGTCGACGTCGCGGCTCCCGCACGCGTCGGCCGCACGCAGGCTGCGGCGGTCGCCACGCCCGCGGTCCCCATCACGCAGGTCCAGGTCGAGTCCGCCCGCTCGGTGACCTCCGGGATCGGCGAGCTCGACCGCGTGCTGGGCGGCGGCGTCGTCCCCGGCGGGGTGCTGCTGCTCGCCGGTGAGCCCGGCGTCGGCAAGTCGACGCTGCTGCTCGAGGTCGCGGCCTGCTGGGCACGGGCCGGTCGCCGCACGCTCTACGTCTCGGGCGAGGAGTCCGCCGCGCAGGTGCGACTGCGGGCCGAGCGCACCGGGGCCCTCGACGACAACCTATTCCTGGCCGCCGAGACCGATCTCGGCGCCGTGCTGACCCACGTCGAGACGGTCAAGCCCGGGCTCCTGATCGTGGACTCTGTCCAGACGATCGGCTCGGCCGACGTCGACGGCGTCCCGGGCGGCGTGACGCAGGTCCGGGAGGTCGCGTCCGCCGTGATCCAGCGCGCCAAGCGCGATTCCATCGCGACACTGCTCGTCGGGCACGTGACCAAGGACGGCACGGTGGCCGGTCCCCGCGTCCTGGAGCACCTCGTCGACGTCGTCCTGCAGTTCGAGGGCGACCGTTCGTCCCGGCTGCGGCTGCTGCGCGCGGTCAAGAACCGCTTCGGCCCGGTCGACGAGGTGGGCTGCTTCGACCTCGTCGACGACGGCATCGTGGAGGTGCCCGATCCGACCGGCTTGTTCGTCTCCCGCCACGAGCAGCCGGTCTCCGGCACGTGCGTCACGGTAACCATGGAGGGCCGGAGGCCCCTGCTCGCCGAGGTGCAGGCACTGAGCGTCACCTCGACGACGCCGTCCCCCCGACGTACGTCCAGCGGTCTCGACTCGGCGCGGGTCGCGATGATCCTCGCGGTCCTGACCAAGCACTGCGGGCTCAGCAACCTGGGCCAGCTCGACGTCTACACCGCGTCGGTCGGCGGCGCGCGGCTGATCGAGCCGTCGGTCGACCTCGCCGTCGCGATCGCGACGTTCTCCGCCGCCCTGGAGGCGGTCGCGCCCGCCGATCTGGTCGCGATCGGTGAGGTCGGGCTCGCCGGGGAGGTCCGCAAGGTCAGCAACCTCGCGGCCCGGCTACGTGAGGCCGAGCGCATCGGGTTCCGGCGCGCGATCGTGCCGGCCGGGTCCGAGGGGATCGAATCGTTCAGCGGCTCGATCACGATCACGCCGGTGCACACGATCGCCGAGGCCGTGCTGTCTTTGGGTGCGGCCCCGGCGCGTCGGTGACCCGTAGACTGTCACCCATCGAAGTGAGGGGGTCACATGCCGACAGCGGCAGAACGAAGCGCGGCGCAGCTCGATGCGTCGACACGCATGCGCGCGGCCCTGTCCTCGGTGGCTCCCGGCACCTCCCTGCGCGAGGGGCTCGAGCGCATCCTGCGTGGCCGCACGGGCGCCCTGATCGTCGTCGGCCACGACAAGAGCGTCGAGGCGATCTCGACTGGCGGCTTCGCACTCGACGTCCCGTTCACCGCCACGGGCCTGCGTGAGCTCGCGAAGATGGACGGCGCGATCATCCTCGACAAGGACGCCAGCCGCATCGTGATGGCCGGCGTCCACCTCATGCCCGACCCGTCGATCGCGACTGAGGAGACCGGCACCCGCCACCGTACGGCCGATCGGGTCGCCCGCCAGACGGGCGTGCCGGTCATCTCGGTGTCCGCCTCGATGCACATCATCGCGCTCTACCTCGAGGACCTGCGCCACGTCCTGGAGGACACCGGCGCGGTCCTCGGGCGCGCCAACCAGGCGCTGCAGACGCTCGAGCGCTACCGCAACCGCCTCGACGAGGTCTCCGATGCGCTGTCGGCCCTGGAGATCGAGGACCTCGTGACGGTCCGCGACGTCTCGGCCGTCGCGCAGCGGCTCGAGATGGTCAGTCGCATCGCCGGCGAGATCGACACGTACGTCCTGGAGCTGGGCACCGACGGCCGGCTCCTGGCGCTGCAGCTCGAGGAGCTCATCGGCGGCGTCGACGCCGAGCGCGAGCTCATCATCCGTGACTACATGCCGACGGGGCGACGTGGCCGCCCGCTCCAGGCGGTCCTGGCCGAGCTCGCTGCGATCGAGTCGACCAAGCTCGTTGACCTCGGCGGAGTGGCCCGGGCCCTGCGCATCGGCACCGAGGAGACCCTCGACGGTCCCCTGGCGCCGCGCGGCTACCGGCTGCTGGCACGCATCCCCCGGCTGCCGATCCCCGTCGTCGAGGGGCTCATCGAGCATTTCGGCTCGCTGCAGAAGTTGCTTGCCGCCAGCATCGAGGACCTGCAGAACGTCGACGGCGTCGGCGACCTGCGCGCCCGTGGCGTCCGCGAAGGGCTGTCGCGCCTCGCGGAGTCCAGCATCCTCGAGCGGTACGTCTAGCCAGGCTAGTCGGCCGGCCTGGTCGTCGTCTTCGGCTTGCTCGGCGTCGTGGTGGACTCCGGCGTCTTGGTCGGCTTCGGGGTCGGCGTGCTCTTGGTGGTCTTGGGCTGGGGCTTGGGTGTGATCTTGAAGGAGGTACGGCCCGGCTCACCGCCGAGCGTGCCCACCTGGATCGTGTAGGTGCCCGGGGAGGCCCAGCCCTCCTTCGGCGAGCACTGCGAGCCCGAGCCGCGCCCGGTCCACTGCACCGTTGCCAGGGTCGACCACTGCGGCGAGATCGCAACATCCTCGTCGAGCAGCGAGGACTTGCACAGCGTCGAGTCCCAGATCGGCGTCCCGTTGGCGCTGATCACCGCGAGCAGGTCGGCGTCGTCGGGTTCCAGGGTGCACGGGGTCTTGCTGGTCGAGCTGACGACGAGACCGATGTCGACCGCGGCCCTCGTGGTCTGACCGGGCTTGACGCTCGGCGTGATGCGGATCTTCTCCGGGTCACACGGCTTGCTCGAGCTGGCGAGGGCCACGTCGACGATCCCGTCGGTCTTGGCGGTCGGGGCGACGGTCACCGCGGCCGTAGGGGCCGCGGTCGGCTTGTCAGCCACCTTCTCGCGGTCGTCGTCGCCCACGACCTGGAGGACGACCCACACCAGGGCGATCGCGGCGGCCAGGACGCCGAGGCGCCGTCGCCAGTAGACCTCCGCTGGCAACCGACGCTGACTCACGGTCCCACGCTATCCGTCAGCACCCCCGTGCGAAGATCGACGCGCCATGACGACGCCCCCTGCAATCCCGCTCGCCGACCCGGCACGCCTCCACGAGGAGGTCATGGGATGGTTCGGTGTCACCGCGCGCGACCTGCCGTGGCGACGGGGCGCCTCGCCGTGGGCCGTCATGGTCTCCGAGCTCATGCTGCAGCAGACGCCCGTCGCACGGGTCCTGCCGGTCTACGAGGCCTGGCTCCAGCGGTGGGCGACGCCCGCCGCCCTCGCGGCCGAGCCGGCCGGTGAGGCCGTACGCGCATGGGGACGGCTCGGCTACCCCCGCCGAGCGCTGCGGCTCCACGCCGCTGCGACCGCGATCGTCGAGCGCCACGACGGTCAGGTGCCGTCGGACCGCGAGGAGCTGCTGACGCTCCCGGGCGTCGGCGACTACACCGCGGCCGCGATCCAGTCCTTCGCCTTCGGCGAGCGAGCCGTCGTGCTGGACACCAACGTCCGGCGGGTGCTGGCCCGGGTCGTGTCCGGGGTCGCGCTCCCCCCGGCCGGCATCACTGCCGCCGAGCGCGCGCTGGCGACCAAGCTGCTGCCGCCCGCAGACGCGCACGTCTGGGCCGCCGCGACGATGGAGCTCGGCGCGCTCGTCTGCACAGCCCGGTCCCCACGCTGTGACGACTGCCCCGTCGCCGACCTGTGCCGCTGGCGGGCCGCGGGCTTTCCGGCGTACGACGGCCCGGTCCGCCGCGGCCAGTCGTGGGACGGCACTGACCGGCAGTGCCGGGGCCGGCTCATGGCCGTGCTGCGTGAGATGCCCAGCCCTGTGCCGAAGGGTGCGCTCGACGTGGTGTGGCCCGATGCGCCGCAGCGTGAGCGCTGCCTCGACAGCCTGGTCGCGGACGGGCTGGTGGATCCCGTGGGACCGGACGCCTACTCGTTGCCCGGGTGACCCGTCCCGGTCGTGGCCCGCTCGAGGGCGTCGGCGAGGTCCTCGACGATCCGGCGGGCGACGTCGTCGCTCTCCAGGGGCCGGTCGAGCATCAGGCCGTTGAAGGTCGCGTCCACCAGGGCGGCAAGCCCCGGCGCCTCGGTCACGCCCGCACCGGAGGCGCGCAGGTGGGCCGTCATCGCTACCATCCACCCGTCGTTGGAGCCGACGACCGAGGTCGCATAGGGCTCGCGCCCGAACAGCCCCAGCGCGGCCGCCTCGACGTACATCCGCTGACACCGCTGGAGCTGCCGGTCGCCGAACGCGCCCCACAGGTCCATCACGGCCTGGCGCACCGACCCCGAGGGGGGGACCTTGCGGATGATCGCGATCGAGCGTTCGTTGGACACCGCGAGGACGGCGGCGACCAGCTCGTCCTTGGAGCCGAAGTGATAGATCAGCATGCGGTCGCTCGTGCCGATCGCAGCCGCCAGCGGGCGGAGGCTGAGCCCGATCAGCCCGTGCTCCAGCGCGTGGTCGGTCGCCGCTTCGGCGAGCTCCTGCTTCTTGTTCATCGTCCCTGCCTATCCATTGACGGCAGTGTAGCAACTGCTACAGTGGGAAGCGTAGCAAGTGCTACAGGAAGTCCAGGTCCATGATGTTCATCGCCGCCGCTCTCCTGCTGGTCGCGATCGCCACCGAGGTGTTCGCGACGGCTGCGCTCCCTCGCGCCGAGGGATTCACCAACCCTCTGTGGACCGGGGTCGTCGTCACGGGGTACGCCTTGTCGATCTGGCTGCTGACCGTCGTGGTCAAGCAGATCCCGGTCTCGGTGACGTACGCGATCTGGGCCGGGCTGGGCACCGCGGCGATCGCCGTCGTCGGCGTCGTGTTCCTCGACGAGCCGGTCAACCTGCTCAAGATCGCCTCGATCGCGCTGATCATCACTGGCGTCGTCCTCCTGAACGTCCAGACCACCCACTGACCCCCCTCCGAGTGACGCGTGGGTTGCGCACCGTGACGCGTGGGTTGCGCACGTGCGCAACCCACTCCTCAGCGCACGCAACCCACGCCTCAGCGCTCGCAACCCACTCCGCAGCGCTCGCAACCCACTCCTCAACGCTCGCAACCCACTCCTCAGCGAGGAGTGTGAGGGACGGGGACGGAGAAGCCCCCGCAGCGGGATCGCTGCGGGGGCTTCTCGATCGTGCGGGACCTACTCGGCCGAGGCCTCGACTGCCGGCGGCACCTCGGGCATCTCGAGCTCGAGATCGGCCTTGTTGCGGCCCTCGAAGGTGAAGACGGCGTCCACACCCTCGCCCTCGACTCCGACCAGGACCAGCTGGCCCGGGTTGAGGTCGCCGTAGAGCAGCTTCTCGGCCATGACGTCCTCGATCTCGCGCTGCACCGTGCGGCGCAGCGGACGAGCACCCAGCACCGGGTCGAAGCCACGCTTCGACAACAGGTCCTTGGCCTCGAGCGTGAGCTCGATGTTCATGTCCTTCTCGGCCAGACGCTTCTCGAGCGACCCGATCATCATGTCCACCATCTGCAGGATCTCCTCCTGCGTCAGCGGCGGGAAGACGATGATCTCGTCGACACGGTTGAGGAACTCAGGCCGGAAGTGCTGCTTGAGCTCGATCGAGACGCGTTCCTTCATCTTGTTGTAGGACCCAGCGGTGTCGCCGGCCTGGCTGAAGCCCAGGTTGACGCCCTTCGAGATCTCACGCGCACCAAGGTTGGTGGTCATGATGACGACCGCATTCTTGAAGTTGACGACCCGTCCCTGACCGTCGGTCAGGTGGCCCTCCTCCAGGATCTGCAGCAGCGAGTTGAAGATGTCCGGGTGGGCCTTCTCGATCTCGTCGAACAGGACGACGGAGAACGGCTTGCGGCGCACCTTCTCGGTGAGCTGGCCACCCTCTTCGTAGCCGACGTAGCCGGGAGGTGAGCCGAAGAGGCGCGAGACGGTGTGCTTCTCGCTGTACTCCGACATGTCGAGCTGGATGAGGGAGTCCTCGTCGCCGAACAGGAAGTTGGCCAGCGCCTTGGACAGCCAGGTCTTGCCGACGCCGGAGGGCCCGGCGAAGATGAACGATCCACCGGGACGCTTGGGGTCCTTCAGGCCCGCACGCGTACGACGGATGGCCCGCGACAGGGCCTTGATGGCCTCGTCCTGACCGATGACCCGCTCGTGGAGCTCGGCCTCCATGTTGAGCAGACGGCTCGACTCGGCCTCGCTGAGCTGGCCGACCGGGATGCCGGTCGCCTTGGCGAGGACCTCGGCGATGAGCTGCTCGTCGACGACCGCGACGGTGTCGAGGTC
Organism: Aeromicrobium sp.; assembly: GCA_025965175.1. Taxonomy (GTDB): domain Bacteria; phylum Actinomycetota; class Actinomycetes; order Propionibacteriales; family Nocardioidaceae; genus Aeromicrobium. Next base: position 11,272 of record JAOPXL010000137.1, read on the forward strand.
TCCGGACTTCCAGGCCTTCTCGCGATCCGCCTTGGCGTTGATGAGCTTCTTCTCCTCGTCGCGCAGTGAGGCAGCGGCCTCGAAGTCCTGCGCGTCGATGGCGCCCTCCTTGCGGCGGCGGACGTCGGCGATCTGCTCGTCGAACTCCTTGAGCTCCGGCGGCGTCGCCATGCGGCGGATGCGCAGGCGCGCGCCGGCCTCGTCGATCAGGTCGATCGCCTTGTCCGGCAGGAACCGGTCGGAGACGTAGCGGTCGCCCATCGTCGCCGCGGCCACGAGGGCCTCGTCGGTGATGGAGACGCGGTGGTGCGCCTCGTAGCGGTCACGCAGGCCCTTGAGGATCTCGACGGTGTCGGTGACCGACGGCTCCTCGACCAGGATCGGCTGGAAGCGGCGGTTGAGTGCCGCGTCCTTCTCGAAGTGCTTGCGGTACTCGTCGAGCGTCGTCGCACCGACGGTCTGCAGCTCTCCACGGGCCAGCATCGGCTTGAGGATGCTCGCGGCGTCGATCGCGCCCTCGGCTGCACCCGCGCCGACGAGGGTGTGGATCTCGTCGATGAACAAGATGATGTCGCCGCGGGTGCGGATCTCCTTGAGAACCTTCTTGAGGCGCTCCTCGAAGTCACCGCGGTAGCGCGAGCCGGCAACGAGCGCGCCGAGGTCGAGCGTGTAGATCTGCTTGTCCTTGAGCGTCTCGGGCACGTCACCGCGGACGATGTCCTGGGCGAGGCTCTCGACGACGGCGGTCTTGCCGACGCCGGGCTCACCGACGAGCACCGGGTTGTTCTTGGTGCGTCGCGACAGCGTCTGCATGACTCGCTCGGCCTCGTCGGCCCGCCCGATCACCGGGTCGAGCTTGCCCTCGCGGGCGGCCTGCGTCAGGTTGCGACCGAACTGGTCGAGCACGGCGGACGTGCTGGGCGCAGACTCGCTGGGCGCGCCGGCCTGCTCGGCCTCCTTGCCCTGGAAGCCGCTGACGAGCTGGATGACCTGCTGGCGTACGCGGTTGAGGTCGGCGCCGAGCTTGACCAGCACCTGCGCCGCGACACCCTCGCCCTCACGGATGAGGCCGAGCAGGATGTGCTCGGTGCCGATGTAGTTGTGGCCGAGCTGCAGGGCCTCGCGGAGGCTGAGCTCGAGCACCTTCTTGGCGCGCGGCGTGAAGGGGATGTGAC
>JAOPXL010000112.1 GCA_025965175.1 Aeromicrobium sp.
CGATCGTCGAGGACCTGCTCACGTGGCTGTGCGACCTGCTGCGCGGAAGGGTGTCGGCGTCGGCCATCACCACCTCCGCTCTGCTGCTGGCGGACACCATCGAGCATCAGGCGCCGGCAGGCGCGGACATCCTCCGCCAGGCCAGCGCACAGGTGCAGCTCGGCACCATGGAGCTCGATGGACGGGCCGTGGACTGAGTTCTCAGCCGACGGGAACGGACATGTGGTGCCGCAGCGACAGCATCGCCCGGGTGTGCAGCTGGCTGACGCGGGACTCGCTGATGCCGAGGACCTGACCGATCTGGGCCAACGTAAACCGCTCCCAGTAGTACAGCGCCACGATGACGCGGTCGCGCTCGGGCAGCTCGTGCAGGGCCCGGAGGAACTCGGGCGGATCGTCCGTGTCGTGGTCGGCCAGGAACGACATCCCATGGTCCGAGGAGTTCTCGTACCCCGCGCCCATCTCGTCGATGCTGGCGACGTGGGTGTAGGAGATCTTCCCGTAGACGGACCTCAGCTCGGCCACCGAGATCGAGAGCTCCGCGGCCACGTCGCTGTCCTCGGGGGTTCGCCCCAGGCGGCGTTCGAGGGTGACCTGCACCGCCTCGATCTCGCGGAACTTGTCCCGTACCGACCGAGGCACCCAGTCCGAGCGTCGCAGACCGTCGATGATGGCCCCGCGGATGCGGCGCACGGCGTAGGTCTGGAACTGCAGACCGCGTTGCCGCTCGAACTTGTCGATTGCGTCCATCAGCCCGATGATGCCGTCGGAGATGAGGTCGGCCTGGTCGACCTGGGGTGGCAGTCCTGCGCGTACGCGGCCGGCGACGTACTTGACCAGAGGAGCGTACTGGACGATCAGTCGCTCTCGAGCGTCGCGATCACCGCTCTCCTTGTAGCTGCGCCAGAGCCGTTCGACGCCTTCCTGTGGATATGCAGGGTCCATCACAGTGCCGTTCTCCCTCATACGGTGCAGCTAGATCCTTCTCCCACGAGTGATTCTAGATGCTCCGCGTCACACAGGTCGCCGAACGGGATGTGTCAGGGTGACTCGAAGTGCCAGGGCTCGGGTCGCGAACCGCCCGCTGCCGCCCAGGTGGGGGAGACCCAGCCGAAGGACGTGCCATGCGTGACCAGCCAGCGGTGCTCGGGGGTGTCGAGACGCTCCACGCCACCACACAGGTCGACGGCCCGTCCGGCTCCGTGGACAGAGGTGCCCACGGCCGCGGGGAGCTTGCGCTTCGAGGGCGTGAGTGCGGTCCGACCGACGTGCGAGCGGTAGGAGTCGGTGATGCAGAGCTCAGTGCCCAGCTCGGCGGTGAACGCGGCGGACATCAGGCGGAACGACACCGCAGCGTCGCATGCGAGCAGGTGCGTCGATCCGACGGCCGCGCTGCACAATGCCTTGTCCGGGACCTCGCCATCGGGATGGGCTGTCCGTGCAAGCTCGGGGATCGGCAGCACCAGCGCAGCGTCGACTGCCCGTCCGTCGAGCCGCACCTCCAGGTGGAGGTGCGGTCCGCTGCTGTTGCCCTCGTTGCCGACGGCCCCGATCCTCTCGCCCTTCCTGATCTGCTGGCCGGGGACGACGTCGACCGTCGAGAGGTGTCCGTACCAGGTCTCGACGCCACCACCGTGGTCGACGCGCACGAGATTCCCGGCCCACGACGGGTGCTCGACGGTGACCACGCCGTCGGCGACGGCGGACACGGGGGTGCCGATCGGTGCGGCGAAGTCCTGCCCGCTGTGGACCGTGGACCACCGCGAACCGCGCTGGCCGAATCCTGCCGAGATCCGGTAGGACCCGGCCGCCAGCGGCAGTTGCAACGCGAAGGTGCCCGTGGCACCGTCCGGGGCCGCCTGGACGGTGCCAGCCGGCAGGCCGCACCGACCGGCAGGGGGCGCGTCGTACGTGTGGGAGACGGGAAGGCCGACGCGTCTGATGCCATAGAGCCGTGTGCGGCTGACCGATTGCACAGAGGCCGTGCCAGTGACGGGGTCGGCGACGATGACCTGACGGTCCCCGACATACACTCCGGACTCCTCGAGACCGTCGCGTCGGCCGCCGAGGAGCACGACGTCACCGACCTGCATCGCCGACTGCGGGACCTTCGCGAGCGTGCGCCACTGCGTCATCGAGTCGGCGGCCAGTTGGTCCGTGGCTCCCCATGCGTCAGCGACCAGGCCGCCACACGCGAATGTCGAGGGGGTTCCTGCGGCCGGGACCGTGGTCAGACCCAGCCGTCCGAACGCCGTGGAGACGGCGCGGACCGTCTCGGCCGGCAGGACGATGAGCGGGGTGCCGTCCTCGTTCTCGATCTGGGCGACGCCGGCGATCGCCTCGCCGGTGCGGCTTCGGACCGCCTCGAGGCTGCCTGGAAGCCGGGTGGGGTCGGTGAGCCGTGCGGCCTGTGGTGGCACGACATCGGCATCGATGAGCCTGTCGAGGTAGCGCTCCCAGCGCGCCAGTGCCGCTTCGTTGCGGGTGTCCTGCTCCGGGTCCGTGACGACGTAGCGCTCGTCGGGGTGGGCCAACGATCGGGCGAACTCGGCCACATCCCCGGCTGACCAGCCTGCCTGGCGGCGGGCCTGCTCGGCCAGCACCTCGTCGTAGGCCCGGCGGGTGCTCTCGGCTTTCACGATCGCCGTGTCGAGCGCGCGTCGCGACGTTGCTGCCAGACGTGACAAGTGCCCTGCGTTGTCGGCGGACTCAACGGCTCGGTCGGCTGCGGAGGGCGCCCCCGAGAAGAACCGGCCGACGACCGAGCGGAGGGCGCCGCCGTCCTCGGTCTGGACGTCCGCGCGGAGACGTTCAGCCGCCAGGGTCGCCCGCTGGGCGCTTGCCGCCAGCCTCTCGCGCTGGGCACCGATCAGCTCGACGGCCTTGACGGCGTCGCCATAGGCCGTGCGCGCGCCGGTCAGCTCCTCGGCCGCTGACCCGGCGGACGGCGCCGTCATCGGGCTCGACCAAGCCGGCCCGACCCCGACCAGCGGCGTGAGGGAGCCGATCAGCACGACAGCTGCGGGTACGCATCGCCGCATGACCGCGGCTGCCACGGCGGGCAGTGCCATCGGGCTCATCACTCCTCGAGGAACGCGATCTCCTGGAGGAGCTCCAGGGAGGGTCCGGCCGGTCGACGGGAGATCTCTCGCGCCGGTTCGGGGGTGTTGTTGGTGGGGTCCGGGCCGGAGGCGACCACGGGGATCCCGGGCACGGGCAGCGAGGCCGGTGGGACCGAGACGCGGACGGCCGGCGTCGGCTGCTCCGGGGGGCTGGCCGACTCCGGCGGGCTGGCCGACTCGGGGGGGCTGGCCGGCTCGGGGGGGCTGGCCGGCTCGGGGGCGGCTGGGCCGAGCTGCGGTGGTGCCTGGATCGGGGAACGCACGCCGAACAGCACCCGGGTGAGCGCCGCCATCTCCACCGTGATGCGGTGAGCGCCCGCGGCGTCCAGCGACTCGGCCGAGGAGGTGGTCGGGATCGGTTGGGTGTGCCCGCTCATCGGGACGGCAGCCTCTCCGCGGTCACGCGCGAGCCGGCGGTGCGTCGTGATGTCATGGATGCTCCTCGGAGGGGTGGAAACGCCTATGACGGCCGAGGGAGTCGGCCGCCACAGGCGTTGAAACTGCGATGGTCCAGGGAGATGGCCACCACAGGCGTGGGGTGGTGGGGTCGATCAGGAAAGGGCCGCCCAGGTCAGGGAACCTGCGCACGCGTCAGCGTTAGTGGGGACGTCGCCGGCCTTGCCGGGCTGGAGCCCGCCGGCCTTGGAGTCGTACCAGAAGGCCACCGACCCGCTCTCGGCGGTGCCGGCGGGGTTGTATCCGCGAATGCAGTAGCCGTTCGCCGGGCTGCCCGCGATCTCGATCGTGTTGTCCTTGGTGAGCTTGAGGCCAGCAGCCTCAAGGTTCTCCTGCGCCGTCTTCGCAGGGCTAGTAGTAGCGAAGCTCCCACCGGACGGGTCCTCGGTGATGAAGGTCTCCGCCGCGGTGGCGGAGCTCTTGAGGTCGGACTTGACGCCGGAGTCGACGCCCTTCTCACGCTGGCTGAGGAACATCGGGATGGCGACGGCGGCGAGGATGCCGATGATCACGATGACGACGAGGAGCTCGATCAGGGTGAAGCCCTTGTCCTTGCGGTCGGCGGGCAACTGTGGACGAACGGTCATGATGTTTCTCCTGAGGTGCGAATCACGGTGGATCGCGCGGTGCCTCACCGTCGGCGGGGGGTCCTGCGCTATTTGACAACGTGGTCTTCGGTCCCGGGACGAAAGACCTTGAGGCTTCGGATGATTTTTTTTTCAGGGAACTCTTCGTTCGTTCTCAGCAAGTCCCCGCGACACCGGGTCTCAAGTTCGGGCTCCCGGATGCCGATCTCATGTGCGCGGGACCCGCTCGTCCCAGCTCCACCACCGAAAGGCACCGATGTCGAACGCGGACGGGAACAGTGGTCCCCCCGACGGGGGATTCACGCTCGTCGAAGTTCTCATCGCGATCGCGCTGAGCGGCCTGATGGCCTCCCTGGCCATCGCGGGGTACTCAAGCTGGGCCCGGTCCAGCGCACACATCGGCACCGCCCGTGAGGTCCAGACGACCATGAGGCAGGCGCAGCAGCGGGCCGTCACGGAGGGCCGGGCGACGTGCGTGTGGTTCACGACGGCGAGCGACACCTACACCGTCTACCGAGGCGCCTGCGAGGCCACGACGAAGCAGAAGCTCACCGGGCCCCACCACACCGCGTCGAGTGATGTCGAGCTGTCCGGTCCGTCGTTCGCCGGCTCGTCCGGGAGCAGCGCCGGGGTCACGTTCTACGCCCGGGGCACCGCCACCGCCGGCGGGGTCAACGTGATCCGGTCGGGCTCGACGAAGGTGTACCGGCTCACGGTGGAAGGGTTGACCGGTCGTGTCTCGTTGGTCTGAAGGTCGACGGTCCTCAGCGAGCCAGGACGATGGCTTCTCGCTCATCGAAGTGGTCGTCGCCCTCGGCATCCTGATGATGCTGGTGACGGCCTTGCTCCCGCAGCTGGTGGTCGGCATCCAGGCGACCAGCACATCTCGACTGGTCACGCAGGCGAAGGGAGTCGCCCAGGCTGAGCTCGAGACGATGCGCAACCTTCCCTACCACGTGTCGTACGACGCAGGAGACTTTCGAGACGTCCTCGACTACTACTACAAGGACCTTGCCGCCCCCGGCACGTCGCCCGTCTGCAAGGCGGGCGCCAAGCTCGCGCCGCCCAAACCCGGGTGGACCGGCTACGTCGCGCCGTCTGCCGTGCGGTGCTCGTACGAACCGGCCACCGGCGCCTTCTATCGCACGGTCCGGCCGGTTCCCGCAGCCGAGGGCATCAGCGCGTTCACGGTCGTCACCAGCACCCAGTTCCTCTCCGCTAGCACACCACCTGCCGCCGTGACGCCGCAGTCCGGGTACAACACGCAGTCCGCGGTCGGCGGGGAGCCGGCCTCCTCACAGATTGGTGCCACGGTCACCGTGCTCTACACCGAACGTGCCAGTCTGCGACCGACCTCGGTCACGACCCAGATCGCGCGGCAACCCCAGCTCACGACCAGGGTCCACGCCGACGCGGTGGTCAGCGCCGTCGAGGTGGGGTCGGAGACCCCCGCGGGCGTCCCCGTCTCCCTCAGCGCCGGTCAGCTCAGCCTGACGGGCTCCCTGACCCACGCGAGCAAGGTCGTCGCGACCCTCGCAGCCACGTCCGGCGCGCTGGCAACAGGGGAGAAGGCCGGCGGAGCAGCGGCAACGGTCTCCGCGCCGCCCGGCCGGAGCTCGTCGGTGTCGCTGGCAGGTGCGGCAGCACTGGGTGGGGCTGGTTGCGACTACGCGTGCTGGGGAGCGACTCGCGCGGACGTCCCCGGGCTCTCCGTTGCCGGCGGGCTGCCGCTGATCGGCAGCCCGTCCGCTCCCGCACAGTCCCTGCTGACCGACACGTCGAACTACGGCATCTCGTTCGGCAACGGCCCCGTCGCCAGCTATCGTCCCGAGCTCAAGCTTTCGGCCCCCGTGGTCCGCCTGGACCCGAATGCCGTCACGGCGGGCAGCGGAGTCACCGACTCGTGCGTGGCGGGGACCTCCGGAACCGGCTCGTACGTCACGGCGTCGGGCTTCGTCCGAACCACCGCGACGAGCGCAGCGACCGACCCCAGCACCGTCGAGTCCTGCGCCGTCTCACGCACCTCGACCCTCTCACTGTTCCCGACCATTTTCGCCCCGCGAGGGATCGTCCTCATCGAGCTCCAACGTGCGTCTGTGCGATGCCGCGTCAGCGGCGCGAGCCACACCGCCAGCGTCGATCCACCCGACTACAAGGCCGTCGTGCAGTACTGGAACGGCTCGTCCTACCAGACGGCGGCGACCATCACGGCCTCGACCACGACGGACCCGCTGCAGAGCATCGACCTGGCCACGACCGCGACCGGCGACGGCACCTTCCTGGGCGACTACGTCAGCTCGTGGTCGGGGCTGACGCGCGGCGCGGTGACGACCTCGGCGGCGGCCGGGCGGGCCCTGGTCAAGGTGCCGGGCGTCGTCACGGTGGTCACGCAGCCGGTACGCAAGGACGACACGATCGCCACGGGGGATCCCACCTCGACGATCTCCCTGACGGTCGGCTCGCTGAGCTGCTCCGCGCTGGACGCGCGATGAGCCCCACGACGCGGATGGTGCCGCCCAAGGACGCCGGGTTCAGCCTGGTAGAGCTTCTGGTCGCGATGGGCCTGTTCGGTGTGCTCGGCAGCCTGCTGCTGGGCCTGGCCCTCTCGACGGGCAACGTCACCGAGAACGTCCGGGCCCTGTCGAACATCAACGAGGAGTCCCGCCTGGCCGTGGAGCGTCTCAGTCGTGAGCTGCGGCAGGCCACCCAGGTGACGGCCGTGTCGCTGCCTTCCACCTCCACCTCCACCGACCGCACCGCCCTCACCTTCTGGACGGACTTCGACGGCAACGGTGCCCAGGACCTGAACGCCGCCGATCCGGAGATCCTCACCTACGAGTGGGATCCGCACATTGATCGGCTGACCTTGACCGTCAACGACGCCTCCGGCACGTCAATCACCCGGCCCTTGCTGGCCGCCAACGTCTCCGCGCTCACGCTGGACCTTCGCAGCAGCGAATGGCGGCTCGACGCGGACGGCGACGGGCGGACCACCTGGCAGGAGCTCGACGTCCCGGCGGCCGGCGGCAACGGCAACGGCGTGCCTGACGGACCAGAGCTGCTCAAGCTCGACCTCATCGGCGTGACCATGACGGTCCTCGACGGGGCCCGCGCCCAGACCTACACCACACGCGTCGACCTCCGGAACCGGGGCTGAACATGCACGCCACCCACTCCACCCGTCCCGACCATGCTGGCGCCCGATGGCAGGACCGGGGCTCGGCGATGATCCTCACGCTCATGGTGATGACCCTGGTCACAGTCCTGAGCACGACCGTTGCGGTCGTGACGGTCAACAACCTGCAGTCGTCCTGGCGCTCGCGCCAGGCCGGCGCGGCGCTGAGCGCGGCCGACGCGGGCGTCGCACAGGCGGTCACCTACCTGCGGAGCTCGGGAGTCCGTGGCCTGGACTGCTCGCCCACCTGCCCGAGCAATCCGTGGGGCAGCTCGACGACCCCCGCCTCGGTGACGCTGCCAGGCGCTGCGGGTCAGTCGTACAAGGTCTGGATCAAGGCTGTCGCTCCCTTCCCCCAGAACGATCCCGGGGTCTATCAGATCAACTCCACCGGCTCGGCGGCCGGCGCCGCCTCACGACCGGTGACCGCCGAGGTGAGCGTCACCCGGAGCGACGTCCCCAAGGGAGTCTTCGCCCGGTCCGTCAGTGGCGGTGGCAGCGCGTCGGTGACCAACCAGAGCGTCTTCTCGACCAGCTGCGTCAACGACCGGTCGAAGATCGCGACGAGCGGTTTCGACCTGGCCTACGACGGCATCCCGGTCGGCGTCCACTCGTCGGCGACCATCACCGGGTCCAAGGGCTGCACCACCACGAACTCGATCCACTCGGCCAAGCCGTGCAGCACCGGCTATCCCTACGACCAGGATCGTCTCGGCGGACGGCTGACGGCGGGCGACGGGTGCTACGACGCGCGGATGGCAGCGTCAGGCCCGTGGGCGAAGTACTACTCGACGTACGACACGAACGGCGACGGCACCAAGGACGTGTCGTCGCTGATCAAGTCCGACGGCGACCTGTTCAAGATCTTCGGCTTCCAACCGGACCTGAGCCAGGAACGCATCGACTCGTTGCGGATGCTGGCGCAGTCACAGGGGAACTACTGGCGGTCCTCCAGCAACTGGAGCAGTCCGGACGAGGCCAACGCCGTCATGTTCTTCGATCTCGCCGGGACAGACACCGGCGGCACCGTGGACCTGAACAACATCACCGGGTTCGGCCGTGACACCACCACGTCCGGCACCGCCCCGTCGTGTCCTTCGCGATCGCTCATCATCGTCATCGAGGGCGGCAACGCGAAGCTGAACTCCAACCAGAAGCTCGCCGCGTCGCTGATCCTGACCGGGAAGTCCCCCAACCTGGGGCAGCTCGGCAAGGCCAACGGCAACGCGACGTTCATCGGCACGATCTTCGCCGACACGATCAACCTGGTCGGCAACGTGGACATCACGATGGACGCCTGCTTCCTGGCCAACCCGAGTCCCGGCCTGATGGACTTTGCCGTGACGTCGTACCGCGAGGAGGACCGCGGACTCGGCTGACCGAGGCGGTCAGCCGATCAGCTCGAACACCTTGAAGATCGGCAGGTACAGGGCGATGATCATCGACCCGACCACGCCGCCGAGGAATGCGATCATCAGCGGCTCGATGAGGGCGGTGAGCGCCTCGGTCGTCGCCTCGACCTCGTCGTCGTAGAACTCCGCGATCTTCTGGAGCATCTTGTCGATGGCGCCGGACTCCTCGCCGGAGGCGATCATCTGCACGACCATCGGCGGGAAGACCTTGTGCGCCGCCAGCGGCGCTGACACGGACTCGCCGCGACGCACCGACTCCTGGACCTCCTTGAGCGCCCGGGAGATGACGACGGAGCCCGTGGTCTCGGAGACGATCTCCAACGACTGCAGGATCGGTACGCCCGAGGACAGCAACGTGCCCAGGTTGCGGGCGAAGCGAGCCAGGGCGAGCTTCTGGAACAGCTTGCCGAACACCGGCAGCCGCAGCTTCAGCGGATCGACGACGTTGCGCACCGGCTCGGTCTTGCCGAACCTGCGCCACCACCACAAGCCGACGACCGCGAGCACGACCACCAGCGGCAGCATGAACCGCATCGACTTGGACAGGACGACCAGCACCTGGGTGGGCAGGGGGAGGGTGCCACCCAGGTCCTTGAACATGGCCTCGAAGGTGGGAACGACGAAGACCAGCATGCCGACGCACATGAGCATCGCGAGGATGAACACGACGATCGGGTAGGTCAGCGCCGCCTTGATCTTGCCGCGCAGTCTCACCTCGGCCTCGAAGTTGTCGGCGATCTGACGCATCGTGACGTCCAGGAACCCGCCGGCCTCGCCGGCCCGGGTCATGTTGACCATCAACGGGGGAAAGATGTCGTCCTTCGCGAACGCGGCCGACAGGCTCATGCCGGCCTCGATGTCCTGCTTGACCCTGCGCAGGATCCGGCGCATCTCGGGGTTGTCCGACTGCTCCGCGAGGATCGTCAGTCCCCGGAGCATCGTCAGGCCCGCGTCGATCATGGTGGCGAACTGCCGGGAGAAGATCGCGAGGTCCTTCATCTTCACGCGCTTCTTGCGCCCGAAGCTGATCTCCTTCTGCATGCCCGCATTGGCGGGACGCACCTCGAGCGGGGCGTAGCCCATGCCACGAAGCTTCTCGGCGACGGCCGCCTCCGAGGCGGCCTCCACCTTGCCCTCGACCAGCTTGCCGCCGGGTCCTCGAACCTTGTACGAGTACTGCTGGGTGGTCATGAAGTTTCCTCGGTGCTCGTCGGTGTCGTCAGCGCCGGCCGTCGGCAGCGGTGCCGCCGGCATTGACGAGAGTGTCGAAGTCGGCGCGGTTGGAGCAGTGCTCGACACCCGTCTCGTAGCTGATCCGGCCCGTCTTGACCAGTCCCGCCAGATCGGCGTTCAACGTCTGCATGCCGTCCTTGGCCCCCGACTGCAGCGCGCCCTGGATCTGCTGGAGCTTGTCGTCCCGGATCATCGCCCTGATGCCGGAGTTGCAGACCATGATCTCCACGGCGGCCGCGCGGCCCTTGCCGTTCACGGTCTTGACCAGGGTCTGGCACAGCACGCCCTGGAGGGTCGCGGCCAGCTGGGTGCGGACCTGCTGCTGCTGATCGGCGGGGAACACGTCGACGATGCGGGTGATGGTGTCCTGCGTGGACTGCGTGTGGAGCGTGGCGAAGACGAGGTGACCGGTCTCGGCGGCGGTCAGGGCGACCGAGATGGTGTCGAGGTCGCGGAGCTCACCGACGAGGATGACATCGGGATCCTGGCGCAGCACGTGCTTGAGGGCGCCCCGGAAGCCGTGCGTGTCCTGACCGATCTCCCGCTGGTTGACCAGGCAGCCCCGGTGCTGGTGCAAGAACTCGATCGGATCCTCGATCGTCATGATGTGACCGCGCCGGGAGCGATTGATCTTGTCGATCAGGGCGGCGAGCGTCGTGGACTTGCCCGAACCCGTGGGGCCGGTCACCAGCACGAGTCCACGCTTGAGGTGGGCGAAGCTCTCGACGACCGGGGGCATGCCCAGCTCCTCGAGCGGCTTGATCTCCCACGGGATCGCGCGCATGACGGCGCCGAGCGACTCGCGCTGCTGGAAGACGTTGACGCGGAACCGGGCGTGACCGGGGACGGCGTAGGCGAAGTCCAGCTCGAGCTCTTCCTCGAAGACCTTGCGCTGCCGCTCCGTCATGACGCCGTAGAGGGTCTCCTGCAGCTGGCTCGGGGTCAGCTTGGCGTACCCGTCGATCACCTGCATCTCACCGCGGACCCGGACGGTCGGCGGGGCGTTCGTGGTGAGGTGTAGATCGGATCCGCCGAGCTCCAGCACATGGATGAGCAGGTCGTCGAGGACCAGGCGCCGGTCGGTGGGTGCGGGAGCGGGCGGCGCCTGCCGCGGGGGAGCGGCCGGCACGGCGGCCGCAGGTGCCACCTGCGGAGGGCCTGCGAGGGGGAGCCCGAAACCACCCGAGTCAACGGGCGAGGAGAACTGGTTCACGTCTGTCCTACGGTCGATGGGGAGCGGGCGTTCGGAGCCGCTAGGAGCATCGGTCCCGGCAGTCACGATCTTGAGGGTCCCGCGCCGTGAGACCGGCTCAGACGACGACGCGCAGGACCTCCTCGATCGACGTCCGGCCCTGCAGCACCTTGAGCCAGCCGTCGTGACGGAGCGTGACCATGCCCTGGGCCCGGGCGGCACGCCCGACGTCGTCGGTGGAGGCACGTGCGACGGCGAGGCGTTCGATCTCCTCGGTGACCGTCATGACCTCGTGCAGAGCCATCCGTCCGCGATAGCCCGTGTTGGCGCACTTCGAGCAGCCGCCGGGATGGTACAGCGTCGGCACGCCCGCCTCGGGGTCCCACGGAATGCCGAGGCGGTCGAGCTCCTCGGCCTCCGGCTGGTAGGGCTCCCGGCAGCGGTCGCACAGTGATCGGCACAACCGCTGGGCGAGCACCGCGTCGATCGCCGACCCGACCAGGAACGGCTCGATCCCCATCTCGACGAGACGGGTCACCGCCGAGGGTGCGTCGTTCGTGTGCAGGGTCGTCAGCACCAGGTGGCCAGTGAGGGCGGCCTCGATCGCGATCTGCGCTGTCTCGTGGTCACGGATCTCACCGATCAGGATGATGTCGGGATCCGACCGCAGGATCGAGCGCAGGGCCGAGGCGAAGGTGAGTCCGGCCCGGGCGTTGGTCTGCACCTGGTTGATGCCGGTCATCCGGTACTCGACCGGGTCCTCGACCGTGATGACGTTGACATCGGGCTTGTTCAGCAGGTTCAGGGTCGCGTAGAGAGTCGTCGACTTGCCCGATCCGGTCGGACCGGTGGCCAGGATCATGCCGTAGGGCTTGGTGAACGACCGCTCGAACCGCTCGAAGTTGCCGGCGGAGAAGCCGAGGTCGTCCAGGCCCAGCAAGGTGTTGCTGTTGTCCAGGATGCGTGCCACGACCTTCTCGCCCCAGACCGTAGGCAGCGTCGCGACGCGCAGGTCGATGCGCCGTCCCTGGTGGTTCACCGACAGCCGGCCATCCTGGGGGATGCGCCGTTCGGCGATGTTCATCTCGGCCATGATCTTGAGCCGCGACACGACGCCGTTGTGGATGTTCTTGGGGGAGCGGTGGGCGTCCTGCAGGACACCGTCGATGCGATAGCGGACGCGTAGATCGTGCTCGGTGGGCTCGATGTGGATGTCGGAGGCACGATCGCTGATGGCCTGGGAGATCAGCAGGTTGACGAAGCGGACGACGGGAGCCTCGTCGGAAACCTCGGTGAAGCTGTCGAGGTCATCGTCGGCCGACTGCTCGTTGGACACGAGGTTCGAGGTCAGGTCGTCGAGCTCGCCCTCTGCACGGTAGATCTGGTTGAGCTTGGTCACGATGTCGGTGCGGTTCGCCACGGCGAACCGCACCCGACGCCTGGTCAACCGGCTGATGTCGTCCTTGAGCTCGATGTTCCCGGCCTGCCTGATTGTCACGGCGACGACCAGCTCGTCCTCGTCCCAGTCGATCGGCAGAACCGACGCCCGACGCGCGAACTCGGCAGGCAACGCGGCGGCGGCACCGGCATTGACCGAGTACTCGGTCAGGTCGACGTACGACAGTCCGACCGACTCGGCAGCGGTCCGCATCAGGTCGTCCCTGCGCACGATGCCCTCGTCGACCAGCACCTCGAGGGCGTTGTGCGCCCCGAGCTCGGCCGTGCGCTCCGCGTCGGCGAGCTGCTCAGGCGTCACCAGGCCGGCGTCGAGAAGCGCCCGGGCGGTGTTGCCTGACTGGTGGGGCGTCACGGTGGCTCCTGCATGCCTAGTCGGGGAGGATGGACAGGGCCAGGAGCGGGTCTTCGCGGTAGCGACGGATCAGCTCGGCGCTGGCTTCGTCGATCCGCGCATGCAGGGCCCGGCGGTAGCGGGTCAGCTGCTCGACAGCGGAGCGGATCCGATCGATTGCGTCGGTGACCTGCTCCGGGTCGTGAGGATTCACCTCTCTGGCCCACATGTCGGCCAGATCGGGCAGGTCGGGCAGAGGGTCGCCCGCTCGGATGCTGGCGAGCTGGCCACGTGCCTGACCGCTTCCCGTGTCCCCCAACGCGCGCACGAGATCGCCGAAGCTGAGGTTGCCCTCGCTGTGGGCGCCGGCCTCCAGGACGTCGATCCGGGCGTGGGCGAGCCGCCGCCAGTACGAGACCTTGTCCTCCTCGGCCGTGAGGTGCTGGCGGTACGCCCGCAGCTCGTCGAAGGTCAGGCTCCTCGGCTCGCGCTCGGGTGGCGTGCCGGCCGAGACGGCGTCGCCTGGCAATCCAGGCTGCGGGGTGACGTTCACGCGGCTCCCACCGGAGCATCGACCAGTGTTGGATCGAGGCCCGCACGCTTCAGCATGACGCCGAAGTCATGCGTGTTCGACGACGCGAGCTTGGCCGCCGGGATGGACACGATGCCGTCGAGCACGAGCCGGACGAGGTGCTGGTCGAACGTCTGCATGCCGGAGTACCCGCCCCCGGCAACGATCTCGTCGATGGTGTCAGTGCGGTCAGGATCGGCGATGGCCTCGGACAGACGGGGGCCGTTCACCGCGATCTCCATGATCACCACCCGGCCCTGTCCATCGGCGCGGGGCACGAGCCGCTGGCAGACGATGCCTCTGAGGGCGGTGGCGAGGCCCAGTCGTACCTGCTTCTGCTCGTGCGGTGGGAAGAAGTCGATGATGCGGTTGATCGTCTCCTTGGCGTCCGTCGTATGAAGGGTGGACATCACGAAGTGGCCTGTCTCAGCGGCCGAGAGACCAGCCTTGACCGTGTCGGCGTCGCGCATCTCGCCGATCAGGATCACGTCGGGGTCCTGGCGCATCGCAGCACGGAGCGCCGTCGCCCAGTCAGCGGTGTCGGTGCCGAGCTCACGCTG
Source organism: Aeromicrobium sp. (assembly GCA_025965175.1). Taxonomy (GTDB): domain Bacteria; phylum Actinomycetota; class Actinomycetes; order Propionibacteriales; family Nocardioidaceae; genus Aeromicrobium. The sequence goes on from JAOPXL010000112.1 coordinate 14,098, forward strand.
GCTGACACTGGCCAGCTTGTCGCGGTGGATCACCTCGATGGGGTCCTCGATCGTCAGGACGTGCACCGCCCGGCTCTCGTTGATCGCGTCCACCATCGCCGCCATGGTGGTCGTCTTGCCGGAGCCTGTCGGGCCAGTGACCAGCAGGAGGCCGCGGGGCTCCAGGGCCAGCTGTCCGACGACGTCGGGCAGGCTCAGCGCTGCGAGTGACATCGGCTCGTCGCCGACCAGCCGCAGCACACAGCCGGCTGTGCCGCGGGTCCGGAAGGCGTTGACCCGGAACCGGCCGATGCCGGGCACGTCGAGTGCGTAGTCGGCCTCGTTGGTGGCGGCGAAGCTGTCCTCGACGTCACGCGGCATCGTCTCCAGGATGAGCGCCTCGGCCACCTCGGCCGTCAGAGGATCGACCTGCAACGGGACCAGGGATCCGGAGATGCGAATCTTCGGGGGGCTGCCGACCTTGATGTGGAGGTCCGACCCATGATTGACGACCACCGCATTCAAGTACGGTGCGATTTGCGTGGTCACTTCGCCGACGCCTCCGCATGATCTTTCGTCCGGACGGACCCTCCGTCCAGGCGACACGTTAGCGCCGAAGTCTGCCCGTGAGCGGCTGGACTGCCGAGTCGACGCCGGAAAAAATCCAAGGCCTCAAGCCGAGGCTGTCCCGCGCCGATGAGAAGGATGGCTCGGGATCCATCGTCGTGGACCGGGTGGCCGACGCGAAGTGAAGGACACATGGCACGCACCTTGGTGGGTCTCGACATCGGCAGCTCTGGCCTGCGGGCCGGGGAGTTCTCGGCAGGCAGCCGAAGGCTTCGTCTTCGCAGATTCGCAGAGCTGAGGCTTCCCCCGGGGGTCGTGCGTGCCGGGATGGTCGTCGACCCTGACGCTCTCACCGCTGCACTCGCCGAGCTGTGGTCGATCGGGCGGTTCCGGAGCAAGACGGTCGTGCTGGGAGTGGCCAACGCCGGCGTCCTGGTGAGACAGATGGACCTGGACTGGATGGCCCCGGCCGACTTCGGCAGGGCACTGCGCTATCAGGTCGAGGATGCGCTGCCGATGGCGGTGGACGACGCCAATCTCGACTACCACCTGCTCGACGACCTGGAGCTCAAGGGCGAGGACGGCACACCCCGGCGCGTGGCGCGCGTGCTCCTCGTGGCCGCCGCTCGGGAGATGGTGGACGCGTTCGTGGGGGCGGTGGACCGCGCGGGCCTCCGCGCCGTGAGCGTCGACCTGGTGCCGTTCGCGCTCGTCCGGTCGGCGCTGATGTGCTTGCCGTCGGAGCCGGATGAGACGGCTCCGCTGGAGGCGTTGGTCGACATCGGTTTCGACGTCGTGACCTTGGTGGTGCATCAGGGCGGCAAGCCGCGCTACGTGCGGATGCTGCCCGGGGTGGGCAGCGACGCCATGTCACAGGCCATTCAGGAACGCTACGACTGGACGTGGGACGAAGCTGAACGGACCAAGGTGGTCGTCGGGCTGCCCGGCCACGCGTCCGTGAAGCCGGAGGTCCCCCGCGCGGACGGGCTGGACCACCCCGCCCAACGCGTCGTGGCCGCTGAGGCCGAGGCGCTGGCTGCCGAGATCGCGACGACCCTGGACTACGTGCGTGACGCAGACAGTCCCGAGCTGGCACGGGTCCTGCTCGCGGGCGCGGGCAGTCGGCTCGGTGGCCTGCCGCAGCTGTTCGAGAAGAGGCTCGGCGTCCCGGTGGAGCAGATGGCGCTCACCGATCGGGTGCGGACCGCCGGCCGCGGCCGGGACACCGAGATCGACGACACGTCCCTGATGATCCCGGCCGGTCTGTGTCTGCGGGCCGGGGCCACCCGAGGCGCGGAGGCGAAGCGGAATCCGGTCGCGGCCGTCCTGCCGTCGGTCAACCTGCTCTCCCCGTGGTCGTTCGGACGCATCGCTGTCCGACGTCTGCGGATACGTTTTGCGGTCGGCTGTCTCGTGCTCGTGTCCGTCGCCACCGCTGGCTGGGGCCTCCAGGTGATGCGCGTCGGTGACGCCGACGCGTTGCTGAGGGTAGAGACGGCCGAGACGACCCGGCTCACCGAACGCACCAACGTCCTGCAACCGGTCAAGACCTTCGTTGCCGGTGTCGAGCAGCAGAAGGTGACCATCTCGAAGACCATGGCCTCCGAGATCTACTTCTCCAAGGTGCTGCGGTCCATGAGCGATGCAGCACCCTCCGGTGTCGTGCTGGACTCGCTCGCCGTGACGCTGGCCCCACCGGCGCCGGCGCCCGCCCCCGCCAAAGGTTCGAAGGACAAGTCACCGGCCGCCGTGCCGGCCACGCCGTCCCCATGTCCGGGGCCCGACCCGTTCCAGACCCGCACGGTAGTGGGGTGTATCACCCTGTCCGGCACTGCCGGCAGTCGCGCCGCGGTGGGCGCCCTCGTCGTTGCGCTCCGGGCCGACGACTCGTTCGTGGAGCCGTTCATCTCCACCACTACCACCGCTGACGCCACGAAGGTCACCTTCAGTGGATCGGTTGGGCTGTCCAAGAAGGTCTTCAGCTCGCGCTACGCCAAGCTCGACCAGCTGTTGAGCGGGAAGGACTGACCATGCAGCTCCACACGCCTCGCGCGACCACGATCATCGGGGTCGCGTCTCTGCTCCTGATCGCTGCCGTGTCCTGGATCGTGGTGATCGGCCCGGAGATGTCGCGGCTGTCCGCGGTGCGCACCCAGATCCAGGACACCAGGGACCAGAACGCCCTCCTCCAGGTACAGCTCGCGAGACTCGTGAAGCAGTCGAAGGATCTCGACGACGTGCGGGGGACGGCCGAGGCGCTCGCCGCCAAGTTCCCGCCCACCGCGGACCAGCCTGGACTGTTCGAGGCCGTGACGGAGGCTGCGGTCGACGCCGGCATCGGTGCGGACGGCATCACCACCCTTGCTCCCAGCCCACCCGTCACGGGTGGCGACCCCGCCGCAGGCGTGGCGGCGCAGCAGCCGACGAAGGGTGGCCAGCTGGCCCGCCAGGCCGTGTCGATCTCCATTGAGGGCAGCTACCAAAAGACGCTTCGACTGCTGGACAACCTCGAGCAGATGTCGCGGGCCTACCTGGTCACGTCGGTGTCCCTGAACGGCGGAGCGGAGGATGGGTTCACCACGACCCTGACCGGCGACATGTTCGTGATGCCGCCTCTGACGGACCCGGGTGACGTCGACCAGGACGCTGTCCCTTCGGCCGGCTGACCAACCGGAAAATCGACCGCCAGCCCTTCAGAGCACCCCGCGACCCTGCCGATACACCGGTTGACCGACCTGGAGACGAAAGGACTACCGATGGGGGACCTCCACCTTCCTCTGCTCACGCTTCTTCTGGTCGTGCTGGCCGCTCTGTTGGTGCTGGCAGCTGTGAAGCGTCGTCGTCCGGCCCTTGCTGATGACGGTTCGTCCGACGTCGTGGCGTCCCGTGAGCAGGGCCCCGTTCGGCGAGCCCCTGGTCGCCACTCCGCCGTGCTCCCTGTCTCCTCGGGCGGCCTGCTCCGCCAGCTGGTCCCACTCGCGGTGAGGCGCGGTCATCTGCCAGATGTCACTCCTCGGCTCGTGCCGACACCGACCGACCCGGTCGATGACGTCGCGGTGCTGGAGGCCCCGGTAGGGCGCGAGCAGGACATGGGGACGGACGCAGTCCCACGGTCCTCCGAGGTCGACGACACCGTCGCGGCGGCCGAGGACGTCCACCTCTACCGACGACGGGTGAACGCCACCATCCAGGCGATGAGCCGGCGTATCGAGCCGGGCGAGCCTCCCGAGCTGGTCGAGGCACGCATGCTCGCGGCAGTGGACCGGCTGGACGGACCGGTCGGGTTCGTCCGACCCACACTCAGCCCCTCCGGGCCCCCTCGTTCGGGGCATGAGCTCGGTCCCGTGCCGCAGACCGAGTCGCCCGCCAGCCCCGTGGGACTGCCCTCGGCGCAGGTCGCGGGCGAGCGGGATGTCGGCCACGTGCCTCCGCCGGCTGGCCTGCCGCCGACCTCACAGGAGGCGGCGCCGACCGAAGAGCTGGAGGCGGCCGAGGTGCACGATGAGGCGTCCTTGGTCGAGGATGCGGAAGTCGTTCTGCCTGTACCGCCCTTGCCGCCTTCGGACGATCCCCGTAGGCGTGGCCTCCGGCGGCGTGGCAAGGCCGGCTGACACCGAAGTGGAGCACGCCATGAACGCCCCCTCGACCCGAAGCGCCGAGAGCGACGACGTCGCCGCCGCTGGTCACCGCGAGCTCCTCGAGCTGCTCGAGGGCTACGCATCCCTGTCGCGCGACTACGCCGACGCTCGGGAGCCCCGGCTGGCGCTGCTCGCGATGTGGGCAGCGGACGTCCACGTGCTGCAGCTGCTGCTGCTGGAGAGCGGGCTCGACAGGGCCCCCGACCCGTCCGCGCAGCTGGCAGGAGTGGGGAATGCGGTGAACAGGTCGCTGAGCGGGATCAGCCCGGAAGGCGTGACCCCGCGCCAGCTCCTCGAGCGGTCACGAGAGGCCATGGTCGCCACCTTCGATCCGTCCGTCCACGCCCTGCTGGTGAACCGGTTCCAGTCCTTGAGCCACCTCGATGCCGTGGAGGGTCTGGAAGTCGATTCGCCGGACTCGGCGATCGAGCGAAGGCTCGACGGACGGACGTGCGAACAGCTCGTCGCGGACCTCGAGGCCACGGCCGACGAGTGCGTGGCCGTGGCCGGGGCAATGGTCGTCGCAGATGACCTGAAGGGTTCGCTGCGCCAGATGCACCATGCCGATCTCGCCACCTTCGAGGCGTTCCTGCTGCGCACGGCGATGGAGTCCGGTGACCAGACCCTGGCATCGGTCGACCTGAGCTGGGACCTTGCAGCCCGTGCGTTCGCGGAGCACTCCACGCAGCCCGCCGGCGACGTCGACTTCGCGGCGATGGTGGTCGCTTGGCGGGAGCAGCTGGTGGTGTTCGGCGGCTGGGCGCAGGCGGCGCGCATGAGGGCATCCTTCCTTCCGGTGCGGGTCCCATGAGCGACCCGCTGATCCCCATGGGGTTATTCGTCGCGATCGTCGGTGTCCTGGGCCTGGTCGTGGGGTCGTTCCTCAACGTCGTCATCCACCGGGTCCCCATGGGCATGTCGGTCGTGAGTCCAGGATCGAGCTGTCCGGTCTGCCACTCACCGGTCCGCGCGCACGACAACGTCCCGGTGGTGTCGTGGCTCCTGCTGCGCGGCAGGTGTCGGGACTGCGCGGCACCGATCGCGGCCCGCTACCCGCTGGTCGAGCTCGCCACGGCCGTCCTCTTCGCGGTGAGCGCCTGGCGCCTCGGGCCCTCCGTGTACCTCGGCGCCGTTATCGTGCTGATGGCTGGAGGGGTGGCGCTGTTCATGATCGACCTCGATCACCAACGCCTGCCGTTCTCGATCACGGGCCTCGTCGCGGTGGGTGTCGTGGCGGCCATGGCCGTCGCGGCAGCAGCCGGCAACGCCGGCCACGTCACTCCAGCACTGCTGTCGACCGCCCTGTGGCTCGCGGTGTACGGCGGGATCCACCTGGTCACCAGGGGACGTGGCATGGGGCTCGGTGACGTGGCCCTCGCCCCAGTGCTGGGGCTGGTGCTGGGCTGGTCGGGATGGGGTCCGAGCCTGGTCGGTCTGCTAGCGGGCTTCACGATTGGGGCTGTGGTCGGCGTCGGCCTGCTCGTCTCAGGGCGGGCCGGGGCCCGGTCGCGCGTCCCGCACGGTCCGTTCCTGCTCACCGGGGCCGTCGTGGGACTGTTCGTCGGACAGCCGCTCTGGCATGACTACCTGCGCCTGTTCGGGCTCGGCTGACTCTGGTCGACCCCAGGGCGGTGCACTAGTCGCCTCACCTGGCCGGATAGGGCGACCCATGCACCGCCCACGAGGCGGTAGGGCGACCCATGCACCGTCCACGTCAGACGCGCGAGTGCCGCGGGACTTCCTGACGGAGCGCCACGAAGCCCGCCAGGATCGCCACGACCTCGGACAGTGCTGCCGCCATCACCCAGCCGCCGCTCCACACCTCGTTCGTGCCGAACAGGCCGACCGTGGTGGAGAGGATGAAGGCACCGAGCGTCGATGCCCCGAACCCGACGGCCAGGAACAGCGGGATCCAGCTGTTCCAGCGCAGCAGGAGGATCGTGATCACGATCCCGGCGCTGGCGTTGACCATGAACGCCGGGCCGATGACGTGGATGTGGCGGAACCCGTCGATCCACAGCCAGAGGTGGACGAAGGCCGAGACCAGAACTCCGGCCGCAGTCAGGATGCGCATTGTCATGGTGTTCTCCGTTCGTCGAGGGAATCCCGCAGAGCGGGCCTCTTCTTGTAGGCACGTGTCCGGGGGCCCGCCGGTTCAGTCCCCTCCACAGCCGCCACCGCCGTGCACCGAGTCTTGATCCCGGCGGCCGGCCAGGCGTATAGGTGGGACGAGGGGACTGGGCAGGACCACGAGGCGACCGGCACGTGATCCGACTGAACCTTTTGGCTCCGTCTGTCGTGTCGTTCGGTAGGAGGCGCCGTGTCCGACAACCAGGTCGAGCTGATGCAGCGGCTGCACGCCGAGCACGCGGCGGCGCTGTGGGGCTATTGCGTGCGCCTGACCGGCAACGACCGGGCCCGCGCCGAGGACGTCGTGCAGGAGACCCTGCTGCGGGCCTGGCGGCACCCGTCCGTGCTCGACGAGAGCCGGGGGTCAGTGCGCGCGTGGTTGTTCACCGTCGCGCGCCACATCGTGATCGACCAGTGGCGTGCGCACCGCGCCCACGGCGAGTACGCGGTCGCGGACGTTCCCGAGGTTGCCGATCCGGTCGACCGCACGGACCAGCAGCTGCTGTCGTGGGTCGTGGCCGACGCCCTCCTGACGCTGTCCGCCGAGCATCGTGCCGTCCTCGTGGACTGCTACTACCGTGGCCTGCCGGTGGCGGAGGCGGCGCGGCACCTCGACGTACCGGAGGGCACCGTGAAGTCCCGGACCCACTACGCGCTGCGCGCACTGCGGCTGGCCCTCGAGGAGATGGGGGTCGGCGCATGAGCTGCGACTTCGCCCACTTCGACGGCTCCTATGTCCTGGGCTCGCTCTCCCCGACCGATCGACAGGAGTTCGAGCAGCACCTCGACGACTGCGCCGGGTGCGCTCAGTCGGTCCGGGAGCTCGCCGGCCTACCGGGCCTGCTGGCCCGGGTCCACCCGGACGTCCTCGACCTGCCCTCCGACCCGGTGCCCGAGACGCTGCTGCCGGGTCTGGTCCGGGAGGTGCGACGGACCCACCGTCGCCGCACGCGTGTCGCGGCGGGGCTGGCAGCCGCAGTTGTCGTGACGATCGCCGCAGGCACCGCAGCAGTCGTCAACGACGAGGAGGGCCCCGCCTCGCCTCCCAGCGCCAGCGCCAGCGCCGGGGTGGCTATGACCCCCGTCCAGCAGAGCCAGGTCACAGCGCGTGTGGCGCTCGAGACGGTGCCGTGGGGGACCCGACTGACGATGACCTGCAGCTATGCGGGACTGGACGAGTACGCGACGCCGGCACCCACCGGCTACGCCATGTTCGTCCACACCCGCGACGGGGACACTGAGCAGGTGGCCACCTGGAAGCCGATCCCCGGCAGGACCATGACGCTCGCCGCAGCGACCGCCGCCCAGCGCAAGGACATCACCTCCGTGGAGGTGCGCACGACGGACGGCACCACGGTGCTGACATCGGCAGGGACCTGACGGTTCAAGGACGTGGCCCGTACGCCGTGAGGAAGCGGTCGCGGAACGCGTCCATCCGCCACACCGGCGCGTGAGGATCCGGCCTCATCCCGTCCTGCCAGCGCCACCCGGAGATCCTGTCCAGGACGGCCGGGTCGCGGGAGATGATCGAGATCGGCACGTCATGGCTCGCGTTGTGACCGCTCACGATCGTGGCGGGCTGGTGGTCGCCGAGGACGATCAGGACGAGATCGTCGTCGCCGTACGTCTGGACGAAGCTCACGAGCGCATTCAGCGAGTACTGGACGGATCGGCCATAGGCAGCTCGCACGCTTTCCGGCGAGCGCCAGACCTCCTTCTCCGACGGGGCGCGGTCGGGCATCCCCGCGAAGATCGAACCGTCCCCGACCGCCGCCTGGTCGATCATGTGGGGCGTCCGTGACCACGGCGCATGGCTCGAGACGAGGTCGATCTCCGCCATCACCGGCGTGCGGTGGGGCGGGCCGAGCTCCAGGCGGTGGAAGGCATCGAGGGTGTATTGGTCCGGCATCGTCGGGTAGCCGAACCTCGGGCCGGCGTACCCGACGTTGCCGGAGTCGTAGACCACGTCGAAGTCGTAGAACGCGCCTTGCGGCCAGTCGTGGGTGTTGGCGGGCACGTCGCCGACGGTGCGCCAGCCCGCGCGCTCGAAGGCGCGGCTCAGGGTGAGGCGGTCGCTGGTGACGAGGGCGTCGTAGCGCTGCTGGCCGTCGACCCACAGTCCGGACTGCAGGGTCGAGTGCGCCAGCCAGCTGACCGCGCCGAACGTCGGGGAGGTGAGGAAAGCGCTGCGTGCGGAGAACCCGGACGCGTGCAACCGGCGGGTTCCCGAGTCCAGCACGGCACCGACGCCCGGCGAGACGCTCGACCCCTGCACGGCGACCCGCCCGTAGCTCTCGACGAACGCGATGATGACGTCCTTGCCCCGCAGCCCGGTCAGCAGCCTGTTGGCGGGAACATCCCGCAGTGGATCGTCGGCCGCAGCCTTCTGGAACGAGCGCTGGTCCCGGATCTCGGACGGAATGTGGCTCAGCTGGCCGTACGCGTAGTGGGCCGCATCGGCCGAGGCGATCGGCACGCCCGGCGTGAGGTGCACACCGAGCAGGGCGCAAAGCAGCCAGACGGCGCCGCCGACCGCCACCCCTCGCCTCGAGCGCAGTGGGTGCTGCGCGAGGGTCCGGGTGAGCCGCAGGACGGCCCAGGGCATCAGGACCAGGACGATGAGGCACAGCAGGGAGGCCGCCGTCACCACCCCGATGGCCGCGGGCCGGCCCGTGGAGGTGTCGACGACCCCCACTGCGGATCCGAGGTAGCGCCAGTCGATGATCGAGTCGAACGGACGGTCGAGGACCTCGAAGAAGCCCATGTCGAAGACCTTGATGATCATCAGCACACCGAGGACCACACCGATCATGGTCGCGATGACCCGGTGGGCGCGGGAAGGCAGCACCAGCGGGAGCACCAAGAGAAGGAGTCCCTCGACCGGGAGGCGGGCGAACGCACCCGGCGTCAACCGACTGATCTCGTTCGGGGCGAGCAGGGCGATCCACACCAGCAGCCCGGCGAACGACGAGGACACCACGGTGGCGGCCGGATTCGGCCTGGGGTGGTCCTGCCCGCGCAGGCCGCGCCGATCAACCCACAGGCACGCCACCTCGCTGCCGAACGACATCGTGAGCAGCACGAGCGACACGGCCAGCGCGGCCTCGGTCAGGGAGCGAGGCAGGACGTCGGCCGCCGCGACCGTCAGGACGATGCCCTGGGCCGCCGCGACTACCTTGCGCCAGTAGCGAGCAGGCAAGGATCCACGCAACCATGGCAGCAGCCAGCCGGCCGCGACGAACGCATAGCGCGCCACCCCGATGGCGAGCACCCACGCGCCGGTCGAGCGGGCAACGTAGACGCTGAGGACGAGGATCAGGAACGCGTCGACCTCCATGTCGAAGCGCGCGCCCAGCGCCGACACCGTGTGGGTGCGGCGCGCCACCGGGCCGTCGACCGCGTCCAGGGCGAGCGCCACCGCGGCGAGCGCCACCAGCACCGCGACCGACGTGGGTCCGGTGGAGGAGTCCGCGACCAATGCCGCCACCCCACCGACGAGCGTGGCCCGGGTGAGGGTGACCCGGCTGGCCGGACCCAGCCCGTCGGCGCCAGTACGCACGACAGCGCGAGCCAGGAGCGCATTGACGACCACGCCGGAGCCGACACCGACGACCCACCCGGGACCGCTCAGGCCGACGGTCGCCGCGAGCGCCACGAGCAGCGCCAGCAAGGCGATCGGCCCGATCACCGGGCCCCGTTGAACCGTTCGCACCTGATCTCCGTGCCTAAAGGTAGTGGTACATGCATAGACACGAAGATCGCGACGGTCCGGTTCATTCGCCGGAGTCTGGGGTGAGGCCGGTGCAGGGTGACGCACGAGCCTTCTGGCTGCGCGAGCCGGGAGTGGGGGAGATCAGGACGGTCCGTCTGCCCGAGCCGGGTCCGGACGACGTCCTCGTGCGCACACTGCGATCCGGGATCAGTCGCGGGACCGAGACGATGGTGTTCCGGGGCGGCGTCCCGCCGAGTCAGCACCGCGCGATGCGAGCGCCGTTCCAGGACGGCGACTTCCCGGGGCCGGTCAAGTACGGCTATCTCAACGTCGGCGTGGTCGAGGCGGGACCGGCCGAGCTGCGCGGACGTACGGTGTTCTGCCTGTATCCGCACCAGTCCGCGTACGTCGTGCCGGCCCGGGCCGTGGTTGTCGTGCCGGGGGACGTGCCGCCGACACGGGCCGTGCTGGCCGGCACCGTGGAGACCGCTGTCAACGCCGTGTGGGACGCCGCACCGCTGCTCGGTGACCGGGTCACGGTCGTCGGCGCGGGGATGGTCGGCTGCTGCGTCGCGCGCCTCCTCGCCCTGTTCCCCGGGACCCAGGTCATTCTCGTCGACATCGACGCCGACCGCGCTGGCGTTGCATGCGCCCTGGGCGTGGGCTTCGCGCTCCCCGAGGAGGCCGACGGCGGCCGCGACCTCGTCGTGCACACGAGCGCGACGTCCGCCGGACTGCAGCGGTCGCTGGACCTGCTCGCACCGGAGGGCACCGTCCTCGACCTCAGCTGGTACGGCGACGCTGAGAGTCGGCTGTCGCTCGGTGGTGCCTTCCACTCCGGCCGACTCACGATCCGCGCCAGCCAGGTCGGCATGGTCTCCCCGGCGCGCCGCGGGCGACGCACCGCGTCAGACCGGCTGGCGCTCGCCCTGGACCTGCTGCGCGATCCCGCGTTCGACGCGCTGCTCACTGGTGAGTCCGGCTTCGAGGAGCTGCCGGACGTCATGGCCGGGCTGGCCGCAGGGAGCCGGCCGGCGCTCTGCCACACCATCTCCTATGGATCGGGGTGAGTCGATGTTCAGCGTCACCGTCCGCGACCACATGATGGTCGCCCACAGCCTGACGGGCGAGGTGTTCGGCCCGGCGCAGCGGCTGCACGGCGCGACGTACGTCGTCGACGCGACGTTCCTGCGGCCCGACCTGGACGCCGACGACCTCGTGGTCGACATCGGGGCAGCGGCGACGGAATTGGGTGCCGTCGTCGGCGATCTGAGCTACCGCAACCTCGACGAGGAGGACGCCTTCGCCGGGATGAACACCTCGACCGAGGCGCTGGCCCGGGTGATCGCCGACCGGCTCGCGGCACGCGTTCACGCCGGAGCACTCGGTGACGGGGCCCGCGGGTTGACCGGGATGTCCGTCACGCTGCACGAGTCGCACATCGCCTGGGCGAGTTATGAGAGACCACTGTGAACGCCGTGCACGTCGTCGTGCCGGACGGCATCGACGAGCCGACCCGCCCGAGCGGCGGCAACGTCTATGACCGCCGGATCTGTCAGGGGCTCGCGGCGGACGGCTGGTCGGTGCACGAGCACCCCGTGCCCGGTTCCTGGCCCCGGCCCGACCGGGCTGCGCGTGCCGCCCTGTCCGAGGTGGTCGCGAAGATCCCTGACGGCGCTGTCGTGCTGCTCGACGGCCTGGTCGCCTCCACGTCCCCGGAGACGCTGGTGCCCGAGGCGCGTCGGCTGCGCCTCGTCGTGCTCGTGCACATGCCACTCGGCGTCGAGCCTGCCGATGACGGCGCCGCCGCCGCGCGGGAACGCGCGGTGCTGTCGGCCGCCGCGGCGGTCGTCGCGACCAGCCCGTGGACCAGGCGACGGCTGCTCGACCGTCACGCGCTGAGGCCGAGCCGGGTGCACGTCGCCGAGCCCGGCGTCGACCCCGCTGGCCTCGTGCCCGGAACCGCGTCCGGCGGCGAGCTGCTCTGCGTTGCGGCGGTGACGCAGGACAAGGGGCACGAGGTGCTGCTCCCCGCGCTCGCCCTGCTCAGGGATCGGCCGTGGCGCTGTGTCCTCGTGGGCACACTGGATCGCGAGCCGGATCTCGTCGTCCGCCTCCGTCGTCGGACCTGGGACGACGGCATCGCCGAACGGGTGTGCTTCGCCGGCCCGCGGACCGGCAGCGACCTCGACGCCGCCTACGCCTCCGCAGACGTGCTGGTGCTCCCCTCGCGCGCCGAGACCTTCGGCATGGTGGTCACCGAGGCGCTCGTACGCGGGCTCCCCGTCATCGCCACGGCCGTCGGAGGGCTGCCGGAGACCCTCGGCCGCGCGGCCGGCGGGGGTCGTCCCGGCCTCTTGGTCCCACCTGACCAGCCGGGGGCCCTCGCCGAGGCTCTGTCCGGCTGGCTCGACGACGCCGATCTGCGGCAGAGGCTCCGTCGCGCGGCACGGGCGCGCCGCGCGGCACTGCCGGGCTGGCAAACCACCACCGCCCGGCTCTCGACGGTCCTGACCGAGGTGATGACATGACGATCGACCTGATGCGCGGCGACCCCGCCTCCCCGACGGCGGGCGCCGGGACGGGCCGCGCCCTGTGGGCGCAGGTCCGGGTGCTGGCTGGTGGCGGGATCCTTGGTGTCGTCATCTGGCGGCTGGGCACGGGTCCCTTCCTCGAGGGCCTCCGCACGATCGACGCACGGGTGCTGGCCGCGGCCGCCGTCCTCTCCGGGCTCACCACCGTGTGCAGCGCCTGGCGGTGGTGCCTGGTCGCACGCGGTCAGGGCGTCGCCCTGCCGCTGCGCGCGGCTCTTGCCGCGTACTACCGGTCCCAGCTCCTCAACACGGTCCTGCCGGGTGGCGTGCTCGGGGACGTCCACCGCGGGGTGAGCCATGGCCGCGACGTCGACGATGTCGGTCGGGGCCTGCGATCCGTCGCGTGGGAACGGCTCGCCGGGCAGGCCGTGCAGCTCGCGCTGACACTGCTGGTCCTGCTCGCGCTGCCGTCGCCGGTGCGCTCCTCGATGCCGGTCGTGCTGGTCGCGGTCGGAGCGGCCGCACTCGGAGCCGTGCTGGTGGGCCGAGCCCTGCCCCGTCCGGGGCCCTCCCGGTGGGGGAGGGTCGTGCGTGCGGCCGGCGCCGACGTCCGCGTCGGGCTGCTTCCACGACAGGTCTGGCCGGGGGTCGTCGTCGCGTCGATCGTCGTGGTGGCCGGGCACACGCTGACGTTCGTGATCGCCGCCCGAACTGCCGGATTGACCGCGTCGCCGGCGCGGATCGTGCCGCTCGCGCTGCTCGTCCTGCTGGCGTCGGCGGCGCCCACGAACGTCGGCGGCTGGGGGCCCCGTGAAGGTTTCGCCGCTTGGGCGTTCGGTGTGGCCGGCCTGGGCGCGGGCCAGGGCTTCGCCACCACCGTGGTCTACGGCGTCATGGTGCTCGTCGGCACGCTGCCCGGTGCCGGCGTAATGATCGCGTCGTGGCTGCGCCGTGACCCGCCGAGTCGGGTGCTGGCCACCGGTGCCCCGGAAGGAGTCGTCCGTGGCTGACCGTCCCTACACGCTGCTGAGCTGCTGCATGTCGATTGATGGCTACCTCGGCGGCGGTACCGAGAAGCGGTTGGCGCTCTCCAACGACTCCGACTTCGACCGGGTCGATGCCGTGCGGGCGACGTGCGACGCGATCCTCGTCGGCGCGGCCACGATCCGCAAGGACGACCCTCGGCTCCTGGTGCGCTCCCGGACCCGTCAGGACGAGCGGGTCGCCCGCGGTCTGGGGCCCTCGCCGATCAAGGTGACCGTGACCGAGCGGATGCAGCTGGCGAGACGGTCGAGCTTCTTCGCGGTCGGCGACGCCGAGAAGCTGGTCTACTGTGCCAGCGCGTCGGTGGCGAGGGCGCGGAACCGGCTCGGGCAGGTGGCGACCGTGATCGACGGCGGCCAGCCGGTCGAGATGCGCCGGATCAGCGAGGACCTGCACGCCCGCGGCGTGCAGCGCCTCATGGTCGAGGGCGGCGGGATCGTGCACACGCAGTTCTTGACCGCGGACCTCGCCGACGAGCTGCAGCTCGTCGTCGCGCCGTTCTTCGTGGGCGACTCCCGGGCTCGGCGGTTCGTCAGCGACGGCATGTTCCCCTGGAACCCCGGACGGCGTGCAACCCTCGCCGAGGTGCGTCAGATCGGGGACGTGGTGCTGCTGCGCTATGCGCTCTCGGAGCGCTTCGAGACCGACCACGAGCCGCTCAGGAGGCGATGAGGCGTGGCGCGAGTGCCCCGACGCGGCGGCTGATCTCGTCGTACGCCACCTCGAAGGCGTGCGCGTCCCCAATCCGTACCGGGTCGGGGACGGACCAGTGGACGGCCACCGCGTCACCGAGCTCCTCATACGCGTTGTCGCACACGGCCACCACCAGCTCGTCGGCGTCGGACGTGGGCAGGAACGATTGGAGCTTGTCATTCAGGATCAGGTTCCGACGATCGGCGACCGCGCGAGCGCCGGGCGCCACGGCCTCGGCCGGGTGCGTGCCCGCGGACGAGGCCGGGATGCCGCTGACCTGTCCCCACAGTGCTGCGGCGAGCTGCGAGCGCGCCGAGTTGGCCGTGCAGACGAACACGACGCGCCCGGCGGACAGGCCCGGCTGGGCGTCGACGACGGCGGACGGGTCCGACAGTGTCAGATAGGTGCGTCGGCGATCGCCCTCGGAGCGTCGGCGGGACACGATGCCGGCTGCCTGCAGGACCTTGAGGTGGTGCGCCAGCAGGCTCGACGAGAGATCCAGGACGCTCTGGAGCTCACCGGGGGACTTGTCGCCGATGGCCAGCTCGTCGACGACCGCCAGCCGCATCACGTCCGACAGCGCCGCGTGACGATGCGCGTGCACGGATAGCACGTCCAGTCGCTCAATGTTCATTGAGTCAAGTTTGACTGAGCGACTCGCCTGGGTCAAGATCGAGGGGTGACTGCCACCTCGCGAGCCGCTCGAACCACCGACAGCGATGTGATCGCCGGACTGTCGCGGCTCGACCGCTTCCTGCCTGTGGGGATCGTCGTGGCGATGGCCGTCGGACTCGTCTTGGGGCGGACGGTCGACCGCCTGGACGACGCGCTCGACGCGGTCAAGATCGGGTCGGTGTCGCTGCCGATCGCGATCGGCCTGCTCGTCATGATGTACCCGGTCCTGGCCAAGGTCCGATACGACGAGACCAACCGCGTCACCGCAGATCGCAAGCTCCTGTTCGCGTCGCTGGTGATGAACTGGCTCCTCGGCCCGGCGCTGATGTTCGCCCTGGCCTGGCTCCTGCTCCCGGACCTGCCCGAGTTCCGCACCGGCCTCATCATCGTGGGCCTGGCCAGGTGCATCGCGATGGTGCTGATCTGGAACGACCTTGCGTGCGGCGACCGGGAGGCCGCCGCGGTGCTGGTGGCGATCAACTCGGTGTTCCAGGTGCTCGCCTTTGCCGCTCTCGGCTGGTTCTACCTGCAGACCCTGCCCGGCTGGCTCGGGTTGGAGACCACCTCGGCGGACTTCTCGGTGTGGGCCATCACGGCCAGCGTCCTGGTGTTCCTCGGCGTCCCTCTGGGCGCCGGGTTCCTCACCCGCACGATCGGCGAGCGGGCCAAGGGTCGCGACTGGTACGAGTCGACGTTCCTGCCCCGGCTGGGCCCGTGGGCGCTGTACGGCCTGCTGTTCACCATCGTGGTGCTGTTCGCGCTGCAGGGCGACGCCATCACCAATCAGCCGCTCGACGTCGTCCGCATCGCCGTCCCGCTGCTGGTGTACTTCGCGATAACCTTCGCACTTGGCATGGCCGCCGGCCGTTGGCTCGACCTCGGCTACGCCAAGGCCGCCACGCTCGCCTTCACCGCAGCAGGCAACAACTTCGAGCTCGCGATCGCGGTGGCCATCGGGACCTTCGGGGTGACCTCCGGCCAGGCGCTGGCCGGTGTCGTCGGCCCCCTCATCGAGGTCCCCGTCCTGGTCGGCCTCGTGTACGTCTCGCTGTGGGCGCGGAGGTTCTTCTCCGACCCCACGGCATCCTCCACCACACCAGGAGCCACGCATGTCTGATCGCCCCAGGGTCCTGTTCGTCTGCGTCCACAATGCCGGCCGCTCCCAGATGGCGGCAGGGTTCCTGCAGTCGCTGGGCGAGGGCCGGATCGTCGTCCGCTCCGCCGGGTCGATGGCCGGCGAGCAGATCAACCCCGTCGCCGTCGAGGCAATGGCCGAGGTCGGCATCGACATCGCCGGTGAGCAGCCCAAGAAGCTCACCGAGGACGCGGTCCTCGCTTCCGACGTCGTCATCACGATGGGCTGCGGCGACGAGTGCCCCTATTTCCCGGGCAAGCGCTACGAGGACTGGGTCCTGGAGGACCCCGCGGGGCGGGGCATTGACTCGGTGCGCCCGATCCGGGACGAGATCCGCACCCGCATCGAGGCGCTCATCGCCACCTTGGTCCCCGCCGAGGCCGACCGAGCCTGAACCGGCTCGAAGGGGTCAGGCGCGAAGGGAGTCGCCCAACGCGGGCAGCGCCCCGGGGACGAGCGCGTAGTACGACCACGTGCCCCGCTTCGTGCGTGACAGCAGTCCGGCCTTGACCAGCAGGCCCAGGTGGTGGCTGACCGTGCCCTGGCTCAGGTCGAGTTGGTCGTTGAGGTCGCACACGCATGCCTCGCCGCTCTCGGCGGCAGCAACCATAGACAGCAGGCGCAGCCGCGTGGGATCGCCCATCGCCTTGAACTTCGCGGCGAGGCTCGTCGCCTCGACGTCGCTCATGACCCCGCCGGTGACGGGGGAGCAGCAGCCCGAGGTCGCGACGAGGGGAAGTGCGGTGGTCATCCCTGCAGCATAGACCTATTCATTGACATCTGTCGATGAATGGGTAGGGTGGAATTCATTGACAGGCGTCAATGCCCACTGACCGAGGAGAGCGAGCCATGACCGCTCAGTCCGCCCACGACCTGCCCGTCGTCGTCATCGGAGCCGGTCCGTCCGGTCTCGCCGCGGCGGCCCACCTGCACAGCCGCGATCTGCCGGTCATCGTCCTGGAGGCCGGCGCGACCGCCGGGTCGGCGGTCGCCGAGTGGGGCCACGTCCGGCTGTTCTCACCCTGGTCCGAGCTCATCGACCCCGCGGCGGAGAAGCTCCTGGCCGATGCCGGCTGGTCGTCCCCGGACCTGGAGCGATACCCGACCGGAGCGGACTGGGTGGGCGGATATCTCCAACCCCTGGCCGAGGCCCTCGGGGACTCGGTGCGCTGTGGCGTCATCGTGACGGCGGTGGCCAGGCAGGGACGCGACCGGCTGGTCAGCTCCGGACGGGACGAGGCGCCCTTCACGGTCCACGTCCGCACCTCGACCGGCGCCGAGCGCCTCGCGGCGCGCGCGGTCATCGACGCCTCCGGGACCTGGACCGGTCCGAACCCGCTAGGCAGCGATGGGGTCCCGGCTGTCGGCGAGGTCGACGCCGCAGACCACATCACGTACCGCATCCCGGACCTGCGCGACGCGACCACGCGGGCTCGGTACGCCGGCAAGCACGTCGTCGTGGCCGGGACCGGCGCCTCCGCCAAGGGAGCACTCATCGGGCTCACCGCCTTGGCCACGGAGGCGCCGGGCACCCGCATCAGCTGGCTGGTGCGCCGGGCCAGCGTGGGGGAGGCGTTCGCCGGCAGCGCTCAGGACGAGCTTCCCGAGCGCGGCGCACTCGGCCAGAAGGCGCAGGCAGCGGTCGCGGCCGGCCCCGTCACGACCCTGAAAGGGTTTCGGACCGGGTCGGTCACCACCGGTGCCGACGGCCGCATGGTCATCGAGTCGTTCGACGGCCAGTCGGTCGAGGGAGTCGACGAGGTCGTCGTGCTGACGGGGTTCCGGCCCGACCTGCAGATGCTGTCGGAGATCCGCCTCGACCTCGACCCCGTACTGCAGGCTCCGCGCGAGCTGGCCCCGCTGATCGACCCCAACGAGCACTCCTGCGGCACCGTCTATCCCCACGGCGCCAAGGAGCTCGCCCAGCCCGAGTTCGGGTTCTACCTGGTGGGAATGAAGTCCTACGGCCGGGCGACGTCGTTCCTGGCACTGACCGGCTTCGAGCAGACCCGCTCGGTCGCCGCGGCGATCGCGGGGGACCACGAGTCGGCAGCCCGGGTCGAGCTGACCCTGCCCGACACGGGTGTCTGCGGCGGATCCGGGACGTTCGACGACGAGGCCACCGACGGCGGTTGCTGCGGCGCGCCGGCGACGCCCGAGCTCATTGCCCTCGAGCGTCCCTCAGCGCGGAATCGGTGACCTTGGACCCTTGGCCGTCACGCCGCCTGGGCGGACTCTGGCGGTCAGGCGGTCGCCGCCGGGACTCCGGAGTGGCGAGGTGAGGTGAGGCTGATGTCGAACGGGATTCACGCTGTCGTCGGCGACAGGTTGATCGTGCACAGCACGCACGTGGGCGAGGCGGTCAGGGAGGCCGAGATCCTCGAGGCCAGGGGCGAGGACGGGGGACCCCCGTTCGTGGTCCGCTGGTCGGACACGGGTCACGAAGGAGTGATCTTCCCCGGGCCGGATGCCGAGGTCCAGCACGTCGGGGGGCGCACCACATAGCGCCGGGACTGAACGCCGACGAGCGTCGAGCGGCCGTGATCGCCCGAGCCCGTCACCACCGGTCTGCTTGACTTGGAGGAGCTTCTCCAGGGGGAGAAGGATTCAGAACCCTATGTTGTCGCTGCGTGCTGTGCTGCACTCGCGGGTGTTGTTGGTCCTGGGTGCGGCCGTGGCTGTTGCCGTTCCCGCCCTCACCCTGCCCGGGCTTCCGTCCGTGTCCCCGTGGCCCGTCGTCCTGGGTCTGCTGCCCTGGGTGGTGGGCAAGTACGTCCTGTGCCCCCTGCGCTGGCGGGCCCTGACGAACGCCGATCTGGGGCGCTGGTGGCACTCCCGCGCCTACGCGGAGTCCGAGCTGCTCGGCCTGCTGACCCCGGGACACATCGGGGCCGACGTGTGGCGGATGCGCCGCCTCACCCGCGCCGACGTCGGTCGCGGTGACGCGCTGTCGAGCGTCGCGGTGGACCGAGTGGTGGGAGCCCTGGGCCTGACGGTCTTCATGGTCTTCGCCGGCGCGGCCCTCCCCGTGCGGATGCTCGTCGTCGCGCTGGGCATCGGTGCTGTGGGGATCGTCGTGCTGCTGGTGGTCCGGCGCGTCCGCCCGGAGCTGCTCCCGTCCGGGCCGCTGCCCCCGGCGAGGAGCCTCGTGCACGGACTGGTCCTGTCGATGGCCTATCAGGCTTCGATCGCCCTCCTGCTGCTCGGGACCCTGGGCGCGACCGGCCACACCCTCTCTCCGCTGCAGCTGCTGGGTGCCTTCGGGGCCAGCCAGGTCGCCGGCGCCGTGCCCGGCCCCAATGGCGCGAGCCCGCGCGAGGGGGCGCTCGTCGTGGCGCTGGTCGCCCTGGGCATCCCCTGGACCGCCGCCGCGGCCGCAGTGAGCCTCAAGGCTGCACTCGCCTGGCTGCCCGCCCTGGCGCTGGGAGGCGCCAGCCTGATTGCCCACCGGCGGCTGAGCAGCCGAGACCAGGCCCTCACCCCCAGCGCCGTCCCGACTCCAGTCCCCATCCCGGTGCCCGCCGCCTGAGGACCGTCCTTTGGACGACGGGACCTTGGCCTGCGGTGCCCCGCGTGTGATCTGCGCAGACTGGAGGAGGGAGCTGAGGAAGGACCGGATTGCGGACGGGTTTGTGGGTCGTCAAGCAGGCCGTCGTCGTGGTCAGCGCGATCGCGGCCTACTTCGGCGTCCGGGGCTTCACGGAGGGCTCGGCCGACGAAGCGGTGCGCCATGCGAGCAACATCGTCGAGTGGGAGCAGCATCTGGGCTTGTATGTCGAGAAGGCGCTCGCGGAGCCCGTCGCATCGTCGCCAGTGCTCGCAACGATGGCGAACTGGGTCTACATCTGGGGCCATTGGCCGGTCATCACCGCCACGATGCTGTGGACCGGCATCTGGCACCGCAAGGCATTCGTCCGGCTCCGTGACGCCATGATCGTGTCCGGGCTGCTTGGCATGATGATCTTCGTGGCCTACCCGGTCGCCCCGCCACGACTGGCCGGTCTGGGCTTCGTCGACACGGTGTCCGAGCGCTCCCTGTCCTACCGTGTGCTCCAACCGCCGGCGTTCGTCGACCAGTACGCCGCCATGCCGAGCCTGCACGCCGGGTGGAACGTGCTGGTCGGGATCGCCATCGTGTCGAGCGCGTCATCGCTGGCCCTCCGCGTCTTCGGTCTCGTGATGCCCGCACTCATGGCCGTCGCCGTCATGGCGACCGCCAACCACTACGTCCTGGACGTCATCGCCGGCGTCGTCCTGGTGCTTGTCGGTCATCTCGCGGCCCTGGTCCTGGGGCGCCGCCGAACCCGACGACTCAGGCCAAGGACGACCACCGCACCGGCCGAGCCAGCCGACCCGGTCGAACCGGTCGGGAGGGTCGCGCGGTGAGCACCATCGCGATCGCGCACCGGGCCGGCAACTCGCTCGCCGGGCTGCACGAGGCGAATGTGCTCGGCGTCGACGTCATCGAGTGCGACATCCACCACCACCGCGGCCGGCTCGAGGTCAGGCACCTCAAGACCGCCGGCCCCCTGCCGTTCCTGTGGGACCGCTGGGAGCTGGCCCCGGCCTCGGCACCCCGCCTGGGTCTGCAGGAGCTGCTGGAGGCGGACCGGCACGGCGCCACCTTCATGCTCGACCTCAAGGGCTGGGGGACCGGCGTGGGCGCCGCGGTCGCCCGGCTGCTCCACGAGAGTGGGCACGACCGGCCGGTCATGGTGTGTGGGCGGCACTGGCCGGCCGTCGAGGCGCTGGCCCGGCTCGACCACGTCCGGCCCGTCCTGTCGGCGCGACGACCTCGCGAGCTCGCGGCCCTGTGGCACGAGCTTCTCCGTCGACAGGTCCACGGGGTCTCAGTCCACCGTTCCCTGCTCGACACCGAGGTCGTGTCCCGGCTACGCCGCCACGTCGGCATCGTGATGAGCTGGCCGATCAACGACGTGTCGTCGATGGACCGGATGGTCGACATCGGGGTCGAGGGGATCATCAGCGACGAGCCCACCGTCCTGGACGAGGTGCTGCGCCGCCGGGGCTGACTCACCCGCCCTGTGACGGTGACCGTGGGGTGCGCCCTCAGTCGAGACGTGCGGCAGGATCCGGTCCAGCCAGCCGGGGAGCCACCAGGCCGCGCGGCCGAGGAGGACCAGCGTCGCGGGGGCGAGCGTCACCGCGAGGATCCCCTCAAGGAGCACCGCGACCGAGAGCCATCCCCCGCCCCACTGGACACACGCTGTGCTCCTACTCCCAGGCACTGCTCGAAGCAGGGGTGCGCATCTATCTCTGTCCGGCGCCATGGGTGCTGCACTCCAAGCACCTTCTCGATCCACGACGATGTCGCCGTCATCGGCTCGAGCAACATGGACATGCGCTCGTTCGCCCTCAACTACGAGGTGTCCCAGGTCCTCACGGGAGGCGACGTCGTGGCCCGCTTCCGCGCCGTGGAGGACGCCTACGGCATGCGCTCGCGCGAGCTGACGCTCGAGGAGTGGCAGCAACGCCCGGCACTGCGGCGGCACGTCGACAACGCCATGCGCCTGACCGCGGCCCTGCAGAGCGGCTCACTGGCTTCTGCAGGGCCGCGGAGATCAGGTCAGCACCTTGGTCTTGGCCTGCTCGTACTCGACCGTCGAGATGGTGCCACTGTCACGCAGCTCAGCGAGCTCCTTGAGCTGGCTGGACACGTTGGACCCTCCGGCCGCGTCTTGCACGTACGCGCGCATCTGGGCATCCTGATCCGCCATCGCCTGCCGCGAGCGCTCGCTCATCGAGCTGCCGCGGGCGATGATGTAGGAGAGGGCACCCAGCCAGGGCAGCAGCACGACGAAGGCGACCCACAGCGCCTTGACGCCGCCGCTGAGCGAGCTGTCGCGGAAGATGTCGCTGAGGATGTGGATGAGCAGCGAGATCCACGCCAGCAACATCGTGAACCAGAAGATCGAGACGAACAGGTCCCAGAAGCTGAAGTCTTCCATGAGTTGACTCTCCCTTGGCTCTCGTGACGGGACGGGGGTCGCTCGTCCGCTCCAGCCTGTCGCGTCCGGACGCCGACGGGCTCACCCGTACGGGGTGAATACGACCCTCACCCGCCGGAGGGGACGCGACGGCGACCGGGACGCTGCACGGTGGGCGGATGGAGCAGCGCACCTCGTCCACCGGCGCACCCGAAGCGATGTACGAAGTCCTGCTCGCGCGCAGGCCGTCGACGGACCTCCTCACGCGCTTCGCGCCCCTGTCAGTGCGGGCGACCGGGGTTCACACCGTGCTGACCAGACGGGGCAGCGGGGCCCCGCAGCTGGAGGTCCTTCTCGATTCGCTGCGCTCGGTCGGTGCCCGGCTCCTCGAGGTCCATCGGGAACTGGCCGGGTCGGGCGACGAGCAGACGTACGAGGTGCGTGTCGAGGGCGAGGTCGGGGAGCCACTCCTGCGGTGGCTTGACTGGGCGCACCGGGTGGTTCCCGGGCAGACGCGGGTGCGGATCGCGGCGTCCACCGACGATCTGCACCGCTTCCTGCAGGCCTGCACCGCGCACCACATGGGCATCCAGCACGTCCACCGGCTCAGCAGAGGCCGAGCTGACGCCCCCGGCGCACGGCGTCGACCCGCCGGTTGACGCACAGCTTGCCGAAGATGCCCTTCAGATGGGTCTTGACGGTGTTGGGCGACACGTACAGGGTCGCCGCGATCTCCTCGGTCGAGTACATCTGCGCGAGGAGGTCGAGGACCTGCGCCTCTCGCTTCGTGAGGTGCGCACCCAGGACCGGGTCCGACTGGTCCGGGGGACCGGTGGGGGGGCCATGCCCGGTGCTCGCAGACCTCACGTCGCGCAGGCTCGCCAGGAAGTCCCGATGGGTACGCCTCAGACCCGGATGACGGTCCACCAGGGGCCGCACCCAGTGCCACTCCCGGCGTACGGGAGCTCGCAGACCCTCCCATTCCGCCGCCTCCAGCGCCCGATCGACCAGGGTCCGTCCGCGGCCCGTCCGGCCCCGGTCCTCGGCGATGCGGGCCTCGAGGAGCCAGGCGCGGATCTCCAGCGCGAGAGGCGCGCGGTCGAGGGCATCGGTCACCTCGCGCAGCGCGGCGTCCGCCCCTCGGACGTCGCCGATCGTGAGTCGCGCAGCCGCGGTCGCGACGCTCGCCTCCACGGCCGCACCGGCTGGCAGCGGGACGAGAGCGCTCAGCGCCCGGCCGGCCTCACCCGCCGCGAGCAGGGCATCAGCACGGGCCGCCGTCAGCACGCTCGTGGTCCAGCTGGACCGCGCGAACGTCTCGTCGTTCGTCGCGAGCAGACGAACGGCGGCGTCGGGGCGACGGGCGTCGACGAGCAGTCGGGCCCGCAGGAGAAGTGCGACTGTGGCGGTCCAGGGCTCCGGGGCCAGTTCCGGCTCCTGAGCCAGCAGCGACTCCTGCTCGAGGAGGTCCGCCCCCCGGACCACCTCGGCGCGCTCGAGCTGGATCCAGTCCCGCGCCACGTGGACGGGGTAGGCGCCGTCGTTGTCGACGCCGCGGGGACCACCGGCGGGCCGCGCATGGACCTCCGCACGCCGTAGGTCGCCCTGGACGGCTTCCACCAGGGCCAGGTGCTCGAGGCAGCTCCGCCGCTCCCGCACCCCGGACGGGCCGTGAGTACCCTGCAGGAAAGATCGGGCTGCCTCGGGCAGATACCCCATCGCCGCCTGGAGCAGGCCCACCCGAGACGCGAACGCTGCCGAGCGGAAGAGAGCCGGTCCCGGCGCGGTCATCGCACCGGTGGCTCGAAGTGCGTCCTCAGGTCCGGTCGAGCTCACGACTTCGGCGCGGCCGGGACTGCCGTCCGCCCGGATCTCGAGCACGGCCCAGTGGCGTCTGGCACCGAGCTCCGTCCGCTCGAGCTCGACCGGGATCGACGAGATGCTCATGTGGAGGTCCTGACGTACGGGGTCAGATGTCCCATTGACGCACTGCTCGAGGTGAGAACGCCTCATCCCCCCGTGATCTCACCCGGGTGAGATCTCGATCAGATGAAACCCTGACGGCGTCCCGTCACCAGGGCGTCCGCGCGCGCGTGCACGCCCAGCTTGCGATAGATCGCACGCGCATGTGTCTTGACGGTGTTGGACGAGAGGTAGAGCTCCTCGGAGATCTCATGGAGGCTCATCGTGCCCTGCAGGATCCGGAGGATGTCGAGCTCCCGGTCGGTCAGGGCCTGCCCCGGGGCGACGTCGCCGTCCTCGTCGTGGAGGAGGCGTCGGACGTGGGCCACCCGGGCGTCGATGGCCTCGAGCCCCTCGGTGAAGCGCGCCAGGTGCGAGTCCAGCTCGTCGAGCAGGCGACGAGCCAGCACGGCGTGCCCGGCCTCGGCCGCGACCCGGGAGTGGACTATCAGGTGGTCGACCATGCCCCACGGGCCGTGCGCGGGGCTCTCACGACGGAGGGAGAGGCCGCGGGCGAGGGTGGCGAGCCCAGGCTCGACCGCGCCGTCAGCAGCGAGTGCGCGCCCGTGGGCGGTGAACGCGAGCGAAGCTTGGGGCACTCCCCGCAGCCCGTGCGAGTCCAACAGCTCCATCGCCGAGTCGGCGCGCTCGCGAGCCCGCTCGGTCTCGCCCAGCTCGTCCTGGACCAATGACTCGATCGCGAGCGCCACCACCTGGATGATGACGGGCGCCCGGTCGTTGCGCCAGGCGTTGACGAGTGGGGCGAGAGCGCGGTCGAGGTCCCCGCGCACGTACGCCGCGTGTCCCAGCGCGGCGTTCGCGACGGCGTAGAACGGGGAGTAGCGGTCGGTCTCCAACGCCACGGCGCGCTCGGCGCCTCGCATCATCTCGCCCGGTCCGCCGTAGCCGAAGAGCCCAGCGATCATCGCCGTCGCGGACTCGACCGATCGTGATCCGTCCGGGAGCGGACCGTGCTCGCGGACGGATGTCAGCGAGGCGAGCCGCGTGCGGAGCGCCGCCTCGTCGCCGACGAGCGCAGCCATCCACGCGGCGGTCGCGGACGCGGCGGGATCGGAGGCCTCGTTGAGGGGGCCGATGGCCTTCAGCCAGGCGAGGACCGTGGCAATCCGGCCGGCGTCCACGTAGTCGAGCCAGTGCACCTCCACCAACATGGAGGCGGTCTGCAGGTCACCGGCCGCGATCGAGTGCCGCACCGCCTCGTCGACGTTGCCCCGACGGCTGAACCACTCGGCAGCGCGCGCATGCAGGACACGCGCCTCTCCGGGACGGTGAAGGTCAAGCTCACTGCGGGCGACGGCCGCGAGCAGGTGGTGAAACCTGTACCAGTGCCGGTCGTCGTCCAGGGGCACGAGGAACAGGTTGGTGCGCTCGAGCTCACGCAGGGCCATGCCTGAACGGGTCGTCCCGGTGACGCGGTCGCACAAGTCGGGCGAGAAGCGGTCGAGCACGGAGACGCTCTCGATGAACGTGCGCAGGTCGTCGGAGTGCCGTGCGAGCACCTCCTCGACGAGGTAGTCACCGATGAACCGATTGCCGCCACTGAAGTCTCGTACGAAGGAGTCGGGGTCAGCGCGACCGGCCAGGGACAGCCCGGCCAGGTAGAGCCCCGCGGGCCATCCCTCGGTGCGGTCCATCAGCCGGTGGGTGGAGTCCACGTCGAGCGTCGCACCTTCGCGGGCCAGGACCGCCTCGGCCTCGTCCACCGTGAACGCCAGGTCGTCTGCCCGGATCTCCAACAGGTCGCCGGACGCGCGAAGTCGACCGAGACGGAGCCCGGGATCGGCACGCGTCAGAATCACCAGGTGTGCCTGCGGCGGGAGGTGCTCGACGAGGTGCTCGATCTGCGCATGGCCTTCCGCGCCAGTGATGACATGGAAGTCGTCCAGCACCACGACGATGTCCTCGGCGGTGGCGGCCAAGGAGTCCACGATGGCGGAGAGCGTGGGGCCCGGTGCGGCGGAGTCGTCGATCAAGCCGCCGGTGGCCGGGCCCGGCCCCGATCCGCCGTCTGCCCGCTCCAGCGCCGCCGCCACGTGCGCCCTCAGCCGGCATGGGTCGTTCTCGTCGGGGTCCAGCGACAGCCAGGCTGAGCGAGGGCCTGCCTCCTCGAGCCACTGCGCCGCCAGGATCGTCTTGCCGTAGCCGACGGGGGCGGCGATCAACGTGACCGGATGATCGCGGACGGCGCCCATGCGGCTCATCAACCGCTCACGTCGCACCCAGTCGCCGCGGCTGGGTGGGCGGCGCAGCTTGACCTCGAGGAACGAGCCACCGGATGCCTGGGGCTGCGCTCGACCGACCGATCGCGCTCCTGCGCCATCTCTCATGCGCCACGCACCTCCGACCGCCGGGCCGGTCCGGAGGTGCCGGACCTGCCATTGCGCTCGACCGCGGCATGACATCTGCGAGAACGCCTACGACGCGGTGGGCGTCCCTGTCACCTGGGTCTTTCCCGTTCTGGGACAGCACCATGCTAGCCCGGACCGATTTCGCTGTCCATGACCGAGATCCGGGCGATGACCGGGTCAGAGGTGGGTCACGAGCCGTCGTCCGGTTCCTTGCGGACGTCGACCAGGGAGAAGCCTTCCCGACTCAGGGCAGCCAGCACCCCGTGCAGCTCGGCCTCGTCGGCCAGCTCCGCGCGGATCAGGCTTCCCATGACGTCCATCGTGACGGTGACTCCCGGGAAGTCCTCGAGGAGGCGGGAGGGCACCGCCCCAACCGCTCGGATCTCGTAGGCGGCCTTCGTCATGGGCATCCCCTTTCCTCGATCGGCGGCGGGTCATCGCCACGATGCGTCACGAACGGACCGGACGAGTCACCCCTGGCGGGTGACGTTCGCAGGACCTTCGACCATTCCGGTTCGTCGGACCTGATGTCTAGCCTCCGTGCATGGCGATTCGACGGGAGATCAGGGCCCGCGGCGGGATACTCGTCGGTCACGACGGGTCTGAGGTGGCTGACCGGGCGCTGCACACCGCGGTCAAGATCGCCGGAGCGCTCCGTGCCCCGGTGACGGTCGTGCGCGCCTGGGATGTGTTCACCGCGCCCCGACCCGACACGTGGCGGGCGGGATGCGTCCCACCGATGGAGGACTTCGAGGCCTCCGCGCTCCAGGCACTCAACGAGGACGTCGCGCCGGTCCGCGCGTCCCACCCGGACGTCGAGATCGAGTCGCAGGTCGTCCACGGATGTGCCGCCGAGAAGCTCATCGGGGCCTCCCAGCACGTCAACCTCGTCGTCGTGGGCAGCCGCGGCCACGGCGGCTTCGCGGGTCTGCTGCTGGGATCGGCCAGCGAGCAGGTGGTCCGCCACGCGGGCTGCCCCGTCCTGGTCGATCGCGGCAGCGGGGACATCGTGACGACGCCTGACGAGCACCGGGCCATGGAGATGGCCCTGTTGAGCGAGCTCCGGCTCGACGACCCCGACGGGCTGCCGGAGGACGATGGTCCCTCGAGCAGGGGCGCTGGACCCTATGTGCACGACGGGCCGCTGGGGGAGCATTGACGGATCGCCGATGCGAGGAGCCGTCATGAAAGCAGCCGTCATGCATCGCCCGGGCCAGCCCTTCGCCGTGGAGGACCGTCCCGTGCCGCAGCCGTCCGCCGACCAGGTGCTGGCCCGGATGGAGGCCGGCACTGCGGTGGCCCAGCTCATGCGCGGCGACGTCCCCGCCCGACTGGTCTTCGAGTTCTGACATGGCCGACAACGAGCTCGCCCAGGACTTCGTCACTGTCCCGTTGCTGCCGTTCGCGAGAGCCGATGACGCCGTTCGCTTCGCCGCCGCGCTGGTCAGGGACCGGGGATACGCGGTGCGTCTGATCGCGACCCACCCCCAGCTCCGTCCGCGTCGTCCCGACGCGCTCGTCAGGCACGCCCTGCTGCGCACCCGGGCAGTGGTGGACCTCGAGGCGGCGGCCGAGCTGGTCCACGAAATCGCCGGTCCGCACGTCTGCCTGGAGCTGGTCCTCGTGCGCGGCTCCATGGCCGCCTGCCTGGAGGCGGAGGCCGACGGGTCGAGCCTGATCGCGATCCAGGACACCGACCGCCGTCGCCGTGAGGCCCAGCCCTTCGAGCGGATGCTCGGCCGGGTCCCGTGCCCGGTGGTGCGTGTCTCCGCCGACGCCTTGCGCCAGGTCGACCGGTCGACACCCCGCCTGCGCGTCTCGTCATGACCACCCGCGAGCGCCATCGAGCGGTCGCGGTCGAGCTGGCGACCGGACCGGTCCCGCCCTGTCCACATGGCTGCGCGCGTTCTACCTCGTGATGGCCGGTATCAACATCGGGCTGGTGACCGGCGACCCCGAGTCGTACCGATCGCTGGCCTTCCTCGGCTTGCCGGGCTGGCGCCGAGCCGCCTACATCGCCGCGATCGCGTTCCACGGCGCGCTCCTGGTCCTCAGCTGGGGCCTGTGGTTCTGGGCCGTGCCGGCCCTGGCGCTACTGGCATGGGGCAAGCGCCACGACCCGGCCGCGGCGCGAGGCGATGACGAGCCATGAACCGGCCGGTGGTGGTCGGGGTCGACGGACGACACCAGGCACCGCTGCGGTTCGCGATCGACGAGGCCAGGCGGCGCGGTGCGCCCCTGCGGGTCCTGCACTGCGCCGCAATGCCGTTCGAGCAGATGGAGATATACGTCAGTGACCTGGGCTACCGGGAGATGCTGGCCGCCGGCCAACGGGTCCTGGACGAGACGAGCGAGCTCCTGCAGCAGGAGGCCCCCGAGATACCCACGGAGTACGACCTGTCGACCCGGACCCCTGTCGACCTGCTCCTCGAGGAGGGCGCGTCTGCGCAGCTGCTCGTGATCGGGATCGAGGACATCCCGTGGTACGACCGGGTCCTTGGCGGCGCGGTGGCGGGCCATCTCGCCCGCGTGGCGCCGTGCCCGATGGTGGCGGTCCCCGAGGTCGACGACATCCTGGCACGGCACGAGGGAGTGGTCGTCGCCCTCGACTGCACCCGCGCTGCGGACGAGCTGCTGCGGCTTGCCTTCGACCTGGCCCAGCACCGGCGGTGCCCCCTGCACGCGCTCACCGTCATGGCGCAGGGCTCTGCTCCCGACGACATCGACGACACCCGGGTCGTCCTGGGCGAGGTGCTGGCCGGGTGGCGCGAGGCATATCCCGAGGTCCGGGTCCAGCAGCACGTCGTGGTTGGGGCCCCCGACGAGGTCTGCCGGACCGCGACCCAGGGCGCCGAACTGGTGCTGGTGGGCCGTTCGCGGCACCACGGCTTCCGGCGCCCCCTCGCCGTCAGCGTCCTGAGGCACGCGGCGTGCCCCGTCGGTGTCGTGCCGACGGACGAGCGACGTGGATGACAGCGACGTGGATGACACCGTCCCGGAGTCCGGCACGCACGCGCCGCTCCCGAGCACGTCGCCGCGATCCTGCTGTCTGTTCTTCCCCTGACGGGACCTCGGTCCTCCGGCGAGGGGTCGTCGGGCCGGTGCGCGGCGCGGGCACCGGGCGGACGATGGACGCCACCGAAGGAGTGCCTATGAGCGTTGAGGAGTCCCGTCCTGTCGTGGTGGGCGTGGCCGGGCGGCACACCCCGGTCCTGCGGTACGCCCGCCGCGAGGCCGAGCGCGCCGGGTGCGCCATCGAGCTGGTGCACGCCTATACCGTCCCGCCCTCGGCGATGGGCAACCTCTACGGGCTCGATGTCCCTGCAGCGTACGAGGCCGGCGGCCACGAGGTGCTGAACGAGGCCCACCTCGAGCTCACGGCGATGGGCACGACGAGCCCCGTGCACAGCGTCCTCGTGAGGGGGTTCGCGCCGGCTGTCCTGGAGGAGGAGTCGTGTCGGGCCCGGCTGCTGGTGATCGGGCCCGACGAGTCCAAGCCATGGTTCGCTCGCATCCTCGAGGGTCGGGTCGCCCGACACCTGGTGGACCACGCCAAGTGCCCGGTCGCCGTCGTCCCCGACACGTGGGAGCCGTCCCGGGACGACGAACCCGTCGTCGTCATCGTCGACGACGAGCCCCTCGCCCAGGGCGCACTGGCGTTCGCGTTCGAGACGGCCGAGCGCCGCCACGTCGAGCTCAGGATCCTGCACGTCGCCGCCAAGATGCAGGACGAGACCGACGCCGAGTGGTCCTCGATGAAGTGGATCGTCGACACCTGGCAGCAGCGGTTCCCCGACGTCCGGGAGTCCAGTCACATCGTGACGAGGGACGTCCACGCGGAGGCCGTGAGCGCCGGCAGCGGCGCCGGTCTGCTCGTCGTGGGCAGGAGCCGAAGCCACGGGGCGGGCAACCTGCTCGGCGCCTCGCTCGCTCGGGACATCATCTCGGTGTCCGACTGCCCCGTCGTGGTCGTCCCGACGGCATCCGTGCGGTGAGTGCTACCTGACGTCGCCGGGCGTACGGGCGGCAGACGCCTCGGTCCCACCCTGGTCCAGCCGGAACGGCGGGTACTGGTCCGTCATGAGCGCCGCATAGGCCACGACGCGCAGGACCCAGCGCTGCAGGCCGACGACCAGGTCGAACAGTGGGCGCGGGTAGCGTCCGGTGAACAGCAGGGTCACCGCTGCGATGACCACCAGCACGGTGATCAGGCCTGCGGAGAGCTCCGCACCGGGTCGGTCGTGCGTGCTGCTGACGCCGCCACTGGTCTCCAGCGCCGCGACAACCAGGTA
Source organism: Aeromicrobium sp. (assembly GCA_025965175.1). Taxonomy (GTDB): domain Bacteria; phylum Actinomycetota; class Actinomycetes; order Propionibacteriales; family Nocardioidaceae; genus Aeromicrobium. Next base: position 44,776 of record JAOPXL010000112.1, read on the forward strand.
GTGCGGGATGGCCAGGAGCCACCACTTGACCAGCACGAGGCCACGGGAGAGCTCCCCGGGGCGCGCGACCTCGAGGTGGGCGGGATAGTCGTGGACGTCGGCCAGGGTGAACGGCGGATAACGGTCCGTGGACAGGACCCCGTGCGCGTAGGCCGAGACCCGCCACGTCCACCGCATGACGCCGACGTTGAAGTCGAAGAGTCCCTGCGGGTACCGGCCGGTCACGAGGATCGCGAAGAACGCCGCGACGCTCGCGAGGAAGAAGGCGATCCACAGGAAGATCAGGATGATGAAGTGCGGGATCGCCAGCAGCCACTTGACCAGCCACATCCACCGGCTGAGGTCGGGATCGAGCGACGCGTCCAGACGCAGCGGGTACGGCCGGAGCGGTGCGGTCTCTGCTGATGGCGTCATGCCGCCACCGTCGCGCTCGGGGACACGGCGTCACAGGTGCGATGGTCACGGCCTGCCGGGACCTTCAGCCACACCGCCACCCGTGCGGGGACGGGGACCTTGGACCCTCGCCCCGGGCCACGTCCTGCACCAGACTGGCCGGCACAGCACCAGGGGAGAAGAGGCGGCCATGAGAAGAGGTGGCCATGACACGTGTCTTCCTGCTTGACGACCACGAGGTCGTCCGCGCAGGCCTGCGCCAGCTCCTGGAGAGCAGCGGTGACATTGACGTGGTCGGCGACGCCGACACCGCGTCAGCGGCCCTGGTTCGGATCCCGGCGTTGCGGCCCGACGTCGCGGTCCTGGACGCTCGCCTTCCCGACGGCAGCGGCATCGAGGTGTGCCGGGCGATCCGCTCGTCGCACCCGGACATCAAGGTCATCATCCTGACGTCGTTCGATGACGACGAGGCGTTGTTCGCGTCGATCATGGCCGGTGCAGCCGGCTACGTCCTCAAGCAGGTCACCGGCCAGGACCTGATCGCCGCGGTCCACCACGTCGCGAACGGGGGTTCGCTGCTGGATCCCAGCGTGACGGCCAAGGTGATGGACCGTTTGCGCGACGGTGCCCCCGGCGAGCCAGAGGAGCTGAGGTCGCTGACTGCTCAGGAGCGTCGGATCCTGGAGCTGGTCGCTGAGGGGCTGACCAACCGGCAGATCGGTGAGCGACTGTTCCTGGCCGAGAAGACGGTCAAGAACTATATGTCCAACGTCCTCGCGAAGCTGGGGCTCGAGCGTCGTACGCAGGCCGCCGTCTTCGCGACCCGGTTGCTCGAGGACCACTAGACCGATCCTCAGACGGGCACCGACCACTCGACCCGCGTGCCACCCGACCCCGCCGGACCGATCTCGAAGTCGCCGTGACGAGCCTGCGCACGGTCGCGAAGATTTGCCAACCCGCTCAGCCGGGGCGTGTCCCCGGGACCCGTGCCGTCGTCGGTGACCTCGACCCGGATCTGACCGGCCACCGCCGACACCGTGATCTCGATGGTCCGCGCCCCGGCATGGCGGACCGCGTTGGTCAGCGCCTCCGTCACGACGGCGGAGATGTCATCGATCAGGCTCGCGTCCGCCATCAGGTCGACCGGTCCGAGGAATGTGACCCGCGGCTTGTCCCTCATGTGCTCGGCGGAGTGGTCGACGATCTCGAGGATGCGAGCGCGGAGGCTGACGTGCGTGCTGTCACTGTCCCGCTTGATGCCGAAGATGCTCTGCCGGATCTGCGCGATCGCGGCGTCGATCTCGCGGATCTGCACCGTGATGCGGTCGGCCAGCGCTGGATCGGCCGCCGATGCGACGGCCTGCAGGTTGAGGCCCGTCGCGAAGAGGCGCTGGATCACGTGGTCGTGCAAGTCCCGCGCGATGCGGCTGCGATCCTCCAGCAGGGCCACCCGGCGGCGTGCCGTGCGTGACTCGGCCCGGTCTAGGACGACGGTCACGTGGCCGGCGAACGACACGCCCATGTCGAGGTCCCGCGGAGCGAACGCCGGCTTGCCCAGTGCCCGCGCGATCATCAGGACGCCGGAGGTCTTCTCACCGGCGCTGAACGGGACCAGCATCGCGTTGCCGAGGAGGGACTGCTTGTCGAAGGTCTGGCGGCTGTACTCGCTGAGGCTGCTGACGAGGATGGGCTCGCCCGCCTGGAACGCTCCGCCGGCCAAGGTCTCGCCCATCGGGAACGACGTCGCCAGCAGCTCCTCGGCCCCCACGCCGACGGCGTGGGTGACGGTGACCTTCTCACGGTGCGTGTCAATCATCGCGACGCTCACCAGGTCCGCCAGGGCGAGCTCCTGGACCCGGCTGATGAGGGTCTCGACCTCGTCGGTGTCGTCGAGAGTCATCAGCCGGCGGGAGACCTCGACCAGCGCTGTCGACCAGCGTGCGCGGTACTCGGAGTCCTCGAACAGTCGGGCGTTCTCGATCGCGATCCCGGCGGTGGCGGCCAGGGCCTGGGCCAGCTCCTCGTCGTCCGGGGAGAACTCGCCGACCACGCTGTCGGTGAGGTAGAGGTTGCCGAAGATCTCGTCACGGACCCTGATCGGCACGCCGATGAAGCTCTGCATCGGCGGGTGGTGCTCGGGGAAGCCGCTCGAGCGTGGATGCGCCGCGATCTTGCTGAGCCGGACGGGGCGGGGGTCGTCGATCAGGACGCCAAGTAGTCCCTTGCCCTCGGGCAGGTGACCGATGCGATCGGCGATCTCGGGCTCCATCCCGACGTGGATGAACTGCTCGAGTCGGCGCTCCTCGCCGACGACGCCCATGGCTCCGTAGCGTGCCCGGATGAGCTCGACCCCGATCTCGACGATGCGGCGCAGGACGGTGGGAAGATCGAGGTTGCTGGTGAGCTCGTTGTTGACCCGGATCAGCTCACGCAAGCGGGACTGCGAGTCGCGCATCTGCTCGGCGCGCTCGACGAACTGGGCCAGCAGCACCTCGAACTCCAGTGTGGGCCCGTCCTTCTCGCCGCTCCCATGCCCCATGTCCCTCCCCGTCCTGTCGGGGTGATCTCCTCACGATACGCCCGCGGCAGCGGGCAAAGGCATCCTGTCGCGCGCTCATGTGACCTTGGTCCCGGCGATCATGGTCACGCGCCCGTGGTGGCCCGCCGGCCCGGGCCCGCACGGTGGAGCGACAGCCCGTGACCAGGAGGTGCCATGACCACCAGCTCGCATCCCGTCGTCGTCGGAATCGTTGGCAAGCAACCCAGCGTCCTCGGCTTCGCGGTCGGCCAGGCCCGAGCCGCCCGGAGCTCGCTGTGGGTCGTGCACTCGACTGGCACCCCTGCCCAGGCGGGCGACTTCTACGGGGGCTTGGAGGTGCTCGAGGACCTGCGACGCACCGGCCAAGCGGTCCTCGACGACGCGCGCCGACTCATGGAGGAGGAGGCGCCGGACCTCGAGGTCGAGTACGTCCTCACGAGCGAGGCCCCGAGCCACGCCCTGCTGCACGCCGTGCCGAGTGCCAGCCTGCTGGTCCTGGGCGCGGACGACGTGCCGTGGTACGACCGCCTGATGCGCACCCGGGTGGCCGGGCACCTGGCCCTGCACGCACCGTGCCCCGTGGTCGTGGTGCCCGAGCAGGCGTACCCGTGGAGCCGCGACGGCGACGTGGTCGTCGCCCTCGACGGGGACACGTCGGCGGACGGGCCCCTCCAGCTCGCGTTCGAGGAGGCCCATGCGAGAGACGCGGCCCTCCACATCCTTCATGCGACCCCGCCCGGGACGATCACCTCCGATGCGGACGAGATCCGCGCCAACCTCGCCGAGGTCGTGGCCGGGTGGCGCAGCACGTTCCCCGACGTCATCGTCCTGACCGCCATTGCGACCGGCGACCCCAAGAAGGCCGTTGCGCACGCCACCGAGAGTGCCGCGCTGGTCGTCGTCGGCCGGCCCCACGGGCACGTCGTTCCGTTCGCGGTCTCCCGACCGCTCGCGAGCGACGTCCTGCGGCGTGCCCACTGTCCGGTGGCCGTGGTCCCCCCGACGTACCGATGTGTCTGACATGGCGGGCCCAGTCAGCGCGAGGAAGCTCGTCGTCGCCGCGGCGAGCCGTCACGGCTCCACCCGCGAGATCCGACCGGATCGCGATGACGCTCGCGGTAGAGCCGCCGGACCAGTGGTCGGTCGTCCGCGAGGACCTGACGGACCTGCGCGTCCTCGACGCCGATGCCGTGGTGCTCGGCAGCGCGATCTACTACGGCCACTGGATGCGGCAGGCGGCGCGGGCGCTCGAGTTCCTCCGGGACTGCGTCCCGCAGAGGGTCTGGCTCTTGAGCACCGCCCCGATCTCGCAGGAGGAGACCGAGAACGCCCAGGTCATCTCGGCCGACGCCATGGCCGATGTCGGTGAGACCGACGAGCACATGGTGTTCGGCGGGAACCTGCAGACCGCCGACCTGACCTTCGAGCACATCGCCGGGAAGCTGCGCAGCGGGGTCACGTGAGGTCGGCGCGCGACTAGTCTGGACCCACCGAGACCCAGCAGTCCCAGGAGGCGACGATGCGACCGGCCGACTCGCGAGGTGCTGCGTGGGACCGTGCACTGCGAACCGTACGCCGCTCGACCCGCGCGCCCATCGCCTTCGGGGGCTCCGTCGACCAGGGTGTGCTGACGCTGGAGCACTTCTCCGGCACGACCACCGACCTGCTGCGCGGCCTGGCCGTCGAGCACGGCTCGGGCGTGGGCGGGCGTGCCGCCGCGACGGCCCGCATGATCGCGGTCGACGACTACCGGTCAGCCCGGTCGATCTCCCACGAGTACGACCTGCCCGTCCTGTCCGAGGGCATCGCCTCCACCGCCGCGGTCCCGGTGATCGTGGCCGGTCGTCCGCGGGGTGTCCTGTACATCGCTGTGCGCGAGCGCACGGTGTTCGGCAACCGCGCCGAGGACGTGCTGGCCGGCGCGGCAGCCCAGCTGGCCGACGACCTCGCCCGGTGGGACGCGATCGAGCGCCATGCCTCGGTGCTGACGGCGCAGCACCTGGCCGACGACGCCGGCCGGGTCGCGATCGACCGGATGCGCGAAGCCCAGGCCGAGCTCCGGGTGCTGATGTCGACGATGTCCGATCCGGTGCTGCATGGCCGCCTGCGGACCGTCGTCGACCTGCTGCAGCCCAGCGCGTCCCGGCCCGACGTACGCCTGTCCGCCCGGGACATCGACGTGCTGGCGCTCGTCGCGCTCGGTTGCACCTACGCCGAAGTCGGCCGGCGGCTGGGCCTCAGCCCGCAGACCGTCAAGACGTACATGCGTGACATCTGCGCCCGTCTGCAGGTGAGTGGTCGACACGAGGCCGTCGTGGTCGCCCGCAGGCTCAACCTGCTGCTCTGAGAGCCGCTGGGGACGTCGGCGCCCCGGGACACCCCCATCGGGGGATGGTCGGTGCGTGACGGTCGACACACCATGGTCCGAACCCGACTGTGAGGAAGACCATGACCCACCCGACTGCCGCGCTCCGCGAGGCCCGTGACCTGCTGCTGGACCTGCGCGCCGACTACACGTCCGCGGTCGACACGTTCGAGTGGCCAGATGTCGGCGACAGCTTCAACTTCGCGCATGACTGGTTCGACACCTACGCCCGCGGCAACCGCCGCGACGCCCTGGTCATCGTGGAGGAGGCCGGCTTTCGCCGGGTCTTCTCGTTCGACGATATGGCGTGCCGGTCCGACCGCCTGGCGGTCTGGCTGCAGCAGCAGGGCGTGCGCCCCGGCGAGAGCGTCATCGTCATGCTGGGCAACCAGGTCGAGCTGTGGGTCGTGATGCTCGCGGTCATGAAGATCGGCGCGGTCCTGATGCCGACCACGACAGCGGTCGGGAGCACCGACCTCGTCGACCGGCTCGCGCGGGGCAACGCCAGGCACGTGATCTGCAACGCCGCCGACACCGCCAAGTTCGACGAGGTGCCCGGCAGCTACACCCGCATCGCCGTCGACGCCCCCGAGGGCTGGCTCGACCTGTCGGCCGCCGAGTCGCTGGGCGACGTGCGCCCAGAGCACCCGCGCAACTCCTCGACCGACCGGCTGCTCCTCTACTTCACGTCCGGGACCACCAGCAAGCCCAAGCTCGTCGAGCACACCCACACGTCGTACCCCGTGGGGCACCTGACGACGATGTACTGGCTCGGGCTGCGCCCCGGCGACGTGCACCTCAACATCTCGTCACCGGGCTGGGCCAAGCACGCGTGGTCCAACTTCTTCGCACCGTGGCTCGCCGAGGCGACGATCTTCATCTACAACTACGGCCGGTTCGACGCGAGCGCGCTGCTCGAGCAGCTGCGCAGCGAGCACGTCACGAGCTTCTGCGCACCGCCGACGGTTTGGCGGATGCTGATCAACGCCGACCTCACCGGTGGCCCCGGGTCCCTGCGCGAGGCCATCGCGGCGGGGGAGCCCCTCAACCCCGAGGTCATCAGCCAGGTCGAGCGGCACTGGGGCCTGACGATCCGCGACGGATTCGGCCAGACCGAGATGACCGCGACGATCGCCAACACCCCCGGCCAGCCGGTCAAGGCCGGCTCGATGGGCCGGGCCCTGCCGGGCGTGCCTGTCGTGCTGCTCGACGTCGCGACGGGACGTCCCGTCGACCCGGCCTCCGCCGAGGCGGAGGGAGAGATCTGCCTCGACCTCACCGAGCGACCGCTGACCCTGATGACGGGCTACCAGGACGACGAGGAGCGCAACGCCGCCGCGATGGAGGGCGGCTACTTCCACACCGGGGACGTTGCCTCGATCGACGCCGAGGGCTACGTCACGTACATCGGACGGACCGACGACGTGTTCAAGGCCAGCGACTACAAGATCAGCCCGTTCGAGCTCGAGAGCGTCCTGATCGAGCACCCCGCGGTCGCGGAGTCCGCCGTCGTCCCGGCACCCGATCCGGTGCGCCTCGCGGTCCCCAAGGCGTACGTGCTGCTGGCCCCGGGGCACGAGCCCACCCGGGAGACGGCCCTGTCGATCCTCGCGCACGCCCGGACGAACCTGGCGCCGTACCTGCGGGTCCGGCGGATCGAGTTCTACACCCTGCCGAAGACGATCTCGGGCAAGATCCGGCGTGTCGAGCTACGGGAGCGGGAGGACGAGCTGGCGCAGGTGGACATCTCGACCGAGTGGCGCGTCGACATGTTCCCCGAGCTGACCTCGTAGGTCGTCAGAAGATCTTGCGGAGCAGCTTGAGTCCACGCTCCCCGTACGGCGGGTAGACCACCTGGAAGTCCGGCCGGGATCGCTTGGCCAGGACGGACCGACGGTGGCTGAACGTCTGGAAGCCCCACTCCCCGTGGTAGGCGCCCGTGCCGCTGGGGCCCACGCCGCCGAACGGGAGGTCGGGAGCCAGCAGGTGGACGATCGCATGGTTGATGACGGCTCCGCCGGACGGCATCTGGTCGACCAGTCGGGTGCCGGTGTCCTTGGACTCGGTGAAGACGTACAGCGCGAGCGGCTTGGGCCGGCCGTTGACGAAGGCGACGACCTCGTCCACGGAGTCGTACGCCAGAACGGGCAGGATCGGGCCGAACAGCTCGTCGGTCATGGCCGGCTCGTCGGGATCGGGGTCCACGATGACCGTCGGCTCGATCGTCAAGGTGGTCCGGTCGTGGCCGCCGCCGGTCACGACCTCCCCCTTGGTCGCCTCGAGATATCCCGTGAGACGGTCGAACTGCCGCTCGTTGACGACTCGCATCCCGGGTGTCGGCTCGTCGGCGCGAAAGACGATGAGCTTCTCGCGGATCTTCCGCACCAGCTCGTCACGGATCGACCGGTCGGCGAGGACGTAGTCCGGCGCGATGCAGGTCTGCCCGGAGTTCAGGATCTTGGTCCACACGATCCGGCGTGCTGCGATCTCCAGGTCGGCGTCGGCGACCACGACCGCCGGGCTCTTGCCGCCCAGCTCGAGCGTCACCGGGGTGAGAGTCGCCGCCGCCCCGGCCATGATCTTGCGGCCGATCTCGGTGCCGCCTGTGAAGAGCACGTGGTCGAACCCCTGGGCGAGAAGGTCCTGGGTCACGGCTCCGTCGCCCTCCACGATCCTGACCGCCTCGGGGTCGACGTACTCCGGGATCAGACGGGCCAGGAGCGCCGAGCACGCCGGGGCCAGCTCCGACGGCTTGACCACGACGCAGTTGCCGGCGGAGACGGCCGCGACGAGCGGCGCCAGCGCCAGCTGGACCGGATAGTTCCACGGCGCGATGACCATCACGACGCCCAGCGGCTCGTACTGGATCCACGCCGTGCCGGGCTGGAGCACCATCGGCACCGACTGTCGACGGCGGCGCATCCACGACCTGACGTGCCTGCGGGCGTGACGCGCCTCGTCGCGGCTGAGCGCGATCTCACCCAGGTACGTGCCTGCAGCATCACGCCCGAGGTCGGCCGCGACGGCTTCGGCGATCTCGCTCTCACGCTCGACCACGAGGCGCTCGATGCCCTCGAGCTGCCTGACGCGCCACTCCAGGTCACGGGTGCGGCCGGTGGCGTGCACGGCCCGCAGGGTGGCCATCAGGTCGGGCAGGTCCTCAACAGTCATGCCGCCATCATGGCGGTCCTGCCGAGCTGTCACCGACGCTTTGACGGAATCGCCGGTCAGAGCAGGCCGAGCGACTCCGCGTGCCGCCGCACGACCTGGCTGTCGGCTGCCAGCACGAACGGCACCTCCCGGGCCCAGGCGCTGACCACGTCCTCGACACGGCCGTCGCCGGGATCGAGCCGCACCTCACGGATGTAGACGCTGATGACCTGGTGCGGGTGGGAGCGGACGATGTCGGCGTAGATCTCCGGGTCCTTCTCGCCCGAGTCGCCGATCAGCACGAACCGCAGCCCGGGGTGCAAGTCGAGGATCTCCCGGATCCGCCCGTGCTTCTGCTCGCGTCCCTCCGCGGTGCCCAGCAGGTCGCGGAGCAGGAGGGGCCCGCGGGGGAATCCGTGGTGCTCGAGGAAGGCCGTCAGGAACGTGTGCAGGTTCCACGGGCTCGAAGAGACGTAGAAGACCGGGTTCACGTCGGCGACGAGGTCCCGGTAGAGCTCGGCGGCTCCCGGGAACGGGGCGCGGGTCAGCTCCGACCCGGTCAGTGTCTGCAGCACCATCTGCCCGACCCGCTGGACGCCGGTCCTGATGACGGTGTCGTCGAGGTCTGAGATGATCCCGAACCTGGCAGAATCCGCCGGCACCCGGGCCTCGACCGGTGTCGAGTGCGGTGCGGTCAGGCCGCGGTAGTCGCCCGCGAGCGCGACCGTCCCGACGGTCCAGGGCGACTCGAGGGCATCCGTCGCGGCGAGCCGGACCAGGAAGTAGCCGTCCTCATCCGTGACGGTCTCGACGTGCGTCCCGCCGAGATCGACCCGCAGTGGCACTCCGGCGAGCTCACGCGTGAGGAAGGACCGCACGCTGCGACGTACCGTGGCGCTGACGCCCTCTCCCTCGGTGGCCGTGGACGGGACGCTGTTGTCCAGCACGCGTCCACGGACCACGACTCCCTCCGCGCCGCCGTGCCCGCCGTAGCAGGCGATCCGGAAACGGGTAGGCGTAGCTCCCTTGGCGTTCCGCAGATGGACTTTCTCGAGAGCCGACTCGACGTTCGTGACCCAACGGCTCATGCCCATGCGCTCACGGTAGCGAGGCTCAGCGGGGTGTTGTGGACCGCAGTAGCGTTGTCGACGTGACCTCTCCCACCCTGGCAACCGTCGGCGAGCTCCGGTCCTCCGGACACGTCCAGAAGACCCTGCGCGCCGAGATCCGCGACAATCTCCTCGATGCCCTCCGTGAGGGCCGCGACCCGTGGCCGGGGCTGCACGGCTTCGAGTCGACCGTCATCCCACAGCTCGAGCGCGCCCTCATCGCGGGCCACGACATCGTGCTGCTGGGGGAGCGCGGCCAGGGCAAGACCCGCTTGCTGCGCACCCTCGGCGGCCTGCTCGACGAATGGTCCCCGGTCATCGCGGGCTCCGAGCTGGGCGAGCACCCCTTCGAGCCCATCACCGCTGCGAGCCTGCGTCGGGCCGCCGAGCTCGGCGACGACCTGCCGATCGCCTGGCGGCACCGCGACGAGCGGTACGCCGAGAAGCTCGCGACCCCCGACACGAGCGTCGCGGACCTGATCGGCGACGTCGACCCCATGAAGGTCGCCGAGGGCCGCAGCCTGGGCGATCCCGAGACGATCCACTTCGGCCTCATTCCGCGCAGCCACCGGGGGATCGTGGCGATCAACGAGCTGCCCGACCTCGCCGAGCGCATCCAGGTCGCGATGCTCAACGTCATGGAGGAGCGTGACATCCAGATCCGGGGGTACGTCCTGCGCGTCCCGCTCGACGTCCTCGTCGTGGCGAGCGCCAACCCCGAGGACTACACCAACCGCGGTCGGATCATCACGCCGCTGAAGGATCGCTTCGGCGCCGAGATCAGGACGCACTACCCGACCGAGCTGGTCGACGAGGTCGCGGTGATCCGCCAGGAGGCCGAGCTCGCCGCCGAGGTCCCGGACCACCTGGTCGAGATCCTCGCCCGGTTTACCCGTGCGCTGCGGGAGTCATCGGCGGTCGACCAGCGCAGCGGGGTCAGTGCCCGCTTCGCGATCGCCGGCGCCGAGACCATCGCGGCAGCCGCGATCCATCGGGCGACCCGGCAGGGCGAGGAGCAGGCCGTGGCGCGCCCCGTCGACCTCGAGACCGCGGTCGACGTGCTGGGCGGCAAGATCGAGTTCGAGTCCGGCGAGGAGGGCCGCGAGGACCAGATCCTGGACCACCTCCTGCGGACTGCGACGGCCGAGACCGTCCGAGCCCACTTCCGCGGCATCGACTTCGCGGTGCTGGTGGAGGCGATCGAGGCCGGGGCGATGGTCTCGACGGGGGAACAGGTCACCGCACGCGACTTCCTGTCGGGGCTGCCTGTCCTGGGCGAGTCCGAGCTGTACGACGAGGTGTGCGACCGGCTCGGCGCCACCAACGACGGACAGCGCGCCGGTGCGATCGAGCTCGCCCTGGAGGGCCTGTACCTGGCCCGCCGGGTCAGCAAGGACAGCGGAGGCGGCGAGACGATCTATGGCTAGGCCCAATCGCCGGCTGACCCATGACGCGCGCTACGGCAGGTACGTCGACGGGCCCGATCCGCTCGCGCCGCCGGTCGACCTCTCGGAGGCGCTCGACGCGATCGGCGAGGAGGTCATGGCCGGCTACTCGCCTGAGCGGGCGATGCGGGAGTTCCTCCGGCGCGGTGGGAAGGACCAGTCAGGCCTCGACGACCTGGCCCGACGGGTCGCCGAGCGCCGACGTGAGCTCACCCAGCGCCACAACCTGGACGGCACGTTGCAGGAGGTCAAAGAGCTGCTCGACCGCGCCGTCCTGGCCGAGCGCAAGCAGCTCGCGCGCGACGTGGAGCTCGACGACGGGGATCGGGCGCTGGCCCAGATGCAGCTCGACAACCTCCCCACCTCGCCGGCTGCCGCCGTCAGCGAGCTGGCCGGCTACGACTGGCAGAGCCGGGAGGCCCGCGAGGACTACGAGAAGATCAAGGACCTGCTGGGCCGCGAGATGCTCGAGCAGCGCTTCGCCGGGATGAAGAACGCCCTCGAGAACGCGACCGACGAGGACCGGGCCGCGATCAACGAGATGCTCCAGGACCTCAACACGCTGCTCGACGCGCATCGCCGCGGCGAGGATACCCAGGAGCAGTTCGACGCGTTCATGGACCAGCACGGGGACTTCTTCCCCGAGCAGCCGAAGGACATTGACGAGCTGCTGGACGCCCTGGGCCAGAGGGCCGCCGCGGCCCAGCGGATGCGCAACTCGATGACGCAGGAGCAGCGCGACGAGCTCGACGCCCTGGCCCAGCAGGCGTTCGGCTCGCCGGAGCTGATGCAGACGCTGGCGCAGCTGGACGGCAACCTGCAGGCCCTGCGGCCCGGTGAGGACTGGGGTGGCTCGGAGCGCATGGACGGCGAGGAGGGTCTCGGCCTCGGCGACGGCACCGGGGTGTTCCAGGACATCGCTGACCTCGACGAGCTGTCCGAGCAGCTCTCCCAGTCGTACTCTGGCTCCCGCATGGACGACCTGGACCTCGAGATGCTCGCCCGGCAGCTGGGGGACGAGGCCGCCGTCGACGCGCGCACGCTGCAGGCACTGGAGAAGGCCCTCCGCGACTCCGGGACCGTCAAGCGCGGCACCGACGGACAGCTCAAGCTGACGCCGAAGGCCATGCGCCAGCTCGGCAAGGCGCTGCTGCGCGACGTCGCCGACAAGATGTCAGGACGGCAGGGCAACCGTGACCTCCACCAGGCCGGCGCCGCGGGGGAGCGGTCCGGTGCGACGCGCGAGTGGGAGTTCGGCGACACCGAGCCGTGGGACGTGACCCGAACGATCACCAATGCCGTGACCCGCACGGCCGGCGAGGGCGGCTCGACCGCCGATGGGGTCCGGATCCGGATCGGCGACGTCGAGGTCCAGGAGACCGAGGCGCGGACCCAGGCGTGCGTCGCGTTGCTGGTGGACACCTCGTTCTCGATGGCGATGGACGGGCGCTGGGTCCCGATGAAGCGCACCGCGCTGGCGCTGCACACCTTGATCACGAGCCGCTTCCGGGGCGATGACCTGCAGCTCATCGGCTTCGGCCGGCACGCCGAGGTCATGGACATCGAGGAGCTCACGGGCCTCGACGCGAGATGGGACAAGGGCACCAACCTGCACCACGCGCTGCTGCTGGCCAACCGGCACTTCCGCAAGCACCCCAACGCGCAGCCCGTGCTGCTGATCGTGACGGACGGGGAGCCGACGTCGCACCTGGAGTCGAGCGGCGACGTGTTCTTCAGCTATCCACCACACCCCGTGACGGTCGCCCACGCGGTGCGTGAGCTCGACGGGTCGATGCGACTCGGCGCCCAGACGACGTTCTTCCGCCTCGGCGAGGACCCGGGGCTGGCCCGGTTCATCGAGTCGATGGCGCGGCGGGTCGGGGGCACTGTCGTGGCGCCCGAGCTCGACGACCTCGGGGCTGCTGTCGTGGGGTCCTACCTGGGCTCGCGCCGCGGCCCGGGCGGGGGGGGCGGGGACTACGGCGACGTGTTCGGCGAACGGGGCTTCTGGGTCGGGTGATCCCCGGCCCGGCGAGCCGGGGCGGCGTCGCCGTGCAGGTATCGTCGGCCCGCGGCGACGTACGCCGCACACACCACCGGGAGCACACGTGACACTCGTCAGGAACCACACCGACATCACCAGCCTGCCCGGGGCGATCGTGGTTGGCACCGATGGGTCCTGCATCACGAACCCCGGCCCGACCGGGTGGGCGTACGTCGGTGACGACGGCAGCTCGGCGAGCGGTGGCTTCGTGCAGGGAACCAACAACATCGGCGAGCTGACCGCGGTTCTCGAGGCGCTCCGGGACTTCGCCGACCGCCCCCTCGTGATCCAGGCCGACTCCGCCTACACGATCGGGTGCACGACGACGTGGGCCGCCGGCTGGGCCCGCAACGGCTGGAAGAACTCCAAGAAGGAAGTCGTGGCCAACGTCGAGATCGTCCGGGCGATCTACGCACTGATGCAGGCGCGGCGCGACTCGGGCACCCCGGTGCACTTCCAGAAGGTCAAGGCACACCTCGCGGACGTGTCGGTGTGGCCCCTCAACGTCGCCGCGGACGAGCTCGCCGGCCTGGCGTCGGCCCGCGCCGCCCGCGGTGACGTCGCGTCGAGGCGGTCCCCGGCCGTCGGGTGAACACCCGCTGAATGATCAACGTCCCGTCACGGCCGGGTCCTCCGGTCGTGCCCCGCCGTGCACCGACACCGTATCGTGGTGTCCGGCATCCCGGCCGTTATCCACCGAGCGCCCCATCAGTGGGCTCGCGACCCGCATCGAGGTGACAACAATTTCGTCCCCCCAGGTGTTCGAGCGCGGCCATGAAGGGCGCGAGGCAGACACCCGCACGACCTACGGCTGGGTCACGGCGACGTGGGTCCTCGTCGGGGCTTTCGGCGTGGTCACGGCGTTGCGCGCTGCCCAGGTCGACCTGCCGCTGAGGGATCCGAAGGGATCGATCTTCAGCGGGCGGATCGCGCTGTCGTACGGGATCGCCGCCGCGCTGATCCTGCTCGACGCCGCGATCCGGACGGGCCGCCGCGGGTGGACGGTGCGCAAGGCCTTCGGCGTGATGCGCTCGCGCTGGCCGCTGGACCGGCTCGTGCTGCTCGTGACCGGGCTGCTGGCGTACCACGTGGTCTACAGCTGCTATCGCAACCTCAAGAGCTGGAACGCCTTCCGAGACCAGCACGACGCGGGCCTGGAACGCGTCGACACGTGGCTGTTCTTCGGCAACAGCCCCGCCGTGCTGCTGCACGACATGTTCGGCCAGGACATCGCGCCGCACGTGTTCCGCGCGATCTACGAGTCGTTCTCGATCATGGTGCCGATCTCGTTCGTCGCCGCGCTGGTGCTCGCGACGCGCATCCGCGAGGGGTATGTCTTCCTGACCTCCGCGATGTGGGTGTGGATCCTGGGGGTCGCCTCCTACTACCTGATCCCCGCGATCGGCCCGTTCCACTCCGCCGCGAGCGACTTCGCCGGGCTCGACCCGACCAGCGTGACCGCGACGCAGGCCAAGTACATGGCTCAGCGGGAGCAGCTGCTCCAGCATCCTGCGTGGGGGGACTCATTCGCCAGCATCGGCGCGTTCGCGAGCCTGCACACCGGGTTCACCTGCATGATCCTGCTGATGCTGCACTACTACGGCTTCACCCGGTGGGTGCGGGTCATGACGGTCTATCTCGTGGCCGTCATGGTCTCGACGATCTATCTCGGCTGGCACTTCGTGCTTGACGACGTGGCCGGCATCCTCCTGGCCGTCGCGGCGGTCCAGCTGGGACGCCTCACGGTCTACGGGCGGAGCAGGCGCGCACCATGACGCTCCTCGACGACCGCGTCGAGTTGTTCACGACTCGTCTGCGGGGTTCCATGGGCCGGTGGTGGCTCCTGTGCGCGACGATCGTGGTCGCGCTCCGCGTGCCATTCCTCGGCGTCCCGCTCGGCATCGACGAGGGCGGAGACTCGTTCGTCGCCCGCGCCTGGGGCACGACCGAGGGCTCGATGTACGGCAACTCCTGGCTCGACCGACCGCCGCTGCTGGTCATGGTCTACAAGCTGGGGGTACTCGGCGGTGACATCGGTGTACGCCTGCTGGGCTTGGCCGCCGCGCTCCTCCTGGTGGCGGGCACGATGGCGATCGCCCACAGCATCAGCGGGTCGCACGCCGCGCGCGTCACCGGGGTCATCACCGCCGTGATGACGTCGTCCGTCGTGCTCGGCGCGGTGTTCACCGACAACGAGCTGCTGGCCACGGTGCCAGCGACGCTGTCGATCCTGATGCTCGTCCGTGCCCGTGACGCCGTCGAGCCCCGCGTTTGGCTCTTCGCCTCGGGCTTCCTGGCCACGTGCGCGCTGCTGATCAAGCAGTCGTTCGGCGAGGCGCTGGTCGCCGGCGCGGTGTTCCTCGCGGTGAGCTGGGTGACGCGGGTCGGGTCCGGTTTCCGCAGCCGGTGGGTCACGTGGTGGGTCATCGGCACGGCCGCTCCCGTCGCGATCACGTTCGCCTGGTTCGAGGCCTACTCGGTAGGGGCCCAGCGCTTCGTCTATGCCATCGCGGGCTTCCGCGTCGACAGCCTCAACCAGCTGCACGCGTCGCCGCACGGCGCCGGCTACATGCTGATGCACCTCGGCCTGCCGATCGCGATCGCCTCGGGCTGCCTGTTCCTCGTGCCATGGTCGGTGTCGTGGCTCCTGCGGCACCGCGCCGACCCGCGACTGGTCCTCCCGCTCGCGGCGTGGCTCGCAGTCGGGTTCGTGGGCGTCGCCGGAGGCGGCAACTACTACCCGCATTACTTCATCCAGCCCCTCGCCGCCCTGGCCGTGCTGACCGGCTGCGCCCTCGCGGTCACGACACGCCGCCGCCTCTTCGCCGCGACCGCCGGACTCCTGGCCGTCCTCGCGGTGGGCAACGTCGCCGTCGGCGCCACGCTGAAGAGCGTCAACCCGCCCCAGCAGCGCACCCTCGCGGTCGCCGACTACCTGCGCAGCAACGCCGAGACCGATGACAGCCTCTACGTCCTGTACGCCCGGGCCAACCTGCTCTACTACGCCCAGATGAGGACGCCCTACCCCTACTCATGGAGCCAGATGGTGCGGACGGTGCCCGACGCGGAGGCACGCCTGCGCACCATGCTGCGGTCGGGCACCGAGCGGCCCACGTGGATCGTCGAGTGGCAGCCGGCCACGCTGTTCGGCATGGACAGCTCGGGGGAGACCCGGCGCCTGGTCGCGCGGCACTATGTGCAGACCGGCGAGATCTGCGACAAGCCGATCCTCATCCGCAAGGACGAGGCCGACCGCGACCTGGTCCCGGCGCCCGACGTCAAGTGCGCGACGCTCAACCTGCCGAAGAAGCTGGGCCCCAACAACTCCCGCAGCCCCGAGGACAGCGCCGACTACCTCTGGCAATAGTTCCGCTGACGAGTCACGCAGATCCGGTGAAGAGTCACGGAGATCCAGTGAGGAGTCACGGAGATCCAGTGAGGAGTCACGTACGGCTTTCGTACCGACACTCGTCGGCCGACCCAGGTGACTCCTCAGCGAACCTGCGTGACTCGTCAGCGAACCTGCGTGACTCGTCAGCGAACCTGCGTGACTCGTCAGCGAACCTGCGTGACTCCTCAGCGGTGGGGGTGGGGGCGGAGCTCGTCGCGGCGCCGCCAGGCCCCGGTCGACCACAGCGCCAGCGCCACGAGGGCGGGCTGGAACGGCAGGCGAAGCCACCGGGCGCGGTCGGTCTCGAGGCCGAACGCGTCGATGTGGTTGACGAGCTGGTTGATGTTGCCCGGGAACACCGCGACGAAGAACGCCGCCACGACCCAGCCCACGCGCACCCGCTGACGGGGGAGCGCCACAAGGGCGCCGCCCAGCGCGATCTCGACGACGCCCGAGGCCACGACGACCGGGTCCGTACCGAGCGGCAGCCAGTCCGGGACCTGCGCCTGGAACTCCTGGCGCGCCCACGTCAGGTGGCTGACACCGGCGAACACCAGACCCGCGCCGAGCAGGACCCGGCCGGCCGTGCGGACGACGGGGGAGCGGTACGTCTCGGTGGTCGACATGCCCCAAAGTCTGTCACGCCCGACTGCGGCAGGCGTCGATCCGCGGTACGTTCCCGAGCATGGCAAACGACCTCAGCGGACCCGAGAAGCGGGAGGTCAGCGGCCGGCGGTCCGCCCAGGGCGAGCACCGACTCCCGCCCGCCTCCGCCGTCGTCGTGGCGGCGCTGGCGTACGCCCTGCTGCCCAGCGAGCTCCTGTTCGTGCCCCGCCTCGTGATCCCCGCGATCGAGGTGGCACTCCTGGTGGCACTCGTCGTGACGAACCCGCGACGGATGACGCGCCAGACGCGCTGGTCGCGCCAGCTGTCGATCGCCGTCGCCGCGCTCCTGATCGTCACCAACCTGGTGGCGCTGGGCATGCTGGTGCATGCGCTGACCCAGTCGTCAACCTCGGGCGGCCCGCTGCTGATCGCCGCGATGCAGGTGTGGGTCACGAACGTCATCGGCTTCGCGCTCCTGTTCTGGGAGCTCGACCGCGGCGGCTCCGTGGCGCGTCACTCCGTGCCGCGCACCAAGATGCAGGCGGCCGACTGGCGCTTCTCCCAGGATGAGAACCACGACACGATCGACGAGGTCGCCTCGACGTCGAGCAAGGCGGCCGGCTGGATCCCGACGTTCGTCGACTACCTGTACGTCTCGCTGACCAACTCCAGCGCGTTCAGCCCCACCGACACGATGCCGCTGTCGTCCCGCGCGAAGATCCTGATGGGGGTCGAGGCCACGGCCGCCCTCCTGACGTCGTTGCTGGTCATCGCCCGTGCCGTCGGCTCGCTGGGCGGCTGAGCGACAAATTTCTGTCAGTGCGGAATACGATCATGGACGGTAGTGCTGACACCCTCGAGCGGCGCGGACACCCGGTCCGTCTGCAGAGCCGCCACCCGCTGACCAGTCCTGAGGACGATTCGCATGACCACCGCCCCCTCTTCGACACCCGGCGCCACCGCCCCTGACCCCCGACGCTGGCTCGCACTCGGCGTGATTGCCGTCGCGCAGCTCATGATCGTGCTCGACGCCTCGATCGTGAACATCGCGCTGCCCTCCGCACAGGAGGATCTCGGCATCAGCGACGCGGATCGTCAATGGGTCGTCACGGCCTACACCCTTGCCTTCGGCGGTCTGCTCCTGCTGGGCGGGCGCATCGCGGACTTCGCCGGCCGCAAACGCATGTTCATCGTCGGGTTGATCGGCTTCGCCGCCGCGTCCGCCCTCGGTGGGGTCGCGTCGACTGCCGGCCTGCTGTTCGCCGCACGCGGTCTCCAGGGAGCCTTCGCCGCCCTCCTGGCCCCTGCCGCCCTGTCGCTGATCTCCGTCACGTTCACCGAGAGCAAGGAGCGGGCCACGGCATTCGGCGTGTTCGGCGCGATCTCGGGCGGTGGCGCCGCGATCGGGCTCATCGTCGGCGGCGTGCTGACCGAGTACGCCTCGTGGCGCTGGTGCCTCGGGGTCAACGTCCCGATCGCGCTGCTCGCGGCTGCCGCTGCGGCCCGGGTGGTCCGGGAGAGCAAGGCCGAGGGCAACACCAAGTACGACATCCCGGGCGCGATCCTCGTGACGCTGGGCCTGGTGTCGTTGGTCTACGGGTTCACCGAGGCGGCCAAGCTCAAGGATCCGGGCAAGAGCACCGAGGTGCTGGGCTGGACCGACAACAGCACGCTGACGTTCCTCGGCGTGGCTGTCGTCCTGCTGGTCGCTTTCGTGGTGTGGGAGGGCCGCACCAAGCATCCGCTGCTCCCGCTTCGGGTCGCGCTCGACCGCAATCGCGGCGGCTCCTACCTGGTCTTCCTGTTCGTCGGGGCCGGACTGTTCGCGATGTTCCTGTTCCTCACGTTCTACTTCCAGCTGACCCTCGGCTACAGCCCCCTCAAGTCGGGCTTCGCGTTCCTGCCGTTCAGCATCGGGATCATCCTCGGCGCAGGTGTGGTCTCCCAGCTGCTGCCCCGACTCGGCCCCAAGCCGCTCATGGTGCCAGGACTGGCGAGTGCCTCGATCGGCATGCTCCTGCTGACCCAGGTCACGGCCGACACCTCCTACTGGACCCACGTCCTGCCGGCGATCGTGCTGATGAGCCTCGGCATGGCAGCGGTCTTCGTCCCCGCGTCCAGCACTGCCCTCATCGGGGTCGGCTCGCACGATGCCGGCGTCGCCAGCGCCCTGCTCAACACCTCGCAGCAGGTCGGAGGATCGCTCGGGACAGCGCTGCTCAACACGCTGTACGCCGGTGCGGTCACGGCGTACCTGACCGACAACCTGCGAGGTTCGGCCGATCCGAAGGGGGTCCAGTCGGACGCGTTCGTCCACGGCTATCACGTGGCGTTCTTCTGGGGCTCGATGCTGCTGATCGCCGCCCTGATCGCCGCGATCGTCCTGATCAACGCCAGGAAGGATGACGTGCCAAGCGAGCCGGGAGTCGGCGCGGCGGTGTGAGGACCGCGCCTCAGTCGTCCTCGATCGCCACCGTGCAGGCCAGGCCGAAGTGGTCGGAGCTGTCCGGCTCGGTGATCTGGACCCGACCCTCGAGCGCGGTGGCGCGCGGTCCGAGGTAGATCGCATCGAGGTGCTCGCCGCCCTGGCGCGGCGGCTCCCCGATGGGCCGGTGCGTGTCGTAGCCGACGTTCTCGACCTCGGTCGCGACTCGCCAGTCGGTGTAGCCCGCGGCCTCGAGGATCCCGCGCGGGGTGTCCTCGCGGGCCACGGTGTTGTTGATGTCGCCGGTCAGGATGTCGATGCCGTGCTCGGCGCCGAGCTCAGCGAGCCGGCGGCCCTGGACAGTGCGCGACGCCGCGGCCTTCTCCGGCGTGGTGTGCACCGACGACGACAGGTGGGTCGTCGCGCCGGTCCACTCCACGCCGGAGGCGAGGTGCTCGTAGCGAGCGATCGTGACGTACCGCATCTGGCGGGTCCGGGTGCCCAGCTTGACCTCGGACCAGTCGATCAGGCGGTGGACCGTCGGGTCGCTGTAGACGTCGTTGCACCCGTGCGACCTGACGACGTCCCAGCCGGGCAGGATCTCCGCGAGGCTGCGGCGCTCGGCCGCCCGATTGACCTCGACGAGGAAGTAGACGCTGGCCAGCATGCCCTCCGGGCCGTTCATCTCCCGCTCGAGCATCACCGCCCGACCGGGCCAGCGGTGGTGCATGCGGGTCCAGTTGGACCCGAGGACGTTCTTGAGCCCGATCCGGAAGGTCGCCACCATGGTCGCGACGCTACCGGACGGACCTCGTCGAGCGGCGGTCTCGCCGCGCGACCAGTAGCGTCGTGGTTGATGTCCCTGATCCAGCAGACCCCTCGTCCCCCTCAGCGCGGAGCCGGCCGATGAGGCGCGGGTCGCGCCGCGCCGACGCCCTCCGGTCCGATCTTCTCGCCGCGGTGCCCCGGGCGCTGCGCGACAAGGTGGAGCGCGACCACTGGGAGACTGATGCCGCGTTCCGCCACCGGCGCCGCGTGGTCGGCGGCGTCAGCGTCCTCGGCGCCGGACTCCTCGGCACCTCCTTGTCGACCGAGCCGGGGTCGAAGGCGTTCTACGGGATGACGCTGGGGGTCGCCGGGACGTACACCGCCGGCGCCTTCGTCTCGGGCCCGCTGCACCTGGGCTGGGAGAAGGGTGAGCAGCACCGTCTACGCCGTCCGCTCCTGACGCCGGTCGCGATGGGGGTCGGTGCGTTCGGCCTGTTCTACGGCGCGGCGCTCGTCGCCCGCAGGATCCCGGTGCTCAACCGGGCGCTGACCGACATCCTCGCGTACGCCGACCAGGGCTCGGCCCCGCTGGTGACGCTGACGACCTTCGCCAACGGGGCCGCCGAGGAGGTCTTCTTCCGCGGTGCGCTGTATGCCGCGGTCGGGACAAACCAGCCCGTCGTGAAGTCGACCGCGGTCTATGCCCTGGCGACGACTGCCACCCGCAACCCCGCGCTCGTGCTCGCCAGCGCCGTGATGGGCGCGCTGTTCGGTCTGCAACGCCGAGCCACCGGTGGGATCCAGGCGCCGATGCTCACCCACCTGACGTGGTCCGGCTTGATGTTGCGATTCATGCCACCGCTGTTCCGCACCAAGGGCCATCCCGAGGTGCGGCAGGGGATGCCCCCGCAGTCCTGAGTCTTGCGGAAGGTTCGGGGGGTGCCTGTCGGCGGCATCGGACAGAATGGTCCTGTGCCGTGGCCGACCTGGGAGCAAGCGTTCTCCGCCTGCCTCCTCAGCATGGCTGCGTGGCTGGTGGTCCGTCGCCTGCCCCGCAGCCGGGCAGGCGACGCGTTGCTGCCGGCCTTCCAAGAGCTCGCCGTCATCTCGGGCCTCTACGGCGTGTGGCGGCTCGCCCGGATGCTGCCGGTCACGCACGAGGCGGGCGCGCTCGGCCGGGCCCGGGAGATCAACGACTTCCAGCGGGCGCTGCACCTGCCCAGCGAGATCTCGGTCCAGCACCTTGTGGTCCGGCACGACTGGCTGGCCGAGCTCTGCAACGGCTACTACGCGATCGTGCACGTCCCTGCGCTGATCGCGTTCCTGGTGTGGGCGTTCGTGCGGCACCGCGGTGCGTACCCGCACTGGCGCAACGGGCTCGTGGCGGTGACGGCCGGCTGTCTGGTCATCCGGTTCGTCCGGGTGGCCCCGCCACGCTTCCTCGGCGAGCTGGACTTCGTCGACCTCTCGCAGCAGTACGGGCTCGGCGTCTACGGTGCCGTCGGGACCGGGGTGTCCGACCAGTTCGCTGCGATGCCGTCGATCCACGTGGGCTGGGCCGCCGTCGTGGCCCTCGGCACGTTCGCGATGTCGAGGAGCTGGTGGCGCTGGATCGTGCTGATGCACCTGCCGGTGACGGTCTTCGTCGTCGCGGCGACGGGTCACCACTGGTGGCTCGACGGTGTCGTCGCGGTGCTGCTGCTGCTCGGCGGTCTGGCCCTGGATCGCCGGCTGCGCCGGCAAGTGACGACAGTGTCTGGGGACCCCGTCCCTGAGCCGGTCAGCACGTGATCCGCCAAAAGAGGATCAGCTCGGCGCGTACGCCCCGACGCCCTGGTAGACCCGGACGTGGTCGACCAGGTAGTGGAAGTCGGGGCGGGTGTGCGCGTCGTCGGCCCAGCCCCAGTACTTCGAGCCGATCTGCATGTTGAGCCGGATGTGGAACGTGTCGTCGAACGACGGCCCGGTGAAGTACGACCGGGTGTCCAGATCCGTGAAGTCGACGAAGCCGACGGTCCTGCCGTCGTACAGGTAGCGCAGGCACCTCGGCGACCAGTTGACCGCGTAGCGGTGCCAGCCCTGCCAGATCCTGTCGGTGCCGACATCGGCCCGGCCATGCGTCTGCTGCTTCTCGATGTCGGTCATCGAGCCCTCGGCGGTGTCGGCCCAGCTGTTCCACTCGTACGAGCTCGAGGGGTCGAACGACCGGACCGTCGGCGCGCCGTACGACTCCATGGGGTCGATCTCACCAGCCCGGTGGTCGGCGCGCAACCAGAACGCCGGCCAGATCCCACGGGACATCGTCGCCTCGGACGGCACCCACGCGCGCACCTCGAAGTAGCCGTACTTCTGGCCGAAGCGGTCCCCGGCGGCATTGCCGTAGCCCGCCGCGTCGATACTGTCGACGTATCCGGTCGAGTAGCCGCGGACCGTGTTCTCTCCCGGGTGGAGCGCGTTCGCATTGCGCTTGTACGCCGCCGGGTCCAGCTTGCGTCCGGCGATGTCGAGGACGCCGTCGGTGCCGGCGTGGGGGTGGACCGAGACGTTGTCCTTCGAGATCCAGGCCTGGTCCTGGTCGAGGAACGTGTCGTCGCGGGTCCGCCATCTGCTGGGGTCGAGGGCTCCGGTGTCGAACTCGTCGGCGAAGGTCAGCACGCCCTGGCCAGGATCGGAGTAGTCGAGGTCCCGGCACGCAGCCGGGGGCTCGGACGCTTCGGCGCCTGAGAGGGCGGCGAGCATGACGCAGCACGTCACGACGCCGATCGCGGCTCGCGCCGACCGGCCGGGGGCTCTCTTCACCCGTTCACGGTAGGGCCCGCAACCGAGGTGCAACCGTCAAACCGGGAGGAGCCGGGTGATGAACCGGGTCAACTGGTCGACGTTGCAGCACTCGTGCATCTCGACGACCTCGGCGTACAGCGGTGCGACGGAGTCCCCGAGCCCCCACCGCATGGACGCCTCCGGGTTGAGCCAGAACGTCCGTCGGGCACGCTGACTGATGTCGTGCAGCGCCCCGAGGTTGGGGTCCTGGTTGTTGTTGCGCGCGTCGCCGAGGATCAGGACCGCTGTGCGCGGACCGATCGCGGACATGTGGTCGGCGTGGAAGTCGGCGAACGCCTCCCCGTAGTCGCTGCTGGTGTGCCACTTCGTGATGTGGGCATCGCGGGCGATGCGGGCAGCCAGGTCGTCGCTGCCCTCCTTGACCATGTCGGTCACCTCGTCCATCGCATTGATGAAGGCGAAGACGCGCACCTTGCTGAACTGACTGCTGAGCGCCTGGACCAGGTGCATCGTGAAGCTCGAGAAGCCTGAGACCGAGCCCGACACGTCGCACAGCAGGACGAGCTCGGGTCGCGACGGATGGGGCTTGGCGAGGACGGGGTGCATCGGGACACCGCCGGTGGACATCGAGCGCCGTAGCGTGCGGCGTATGTCGATGCGTCCGCGGCTCGCCTTGCGTCGTCGGGCCGCGAGGCGCGTCGCGAGCTTGCGCGACAGGGGCTTGACGGTGCGGGCCAGCTCCTCGAGCTGCTGCTTGCTGGCGCTCAGGAAGTCGATCCGGTCGCTGCCGGTGCGGACCGCGTGCCGGGTCACGACCTCGCGGCCGCGGATCTCGGCGGTCCGGCGTCTCGCCTCACTCGCGACCATCGCCCGGAACCGCTCGACGTTCTGGCGGATCTCGTCACGTTCCAGGCGATCGGTGAACCTGCCACCCGACCCCTGTCCGGATCCCTCGCCCTGGCCCTGCCCGCCGGCGCCCTGCCCGCGTTGCTGCAGAGCCTGCATCACCAACGTCTGTGGGCGCAGGCGCTCCAGGGTCTGGTAGGCGGAGAAGGCGCCGGACGGGGTCGCCGGAGTGCCGACCTGGCCCAGCAGGTCGACCGCGATCTCGGCGACCTGGTCGAGCGTGCGCAGGTCGTTCTCGGCCAGCGCCTGGGCCAGCAGGTCCCGCAGGTCCTCCACGTCGAAGTCCTCGTCGGTGTCCAGCGCCGCGTGGGGCGTGCCGACCCCGGCCGGGAAGTAGATGTCGAATGTCATGTCGAAGACGTCACGCTGACCCCCTCGACGGACCAGCGCCGCGGCCAGGCCCTCCCGCAGCTGCGCGCGATCGCTCAGCCCGAGGACTTCGATGACCGCCGCTGCATCGACGGTCTCGCTGGTCCCGGCAGGGATGCCCTTGCTCCGCAGGGCCGTGACGAGCTCGACGAGCCGCCCGGCCAGGTCCTGCCCCGGCGCCGTGGGTCCCTGGCTCATGACGGGCTCATGACTGGCTCAGGACCTCGTCCAGGTCGAGCCGGGTGCGAGCCTTCTCCAGGTCGTCCTGGTGCTTGAGGATCACGCCGAGGCTCTCCTTGACGACGTCGTCGTCCAGGA
>JAOPXL010000121.1 GCA_025965175.1 Aeromicrobium sp.
TGCAGGACGTCATTGCGGCGCTGCCCGGCTCGGCCGGCTACTCGGACTCGCGCGGCATCCAGTCCGCGCGGCGTGCCGTCGTGCACAACTACCAGCTGCAGGAGGGCTTCCCGACGATCGACGTCGATGACGTGTGGATCGGCAACGGAGTCTCCGAGCTTATCCAGATCGCCCTGCAGGCGTTGCTCGACAACGGCGACGAGGTCCTGATCCCGGTCCCGGACTACCCGCTGTGGACCGCGGTCACCAACCTCGCCGGCGGCGTCCCGGTGCACTACCGCTGCGACGAGGACAACGGGTGGAACCCCGATCTGGAGGACCTCGAGTCCAAGATCACCGACCGCACCAAGGTCATCGTCGTCATCAACCCCAACAACCCCACTGGCGCGGTCTACTCCCGTGAGACACTCGTGGGCATCGCGGACCTGGCCCGCAAGCACGACCTGGTCCTGATGGCCGACGAGATCTACGACAAGATCCTCTACGACGACGCGGTCCACATCCCGATGGCCAGCGTCGCCCCCGACGTCCTGACGCTGACCTTCAACGGGCTGTCCAAGGCGTACCGCGTATGCGGGTACCGCGCCGGTTGGCTCGTCGTGACGGGCCCGCTGGAGCGGGCGCAGGACTACCTCGAAGGCATCACGCTGCTGTGCTCGATGCGGCTGTGCCCCAACGTCCCGGCGCAGAACGCGATCCAGGTCGCGCTGGGTGGCTACCAGTCGATCAAGGAGCTGATCCTGCCCGGCGGTCGCCTGCTGGAGCAGCGCGACACCGCGATCGGCGAGCTGCGCAAGATCCCCGGCGTCAGTGTCGTGACCCCGAAGGGCGCGCTGTACGCCTTCCCACGCCTGGATCCCGACGTCTACCCGATCAAGGACGACCAGAAGCTGGTGCTCGACCTGCTGCTGCAGGAGAAGATCCTGCTGACCCAGGGGACCGGCTTCAACTGGCCGGATCCCGACCACCTCCGCATCGTGACGCTGCCGTGGTCGCGCGACCTGGCCGACGCGATCCAGCGACTGGGCAACTTCCTCAGCAGCTACCGCCAGGTCTAGCGCTTCTGTCGGTCATGGCTGGCAGGGTGGGACGCATGACCGACATGATCCGTGCGACCGGACTGGTGAAGAGATACAAGGGTGTGGAAGCCCTCGCAGGGCTCGACCTGACCGTCCCCGAGGGCAAGGTGCTCGGCCTGCTCGGTCCCAACGGCGCCGGCAAGACGACGGCCGTCCGCATCCTCGCGACCCTGCTCAAGGCCGACGGTGGCACGGCGGAGGTCGCCGGGATCGACGTCGCCAAGGACCCGGACGGCGTCCGGGCGCGCATCGGCCTGTCGGGCCAGTACGCCGCCGTCGACGAGCACCTCACGGGCTACGAGAACCTCGAGATGGTCGGTCGTCTCTACGGCATGCGGAAGTCCCAGGCCTCGAAGCGTGCCCGCGACCTGCTCGACCGCTTCGACCTGGCCGAGGCGGGCGACCGCCCCTCCAAGACGTACTCGGGCGGCATGCGTCGCCGCCTGGACCTGGCCGGGGCGCTGGTTGCCGAGCCGCCGGTGCTGATCCTCGACGAGCCCACCACAGGACTCGACGTGCGCAGCCGCCAGCAGATGTGGGGAGTCATCCGCGACCTCGTGTCGTCGGGCGCCACCCTGCTGCTGACGACGCAGTATCTCGAGGAGGCGGACCTGCTGGCTGACGACATCGTGGTGATCGACCACGGTCGCGCGATCGCCCGTGGCACTGCCGACGAGCTCAAGGCGCAGACCGGCGGCGAGCGGATCGAGATCATCCTGGCCGACATAGACCGCCGGGAGGACGCCACCCGGATCCTCGGTCGGGTGGCGCTCGGTCAGGTGCAGGTCGCCGACAACGGCCGCGAGCTCACCGCCGCGGTCGAGGGCGGCGTGCCCCAGCTGCGCAGCGTCCTCGACGACCTGGACGTCGAGGACATCGCGGTCTTCGACGTCGGGCTGCGTCGACCGACGCTGGACGACGTGTTCCTCAGCCTGACCGGTCGTGCCGCGGAGGATCCCGAGACCGACACCGACATCGATGCCGACATCGCGACCGCGGAGGTAGCCTCATGACCACGCTGACCCGTCACGCCACCGACGGCTGGGTGGTGGCCAAACGCAACCTCATCAAGATCGTCCGGGTGCCCGAGATCCTGGTGTTCGTCCTCATCTCGCCGATCATGTTCGTGCTGCTGTTCGCCTACGTCTTCGGGGGCGCTATCGATCCGGGCGGAGGAGTCAACTACCGCGAGTTCCTGATCGCCGGCATCTTTGCCCAGACCGTCGTGTTCGGCGCGACGTTCACCGGCGCGGGGCTCGCCGAGGACATGCAGAAGGGCATCATCGACCGATTCAGGTCGTTGCCGATGTCCAGCTCGGCCGTGCTGGTGGGTCGCACGACCTCCGACGTGGTCTACAACGTGCTGTCGCTCATCATCATGGCGCTGACGGGCCTGCTGGTGGGCTGGCGGATGCGCGAGGGCGTCGGCAAGGCGCTGCTGGCCTTCCTGCTTCTGCTGCTGTTCGCCTACGCGGTCAGCTGGATCATGGCCTGGGTCGGTCTGATGGTGCCGAGCGTGGACGTCATCAACAATGCGTCCTTCATCGTCATCATGCCGCTGACGTTCGTGTCGAACGCCTTTGTCCCGACCGAGTCGTTCCCACCGGTCCTGCAACGTGTCGTGGAGTGGAACCCGGTGTCGACCCTCACGCAGGCGTGCCGGGAGCTGTTCGGCAACACCAACGAAACCGTTCCTGTCCCGGACGCCTGGTCGCTGCAGAACCCGGTGGTCTACACCCTGATCTGCGTCGTCGTGATCCTGGTGGTCTTCGTCCCGCTGTCGATCCGTCAGTACCGGATCGCCAGCAGTCGCTGATTTGACGGGCGGGTCTTGACCAACGCGGGCATGATCGGGTCATGGAGCGACGTTCACTGCTGACCGGGCTGGCCGCCGTGGGCGCCGCCTCGCTGCTGGGTTGCAGCAACGAGGGGGACGACCCGAGACCGACGAGGTCACCCAGCCCGAGCGACTCGCCGACCCCTGCGCCCAGCACGACGTCGACGCCGTCGCCGAGGGCCGGGACACCTCGGGTCGACCGGGAGATCGCGACCGGGCTCGCGGTGCCCTGGGGCATCGCCTTCCTCGACGACGGTGACGCCCTGGTCTCCCTGCGGGACGAGGGCCGGATCGTCCGGGTCCCCCGGGACGGCCAGCCGAGCCGGGTCGGCACGATTGCCGGCGCGGCGGGCGTCACCGGGGGAGAGGGCGGCCTGCTCGGGCTCGCGATCCCCCCCGACGATCCCCGCACCTTGTTCGCCTACGTCACGACGAGCACCGACGACCGGGTCGTCAGGATGAGCCTGTCGGGTCGTGGCATCGGCACGCCACGACCGATCCTCACCGGGATCCCGATCGGGTCGAGGCATCACGGCGGACGGCTGCTGTTCGACGACGAGGGGCTGCTGTACGTCTCGACGGGGGATGCGGGCAACGCTCCACTCGCCCAGGACCGCGGGTCGCTCAGTGGCAAGATCCTGCGCATCGACCAGGACGGCAAGGCCGCGAGGGGCAACCCGTTCGGCAACCGGACCTGGTCCTACGGCCACCGCAACATCGAGGGTCTGGCCTTCGACGAGCGCAGGAGGCTGTGGGCCGCGGAGTTCGGTGACAAGGCGGCCGATGAGCTCAACCTGATCCAGCGCGGGGGCAACCACGGCTGGCCCCAGGTCGAGGGCCGCTCGGACGACGCCGGGCTGATCAATCCGAAGGTCACTTGGGGCACCGACCAGTGCTCTCCGGCGGGGATCGCGATCACCGGCTCGACGGCGTTCATCGGTGCGCTGCAGGGGGAGTGCCTGTTCGCCGTCCCGCTCGACGGCACCGACGCCGGCAAGCCCAAGGCCCATTTCGCCGGGAGGTACGGCCGCATCCGCAGCGTCACCGTGGCTCCCGACGGGGCCCTGTGGGTCACGACCAGCAATCGCGACGGCCGGGGAGACGTGCGTCGCGGCGACGACAGGATCCTGCGCGTCACGGTATAGCCGAAACCTACCCGTTGGTAAGGGTGCCTCGCGGCAAAACATGAGGATATCCTCATGTGAAGGCCCGCGACTCAGGACGCACCGACCCAAGGGAGATCCCGCATGGACGAGTCCTCGTTCGACATCGACTCCGGCCAGCTGGCGGAGACATCGCGCCGCTTCCCGGCGCACCGACTATCACCAGCCCACGCCACATCGGTCGGTGACGTCAGCTATCTGGCGTACACCCCTGAGTTCGGCAGTCACGCCTGGGACGAGGCCGGGCACCTCTGACCGACCCGCAGACACGGAAGAACCCCCGGAGCGCCCGCTCCGGGGGTTCCTTGCGTCAACGCCTGATCAGACGAGTGGGATCAGACCGGACGAATGTTGGCGGCCTGCAGGCCCTTCTGGCCCTGCTCGACGTCGAACTCGACCTTCTGGTTCTCCTCCAGCGAGCGGTAGCCGCTCGACTGGATGGCGGAGAAGTGCGCGAACACGTCCTCGCTGCCGTCGTCGGGGGCGATGAATCCGAAGCCCTTGTCAGCGTTGAACCACTTGACGGTTCCTGTTGCCATGTGCTGCTCCTCTTGGCGAGTTGCCGCCCCCGACTTTCGCGAGCGGCTGTCGCGACGTACATCCAACCTTCGAGAAGAACTAGACACCCGAGAGGGAAACTCAGTCATTCCGCGGCCCAACGTCGTGCAACTG
>JAOPXL010000127.1 GCA_025965175.1 Aeromicrobium sp.
CGGCCAGGCTCGTGAAGGTGCCGCCGGCCTCGCGCACGATGATGTCCAGCGCTGCCATGTCCCACAGGTTGAGCTCGGGCTCGGCGGCGATGTCGACCGCACCCTCGGCCAGCAGCATGTACGACCAGAAGTCCCCGTACGCGCGGGTGCGCCAGCAGCGTCGCATCAGCGCAGCGAACGCGTCGGCCTTGCCGATCGCGTCCCAGCCGCCCAGCGAGGCGTACGACAGGGAGGCGCTGCCGAGCTCGGAGACCTGCGAGACCCGGATCTCCCGCGACGACATGAGGGACTTCCCGGTGTAGGCGCCGGTGCCCTTGCTGGCCCACCAGCGGCGGCCGAGGGCCGGGGCGGACACGCAGCCCGCGACGATCTCACCCTCCTCCTCCAGCGCGATCAGGGTGGCCCAGACCGGGACGCCGCGGACGAAGTTGGACGTGCCGTCGATCGGGTCGATGATCCAGCGGCGTCCGCCGGGGCCGCCCGTGGCGCCCTCGTCCTCGCCCTGCTCCTCGCCCAGGACGATGTCCCGGCCGCGCGCGGACTTGAGGGTGCGCCGGATTGCGGCCTCGACGGCCTGGTCGGACTCGGTCACGTACGTCATGTCGGGCTTGGTGTCGACCTGGAGGTCGATGGACAGGAAGCGGTCCATCGAGAGGTTGTCGGCGTTGTCCGCGAGCACGTGGGCGAGGCGCAGGTCGTCGTTGTACGAGTGAGCCATGGCCCTCAGGGTACGGCGTAGCGGTCCGAATCCGCCCGGGGCTCACCTGATCAGTACTCGTCCTTCTGGTCACGGCTCGCGAGGATCCGTCGGAACGACTCGACCCGCTCGGTCGCCAGGGTCCCGTCGGCGACCGCGAGGTCGAGCGCGCACTCGGGCTCGGTGGCCGAGTGTAGGCACCCCCGCGGGCAGTCGCGGGTCGTGTCGCGGAGGTCGGGGAACGCCTTGATCAGGTCGTCGACCTCGACGTGGGCCAGCCCGAACGAGCGGATGCCGGGGGTGTCGATGATCCAGCCGCCGAACGGCAGCTCGAGGCTGATAGCCGAAGTCGAGGTGTGCCGGCCCCGCCCCGTGACGGCGTTGACGTAGCTGACCGAGCGGTGCGCGTCCGGCACGACTGCGTTGACGAGGGTCGACTTGCCGACGCCGCTGTGGCCGACCAGCACGCTGACCCGGTCCCGCAGTGCGTCGCGGACGCGGTCAAGGTCACCGCCCTGGCGGGTGACCACAACGCGTACGCCGAGGGGCTCGAACATCGCGACGAGCTCGTCGGGAGTGCCGAGGTCGGACTTGGTCAGGCAGACGAGCGGCTCCATGCCGGCGTCGAACGCGGCGACGAGGCAGCGGTCGATCAGCCCGGCCCGCGGGGTCGGATCGGCGAGCGCCGCGACGATGACGAGCTGGTCGGTGTTGGCGACGATGATGCGCTCGATCGGGTCGTCGTCGTCCGCCGTGCGCCGCAGCACGGTGCGGCGCGGGTGGACCTCCACGATCCGGGCCAGGGAGCCCACGTCACCGGAGACGTCGCCGACGACCTTGACCTCGTCGCCGACCACGACCCCCTTGCGGCCGAGGTTGCGGGACTTCATCGCGGTGATGGTCCGCGAGGCGCCCTGCAGCGTCACGGTGTAGCGGCCACGGTCGATCGTCACGACGCGCGCGACGTCGGCGTCGTCGTAATTGGGCCGCACCTTGGTGCGCGGCTTGGTGTGCCGGCGCGGGCGCTCGAACTGCGCATGCTCGTCGTCGTGCCTGCTCATGTCGTCAGACCTTCGCCGGCGCGGTCATGAGGCGCTCCCAGACGGGGGCGAAGTTGGGGTACGTCTTGATCGTCGTCACGACGTTCTCGACGAGCAGGCCCGGCACCCGCAGGCCCAGGACGACTGCCGCGTGCGCCATGCGGTGGTCGTCGTACGTCCGGAAGGTCGCGCCGTGCAGCGCGCGTGGCCGCACGGCGATCCCGTCGGGGAGCTCCTCGGCGTCGCCGCCGAGCCGGTTGATCTCGGCCACGAGGGCCGCGAGCCGGTCGGTCTCGTGACCGCGCAGGTGCGCGACCCCCGTGAGGCGTGAGGGGGAGTCCGCCAGGGCCGCCATCGCGGCGACGACCGGCGTGAGCTCGCCGACGTCGTGCAGGTCCAGGTCGACACCCCTCAGGGTTGCGCCGGCGGAGAGGACGAGGTCGGCACCGTCCTGCTCGACCGTGCCGCCGAACGCCGGGACAATCGTCCGCCACGCGTCGCCGGCCTGGTCGGTGTCGGCCGGCCAGCTGCGGATCCGCACGCTGCCGCCGGTCACCAGCGCCCCGGCGATGAACACCCCCGCGTTGGACAGGTCGGGCTCGATCTCGACGTCCAGCGCGTCAACCGGTCCGGGGTGCACGACCCAGCGGTCGGGGCTGTCGGTGTCAACCCGGACGCCACGACGGCGCAGCTCGGCGACCGTCATGTCGATGTGCGGCATGGAGGGGAGCGGGCCCCCGACGTGGCGCAGGTCCAGGCCCACGTCGAACCGGGGCGCGACCAGCAGCAGCGCGGAGACGAACTGGCTCGACGCGGAGGCGTCGACCTCGATCGTCCCGCCGGAGATCCGACCGGCACCGTGCACCGTGAACGGCAGCGAGTCACGCCCGTCGTCGTCGACCTCGACCCCGAGCGAGCGCAGCGTCGCGATCGTCGTGCCCATGGGGCGTACGCGCGCGTGCTCGTCCCCGTCGAAGGTCACGGGTGCCGTGCCGAGCGCGGCCAGGAGCGGCACGAACCGCATCACGGTGCCGGCGAGACCGCAGTCGACCGTCGCCGGCTCGGCGCTGCCGGTCGTCGACGGGGTGACGGTCCAGGTCATGCCGTCGCGCTGGATCGTGGCGCCCAGCGTCGTCAGGGCCGCCGCCATGAGGTTGGTGTCGCGGGACGCCAGCGGGCGGGTGATCACGGAGGGGCCGTCGCCCAGGGCGGCCAGGATCAGGACGCGGTTGGTCAGCGACTTCGATCCGGGGACCAGCACCTCGCCCACGAAGGGCGTGTCACGGTGGGGAGCGAGCCAGGGCAGCGGAGCAGTCATCGCGTGCAGCCTATCGGCCCCGCGTCCTCACCGTGCTGCGTCAGCCCCGGAGGTGGTCGATCTGGTCGGCGACCGACGAGGCGGCGCCGGTGACCTTGTCCTTGGCGCGAAGCGCGATGAACTTCTTGTGCGGGTCCGGGTCGAGCGTCGCCATCAGGAGCCCGCCGGTAATCGAGAGGTTCTTGAGGAAGTGGATCCGCTGGTTGGCCCGGGCGGCCGGGTCGGTCTCGTTCCAGTAGGGGTGCCCCGCGAACGTCGTCGGGGGGACCGTCGCGGCGAGTGTGAAGGCCGCGAGGCGGGGCACGTGACCCGTGGCGAGCGCCAGACCGGCCGCGAGCTGGACGGCGCCGTTGAGCCGGGCCAGCTGGGCGCCGTCGAGCGGCGAGGACGGGGCGATCTTCTTGATCAGGTCAGCGGCCGGCTGGGCCTTCGCGGCGCGAGGGCCGGGCGACTTGAGTGCCTGCGCACCTCCGACGACGAACATCGAGGCGAGCAACGGGCGGGCCACCGTACGCAGAAGGGTCATGACCCATTCATACCGGACCCACCGCGGGCGGCAAGTCGCACGGGCCTCACAGCACGAGCAGGTAGGGGCCCGCTCGGAACGATGCGCTGTCGTTGTCGGGAGTCGGATCGTCCGTGGCGGTCACCGTGACGGTGCCGGCAGGCCGCAGGAGGGCTCGGGCCTTCGTCACGAAAGTCGTGCCCTGCCCCGCGGCCAGTGTCGTGGTGCAGGTGAGCGTCGTGAGGCGCTGGTTGCGAACCGTGCTGCCGCAGTCCCACCCGGGGCTGACGACGCCGCGGAACGTGACCGAGCGGGTGAACGACATCCTCAGCGTCACCACCTGGTCGGCCGAGCGGCCCGGGTTGGTCGCGGTGACCGGGATCGTGAACCTGCGCTGCAGCAGGGTGTCGTCGTTCGTGATCGTGACGCCTCCGATGCCGTAGTCGGTCGGGACGACCGGCTCGGGGGTCGGGGCCGGGACAGGTGGGGGGGCCGGCTCGACGGAGGCCGACTCGGTCGGTGGTAAGGGCTCCGGCTCGACGGTGGGCACGGCCTCGGGTGCTGTTGACGGGCTCGGCTCGGTCTGGTCCGGCGCCGGTGTCGGCGGGCTGGGCTCGGCCGAGTCCTCGGGACCGGGCGTCGGCGAGGCGGTGGGCACGCGGGGCGCCGACACGGACGGCTCATCCTTGGCGGTCGTCCCGAAGTCGGTCGTGACTGCGACCGTGCCCGCGGTGGCGACGCCGGTGACGACGGCGGCCGCGACGATGCCCTGCGTCCCGGCGCCGGCGACGGCCGAGCCCACGATCTTGACCGGCTCCAGCGCGAGCTTGGCGGCCTGGCCGACGACGAGCTTGAGGCCCAGCGCGGCGCTGGTCGCCGCTCCGGCGGATACGACTCCGGCAGTCGCCATCGCGGCGGCGTACCCACCGAACGCCGGCCCCAGGAGCGCGGGCCCGAGGACGCCCGACAGGTTCGAGTTGACCTCGGCGAGCTCGAGGAGCAGACCTGTGCACCGGCTGCAGTCGTCGAGGTGCGAGTCGACACGGGCGCGGTCCCGGGGGGACAGGCCCTTGCGGACGTACGCGCCGAGCATCCCGGTCGTCGTCCTGCAGCTCGCGTGCAGCGAAGGGGCGAGGTGCCCCTGGAGGTAGGCCTGACGAAGCCCCTCTCGAGCGCGGTAGGCGAGCGCGGAGACGCTGTTAGCGCTCATCCCGAGCAGCGGCGCGATCTGGGCCGGCTTCTGTCCCTCGACGTCCAGGTGCCACAGAACGAGCTGCCAGCGCTCCGGGAGTGAGGCGAACGCCGCCGCCGCGGCGCCCTGCTCGAACCGCATCTCGGCCGGGTCGACGAACTCGACGGCGCGGTCGAGCGCGGACTCGTCGTCTGTCGTCGTGACCTTGTGACCGGCCCGGATGCGGTCGATGTGGAGGCGGCGGATCGACGTCAGCAGATAGGCCCGGAACGACTCGTCGGGGCCCTTGCCCGCCTGCAACGTCGTCAGGACGCGATAGAACGACTCGGCCACGAGGTCGTCGGCGTCAGGGCCGCGCACGAGCTGGCGCGCCATGCGCAGGGCGGCGTTCCGGTGGCGGTCGAACAGGTCGCCGTACGCCTCGGTGTCGCCCGAGCGCACCGCAAGGATGAGCTCGGCATCGCTCGAGCCCGCTCGCGTGCTGACCATCTCCGGCACGTGTCTCCTTCCCAGTCGAACCAACGACGAAGAGGCGCTCCGGTCACGAACGCGGGATGGGCCGGAAAAAGAAATCCTGGAACCCGCGTCATGCTCGGGGTCGCCATCCGTCTCATTCCTGTCCGACCGGGGAAGGAGCACCGTGTTCAGCTCGGGATTGAACGTGGAGCCCCTTGTCGACGCCGTACGCAACGGCCGGCCGGACATCGACGTCGTTGCACACGAGGTGGGAGCGAGTGCAGCGCAGCTGGGTGTCCCGCTCCACGAGGTCCTGGACCACGTGGAGCGGGCCTACGCCCCGGCCGAACCGCCGTTCGCGGTGAGCCGGACGACCGCGGTCGCCTGGGCCGAGCGGGTCCTGGTCGCCTTGGCCGACATCTCGTGCGACGATCCCCTGACGTCGCTGGCCTCGGTGGCCTACGTGCGGTCCAGGCTCGCCGAGGTCTATCGAGGTGCCGAGCGCGACGGACGCCGCGCCACCGACACCCACGCGCTCGTCGTCGTGGAGCTGTCCCGGACCGGCACCGGCCACGAGCTGGAGCTGGCGCTGCGGGCCCTCGACGTGGCGCACGCGCTGCGGACGATCTTCGCAGGGGACGAGACGATCGCCCAGCTGTCGCCCCGACGTTTCGCGGCCCTCGCCTCCCGGCAGCGGACCGACGACCTGACGATCACGTTGCTGGGCCTGCTGCTCGAGCGCGCGCTGGGTGACCGCGACGGCACCCGGCTGTGGGTCGAGCACCTGCCGGGATCGACCGACGGCATCGCCTCGGTCCTCGCGGCGCTCAGCGAGTAGCCACCGCTGTCGGTCCTCTATGGCACGCTGGTCGCATGTGCGGGCGCTACGCGACGACCCAGACGGCGTCGACGCTCAACCAGTCCTTCGAGATCGACCTCGCCAACTCGTTCGTCGAGCTCGAGGCCGACTACAACATGGCGCCGACCAAGCTCGCACCGGTCGTGATCGGACGACGGGCCGAGGAGTCCCCGCAGGACAGCCCCGCGCAGCGTGAGCTGCTGACCGCCCGATGGGGGCTGATCCCGAGCTGGGCCAAGGACCCCTCGATCGGCAGTCGCCTGATCAACGCCCGCTCCGAGACCGCCGCCGAGAAGCCGTCGTTCAAGAAGGCATTCGCCCGGCGACGGGCGCTCGTGCCGGCCGACGGCTACTACGAGTGGTACGCCGGCGAGCCCCGCGAGGGGGAGAAGAAGCCGGCCAAGCAGCCGTTCTACATCACCCCGAAGGACGGATCGGTGCTTGCGATGGCGGGCCTCTACGAGTTCTGGAAGGACCGCGAGGCTGACGAATGGATCATCAGCTTCACGATCCTGACGACGACCGCCGAGGACGACCTGGGGCACATCCACGAGCGCATGCCGCTGTTCCTCGAGCCCGACGCCTACGACGCGTGGCTGGACCCCGCCCCGCGGAGCGCCGACGAGCTGCTGGGCCTGCTGATCCCGGCCGCCCCGGGCCGTCTCGACGCGGTCCCGGTCTCCACCGCGGTCAACAACGTCCGCAACAACGGACCCGAGCTGATCGTGCCGATCCCCGCGGAATAGCCGGCCCCTCCGGACGGTTGCACCAGCCAGGAGGACACATGCTGACACAAGCCGCACGACCGGGTGACGCATCGATCACACCGCTCAGCAGGCCACGCAGGCCGGGAGTAGGCTGGGACGCAATGACCGTGACCGCTGAGACCCCCGACAGCCCCGACGTGAGGGCGACCGAGACCCCGGAGCAGCAGCAGGCCCGCTTCGAGGCCGATGCGCTGCCGTTCCTCGACCAGCTTTACTCGGCGGCGCTGCGCATGACGCGCAACCCGCACGACGCGGAGGACCTGGTCCAGGAGACCTTCTCGAAGGCGTTCAGCGCCTTCCACCAGTTCAGGCCCGGCACCAACCTCAAGGCCTGGCTCTACCGGATCCTGACCAACACCTACATCAACTCCTACCGCAAGAAGCAGCGCCAGCCGCAGCAGGTCACGGACGAGATCGAGGACTGGCAGATCGCCCGCGCCGAGTCGCACGGGTCGTCGGGTTTGAAGTCCGCCGAGATGGAGGCGCTGGAGCACCTCCCCGACAGCGACGTCAAGGACGCCCTGCAGGCGCTCCCGGAGGACTTCCGCTACGCCGTCTACCTCGCCGACGTCGAAGGTTTCCCCTACAAGGAGATCGCCGAGATCATGGACACGCCGATCGGCACGGTCATGTCTCGCCTGCACCGCGGGCGTCGCATGCTCCGCGAGATGCTGTCGGACTACGCCCGCGAGCGCGGCATGGCCGTCACGGGAGCAGGTGACAAGAAATGACCGAAAGCATCGGAAGCCCTTGCTCCGGGCCGGACTGCGAGAAGGCCCTGGAGAACCTCTACCTGTTCATCGACCAGGAGATCGACACGGCGAGCTGTGCCGAGATCCAGACGCACATCGACGAGTGCACGTCGTGCCTCACCGAGTACGACCTGGAACGCGTCGTGAAGTCGCTCGTGTCCAGATCGTGCTCCGAGGTGGCCCCGCAGCCGCTGCGCGAGAAGGTCCTGATGTCGATCCGCACGGTGCAGGTCACGATCACCGAGCAACGCTCCGGTTGAGCTCAGGCCATCACATGAAGAAATCCCCGTCCGAGAGGGCGGGGATTTCTTCGTCTGGTGCGTCAGCTCACGAGTTGGGACGCTTTCCGTGGTTGGCGCCCTTCTTGCGACGCGCGCGACGCTTGCGGCCGGTCTTGCCCATGGTGTTCCTCCTCAGAAGACGAGGTATCAGTCTCCCACAGGCCGGATCCGCGACAGGAATCGCTCCCGGTCCACGATCACCCGGCGCACCTCTCCGCTGGCGAGCAGGGTGCCCGAGGAGTCTTGGGCGCTGACCTGGAAGCGGACCAGCCGCCCGTCGGTGTGCACCACGGTCGCGGTCGCGGTGACCTCCGCGCCCACGGGGCTCGCCGCCAGGTGCTCCAGCTCGACCCGGGTGCCGACGCTGGTCTGCTCCGGCGACAGGTCGACGGCCGCGCACGTCGCCTCCTCGCACCAGGCGAGCACTCGTGGCGTGGCGAGCACCTCCAGGTCGCCGGAGCCGAGGGCCGAGGCCGTGTCGGCGGTGGTGACGGTGTGCGTGACCGAGGCGGAATCCATCAGCCAAACCTAGTCCCGTCTGCGCGGGATCAGGTTGACCAGGCGGACCAGAGCTCGGCATAGCGGCCGCCCGCGGCGACGAGCTCGTCGTGGGTGCCCTCCTCGACGATGCGGCCGTGGTCCATGACGATGACACGATCGGCGGCGCTGGCCTGGGTCAGCCGGTGCGCCACGATGATCGCGCTGCGACCGCGGATCGTGGCCAGCGCGGCCTGCTCGAGCTCCCTGGCCCCGGACGACCCGGCCTCGGCCGTGGCCTCGTCCAGCACCACCAGGTCGGGGTCCAGCAGCACGACCCGGCTCAGCGCCAGCTGCTGGGCCTGGGCGGGACTGAGCGCGGCACCTAGATCGCCGACCTGGGTGTCGAGGCCGTCGGGGAGCGCGCGGACCCATGGCTCGGAACCGGTGTCGCACAGCGCGTGCCACAGCATCTCGTCGCCGGCGTCGGCGCGAGCCAGCAGCAGGTTGTCCCGCAGCGTGCCGGCGAAGACGTGGACCTCCTGCGACACCAGCGCGACGTGACGGCGGACCGTGGCCTCGTCGGCGACTCCCAGGTCCAGCTCGCCGAGCCGCACGGTCCCGCCGGTCGGGTCGATCGTTCCGGCGGCGATGCCGCCGAGGGTCGACTTGCCGGCCCCGGTCGCGCCCACGACGGCGACGTGCTCACCGGGCGCCACCT
>JAOPXL010000144.1 GCA_025965175.1 Aeromicrobium sp.
TGACCCCCCGCTGGGCTTGACTTTTGCGCCCGTGATCGGGCCGATTGGGGGCGAAAACGTCACGCCCAGCGGGGTGGGTCAGATCGTGAGGCCCTTGAGCGCGGCCTCGGGATAGCGGTCGCCCGCCGCGACTCCGACCGGGGCGGCCTGGTCCAGCGCCGCCAGGTCCTCGGCGGTCAGCTCGATGTCGGCGGCGGCGACGTTCTCCTCCAGATACGTTCGGCGCTTGGTCCCGGGGATCGCCACGACGCCGTCCTGGTGCAGGACCCAGGCCAGGGCCAGCTGCCCCGGGGTGACGCCCTTCGCGTCGGCCAGTGCGCGGACCTTCTCGACGACGCCGAGGTTGGCGGCGAGGTTGTCGTCCCCGAACCGTGGGCTGCTGCGGCGGAAGTCGTCCGCCGCGAGGTCGTCGGTGGATGCGATCGACCCGGTCAGCAGACCGCGCCCGAGCGGCGCGTACGCGACGAAGGCGATGCCCAGCTCGCGGGTCGTCTCGAGCACGCCGTTGACCTCGGGGCTGCGCTCGAACAGCGAGTACTCGGTCTGCAATGCCGTCAGCGGGTGAGTCGCGTGCGCCCGGCGGATCGTGTCCGGTGCCGCCTCGGAGATCCCGAGGTAGCGGACCTTGCCCTCGGCGACGAGCACGCCCAGCGCCCCGAAGGTCTCCTCGATCGGGACCGTCGGGTCGACCCGGTGGATGTAGTAGAGGTCGATCGTGTCGCGGCCGAGATTGCGCAGGGACCTCTCGAGGGCCTTGCGCAGATAGGCCGGCGACCCGTTCGGCCCCAGACGCTCACCGTCGTCGGTGAGCTCCACGCCGGTCTTGGTCGCGAGGGCGTACTCGTCGCTCCGGCTGCCGATCGTGCGGCCGATCAGCCGCTCGTTGAGGAACGGGCCGTACAGCTCCGCGGTGTCGATCAGGCTGACCCCGAGGTCGAGCGCCCGGTGCAGTGTCGCCGCGGACTCTGCGTCGTCCCGGTCGCCGTAGAACGCCGACATCCCCATCGCCCCGAGTCCCTCGATGCTTGCCTTGAGCCCCTGGCTGCCCCACGCGGTCCTCAACATGTCGTCACCTCGTCCTGGTCGATGTCACTTGCCACGTGTCCCAGCATGGCGCGCGAGGGCAAGGGGTGGTGGGCGGCCACCCGGATCGGAGAGCGACACTGGGATCATCTTGCCCGTTCCCGCTGGAGCCGCAGGAGAAAAGTGTCAGTGCCACCTCTGGGGTGAAGCATGTTCGAGGACGCGCCGATCGACTCCCTGCTGGGCCAGGTCCCGAGAGGTCGGCACGAGCATCGACGCCGCCGTCGTCGGCACCATGATCGCCGTGCTGGCACTGGTCGTCGGCCTGGTGGCGGGACTCGGTGCGCTGACGCTCACCGAGGCGCGCACCACGGACGAGCACTGACGCATGGAGGTGACTTGCGCGGGGGACTCAGGCCGGTGGCGGGGTGAGGACCGCGCGCTTGCGGAGCAGGTAGGCGTCCATGATCCACCCGACCCGGGCCTTGACGTCGATGCGCGCCGCCAGCACGTCGACGGCGACCTCGACGACCCGGCCGCTCACGAGCCGCTCGTCGGCGGTCCCGAGGTTGGCTCCCCACCAGATGTCCCAGTCCTCGAACCCCTCGAGGTCGAGCGTCGAGCTCAGCATGACCAGGATGTTGTCGGCACCGGCGTCGCGGGCCTCGTGGAGCCGGCGGCCCGTCGTCACCACGATGGGCTGACCGATGTCGTGCAGCACGATCCGGTGCCGCGCCGCGAGCATCTGCAGGCTCGAGATGCCGGGGACCACGTCCCACTCGGCCTCGACCGCCCCGCGCGCGAGCACCTTCTCGACGACCCGGATCGTGGAGTCGTAGAACGCGGGATCGCCCCAGACCAGGAAGCCGACGTCACCCTCGTGCTCGAGCAGGACCCGCTCGTACGCCTCGGCGCGCGCGTCGTGCCAGTCGACGACGGCCCGCCCGTAGTCGCCGGGCGTACGGTCCCGCTCGGGATCGCGCACCGCGACGACCCGCGGGACGACGTCGAGGTGCCGGGCCAGCAGGGCGTGCCGCGCGGCCAACAGCGGGTCGTCGTCGCCCTTGTCAGCCGTCACGAAAAAGTCGACCGAGCGGAGGGCGTCGATCGCCTCGACCGTCACCTGGTCGGGGTGGCCCGCCCCGATCCCGATGACCCGGATAAGTCTCGTCACTCGATGTCCCTCACTGGTCCCGGTCCTCCAGGTCGCCCTCGATGTCGAGGTAGACCTGCTGCATCTGCGCGAGGACGTCCGGGTCCGGCTCGGCCCAGAGATCACGGTCAGCGGCCTCGTTGAGCCGCTCGATGATGCCGCGCAGCGCCCAGGGGTTCGACTTCTTCATGAACTCCTGGTTGACCTGGTCCAGGACGTACTCGTTGGCGAGGGTCTCGTACATCCAGTCGTGCACGACACCGGTCGTCGCGTCGAAGCCGAACAGGTAGTCGACGGTCGCAGCGAGCTCGAACGCGCCCTTGTAGCCGTGCCGCTGCATCGCGCCGATCCAGCGCGGGTT
Source organism: Aeromicrobium sp. (assembly GCA_025965175.1). Lineage (GTDB taxonomy): Bacteria > Actinomycetota > Actinomycetes > Propionibacteriales > Nocardioidaceae > Aeromicrobium. Next base: position 2,538 of record JAOPXL010000144.1, read on the forward strand.
GACGACGCGAGCCCGGAACACCCGGGTCGTCTCCTCCTGCAGCGTCCGGGTGCGGACCGCGTCGGGGGTCGTCGAGTCGCCGACGTACGCCTTGGGGTCCCGCCCGGTCAGCGCACGGACCGTCGCGACCATCCCGCCGTGGTACTGGAAGTAGTCGTCCGAGTCGGCGATGTCGTGCTCACGGGTATCGATGTTCTTGGCCGCGACCGCGATGCGCCGGTAGTTGGCCCGCATGTCGTCGGCGGCAGGTGCGCCGTCGAGGTCGCGGCCGTACGCGAACCCGCCCCACGCGGTGTAGACCTCGGCGAGGTCGTCGTCGTTCTTCCAGTTGCCGGCCTCGATGACCTGCAGGATGCCGGCGCCGTACGAGCCGGGTTTCGAGCCGAAGATCCGGGTCGTGGACCGTCGGACGTCGCCGTGCTCGGCGAGGTCCCGCCGGGCGTGCGCTCGGACGAAGTTCTGCTCGTCCGTCTCGTCGAGCTCGGCGACCTGGCGGATCGCGTCGTCGAGGATGCCGATGACGTGCGGGAAGGCGTCGCGGAAGAAGCCCGAGATCCGGACCGTGACGTCGATCCGTGGCCGGCCGAGCTCCTCCGTCGGCACGATCCGCAGGCCGTTGACCCGGCGGGACGCCTCGTCCCACTCCGGCTCGACGCCGATCAGCGCGAGCACCTCCGCGATGTCGTCTCCTGACGTCCGCATCGCCGACGTGCCCCAGACCGAGAGGCCCACCGAGCGCGGGTAGTCGCCGGTGTCCGCGAGGTGCCGCTCGATCAGCGAGTCGGCCATGGCCCGGCCGGTCTCCCACGCGAGGCGGGAGGGCACCGCCTTGGGATCGACGGTGTAGAAGTTGCGGCCGGTCGGCAGGACGTTGACCAGTCCGCGCAGCGGCGACCCGGACGGACCGGCGGGGATGAAGCCGCCGTCGAGGGCGTGCAGGACGTGGTCCAGCTCGTCGGTCGTCCTCGCCAGTCGCGGCACGACCTCGGTCGCGGCGAACTCGAGCACCCGCACCACATCCGGGTCGTCATGCAGAGTTGGTGCCACCGACGCATCCCACTGCGCACCTTCCATCGCGAGCACCAGGTCGCGAGCCTGCTCCTCGATCCGGTCGATGTCGCCGAGGAGGCCGTCACCCTCCGCGAGCCCGAGCGCGGCCCGCAGGCCGGGAACCGCGCCGGCCTCGCCGCCCCAGATCTGGCTCGCGCGCAGGATCGACAGCACGAGGTTGACCCGCGCCTCGCCCTGGGGCGCCTGGCCGAGCACGTGGAGCCCGTCACGGATCTGCGCGTCCTTGATCTCGCACAGCCAGCCGTCGACGTTGAAGATGAAGTCGTCGAAGTCGTCCTCGTCGGGGATGTCGTCCAGACCGAGGTCGCGGTGCATCTCCGCGGCCCGCATGTGGGTCCAGATCTGTGACCGGATCGCCGGCAGCTTGGCCGGGTCCATCGCCGCGATGTTGGCGTACTCGTCGAGCAGCTGCTCGAGCCGGGCGATGTCGCCATAGCTCTCCGCACGCGCCATCGGCGGGATCAGGTGGTCGACGATCGTGGCGTGCGCACGACGCTTGGCCTGCGCGCCCTCGCCCGGGTCGTTGACGAGGAACGGGTAGATGAGCGGGAGGTTGCCGATCGCGGCGTCGGTGCCGCACGACGCCGACAGGGCGGCATTCTTGCCCGGCAGCCACTCCATCGAGCCGTGCTTTCCGAGGTGGACCACGGCATGGGCACCGAACGACTCCTCGACCCAGCGGTAGGCCGCGAGGTAGTGGTGCGACGGCGCCATGTCGGGGTCGTGGTAGATCGCGACGGGATTCTCGCCGTACCCGCGGGGCGGCTGGATCATCAGCACGATGTTGCCGGCACGGATCGTGGCCAGCACGATCTCGGGCCCGTCCCCCGACGAGTCCGTCACGAACAGCTTGCCCGGCGCGGGGCCCCAGGCCTCGAGCATCGCGTCGCGCAGGTCGGGGTGGAAGCCGTCGAACCAGCCGGCGTACTGCTCGGCCGGGATGCGCACGTGACTCTCGCTCAGCTGTACCTGGGTGAGCCACTCCTCGTCCTGCCCGCCGGCTGCGATGAGCGCGTGGATCAGCGCGTCACCGGCCTCGGTCAGGTCGTCGAGCTCGAGACCCGGGATGTCACCCGGGGCACCGAGGTCGTAGCCGGTGTCGCGCAGCTCGCGGAGCAGGCGGATCGTCGACACCGGGGTGTCGAGACCGACCGCGTTGCCGACCCGGCTGTGCTTGGTGGGGTACGCCGACAGCATCAGAACGACCTTGCGCTCGGCCGGCGGCGTGTGGCGCAGCCGGGCGTGGGCGACGGCGATGCCCGCGACCCGGGCGCTGCGCTCGTCGTCCGCGACGTAGCGGGGCAGCCCGTCCTCGTCGATCTCCTTGAACGAGAACGGGGCCGTGATGATCCGGCCGTCGAACTCGGGGATCGCGATCTGGCTGGCCGAGTCGAGCGGCGTGACGCCGTCGTCGGACGCCGCCCAGTCCTCGCGGCTCGAGGTCAGGCACAGGCCCTGCAGGATCGGGATGTCGAGCGCTTTCATGCGCTCGACGTCCCACGACTCGTCGTCGCCGCCGGCGCTGACGGTGCCGGGCTTGGTGCCCCCGGCGGCGAGGACCGTGACGACCAGCGCGTCGAGGTTGCCCAGCTCGACGAACAACTCGTCGGAGGCGGCGCGCAGCGACGAGGAGAAGATCGGGACGCCGATGGCCTCGCCGGTCGCGTCGATCGCGTCGGCGAGGCAGTGCGCGAAGCCGTTGTTGCCGGACGCCTCGTGCGCCCGGTAGTAGAGGACACCGATGCGGGGCAGATCGGCGTCCTGCGGCACCGACCGCTTCGCCAGCCCGAACTCCGGCAGGACCGCCGGCGGCTCGAAGCCCTCACCGGTCAGCAGGATCGTGTCGGACAGGAAGGCGTGCAGCTGGGCGAGGTTGGCCGGACCACCCTCGGCGAGGTAGACGTGCGCATCGGCGGCGATGCCGATCGGTACGGTCGATTGCTCCATCAGCTCGGCGTTCGGCGTCTGCTCGCCACCGAGGACGACCATGGGCTTGCCCGTCGCCCGGATCCGCTCGAAGCCCGAGCACAGGTCCTGTGGAGAGCCCAGGATGCGGGCGACGACCAGATCGGCGGTCTCGATCGCGGCAGCCATCTCGGTGTGGCCGGGCCGGGACGGGTTGGCGTACGTGTAGTCGGCCCCCGACGCCCGCGCGGACAGCAGGTCGGTGTCGGACGTGGACAGCAGCGCGATGCGCGTCATGTTCCTCCTCGGGGTTCTCGCCCCGTTGGGTGGTTGCTCCACACCTCAGTGTCTGGCTGGCCTTGACGGCGTTCACAGTGGCGGAACCGCTCCGGAGTCTCACCGGTATTCCTGAGTCGTGGAAGTGATGCCACCCTACCGGCCGCGCCGCGCCCACCTCTTCGGAACTCCTCGGCGGCGGCTGGGCAGGGACCTGGGAGAGAATGACCCCGTGACCTCCCGCACCCACGTCGACCGATGCCCGGGCGTGTTCCGCCCATGGATCGCGGACGACGGTGCCATCGTGCGGCTCCGCCTGCTCGGTGGTGCGGTATCGGGCGATGCCCTCGAGGCGCTCGTCGACATTGCGGAGACCCACGGTGACGGGACGATCCTGCTGACCAAGCGCACCAACCTGCAGCTGCGCGCCATCGCCCACACCGATGGCTGCGTGCCGCCGGCACTGGTCGACGCCCTCACGGCGGCCGGCTTCCTGCCCTCGCCGAGCCACGAGCTGGTCCGCAACATCATGGTGTCGCCGTTGACGGGTCGCTCCGGCGGCCGGGCCGACCTCCGCGCGCCCGCCCACCGGCTCGACGAGCTGGTGTGCGCCGATCGCGACCTGGCCCGGCTCGCGGGACGCTTCCTGTTCGTCCTCGACGACGGCCGCGGCGACGTCGGTCACCGCTCCCTGGATCTCGGCGTCACAGCGGTCGACCACGACGCCGTCCAGCTCCGCATCGGGTCCGAGCACTGGGGCCCCGTCGTGACGCTCGACGAGGCACCAGCGGCCCTCGTCACATACGCCCGACGGTTCCTCGACGCGGCCGGATCCGGCGAGACCGCGGCCTGGCACGTCGACGAGCTGCCCGACGCGGGTGCCGAGCTGATCGGCGGCCACTTCGCCCGCGACGTCCGCACCCAGGTCACCTCGCTTCCCCTGCCGTACGGCATCATTCCGCAGGACGACGGCGCCGTCGCCCAGCACGTGACCGTCCCGGACGGGCTGCTGACCCGACCGCTGGCCACGACCATCACCGCCCGCTCGACGGGCGAGGTCATCGTGACGCCATGGCGCAGCATCGTCATCCCCGACTTGGAGAACGCATGAAGAAGCCCGCACGCCACTTCGACTACGTCGCCGATGGCGCGGCGATCTACCTCGACTCGTTCGCCACGATCCGGGCCGAGTCGGACCTGTCGCACCTCCCGCCGGACGCCGAGAAGATCGCGGTCCGCATGGTCCATGCGTGCGGACAGACCGACCTGACCGATAACCTCGTGATCCACCCGCGCCTCGTGTCGGCCGCCCGCACGGCGCTGGAGTCGGGCGCCCCGATCCTGACCGACGCCACGATGGTCGCCTCCGGCGTCACCCGCACCCGCCTCCCCCAAGACAACGACGTGCTGTGCCTGCTGCGCGACGAGCGGGTGCCCGGGCTGGCCAAGGAGTGGGGCACGACCCGCTCCGCGGCTGCCGTCTCGCTGTGGGAGGACCACCTCGATGGGGCCGTCGTGGCGTTCGGCAACGCACCGACCGCACTGTTCCACCTGCTCGAGATGCTGCTCGACGGCGCGCCCCGACCCGCCGCGATCATCGGCACCCCGGTCGGCTTCATCGGCGCCGCCGAGTCCAAGGACGCACTGGCTTCGTTCGAGCTGGACATCCCGTTCCTGACCGTCCGCGGCCGTCGCGGCGGGTCCGCGATGGCCGCCTCGGCACTCAACGCGCTGGCGCAGGAGAAGGAGTGACCGGCCGTCTGTACGGGGTCGGGCTCGGCCCCGGCGACCCCGAGCTGATCACGCTCAAGGCGGCCCGCCTGATCGGGTCGGCGGACGTCGTCGCGTACCACCAGGGCGTCGGCAAGTCCTCAAACGCGCGCCGCATCGCGGTCGGGCTGTTCCCCGACGGCGTCGTGGAGGAGGTCCTGCAGTACCCCGTCACGACGGGGACGACGGACCACCCCGGCGGCTACGCCGGGGCAATGGCGGCCTTCTACGAGGAGTGCGCCGAGCGCCTCGCCGCGCACCTCGAGGCCGGCCGCGACGTCGTGATCCTCGCGGAGGGCGACCCGCTGTTCTACGGCTCGTACATGTACATGCACGACCGGCTCGCGGACCGGTTCGAGACCGAGGTCGTGCCCGGGGTTCCCGCGTTCGCCGCTGCGACCGCCGCGACCGCGTCACCGCTCGTCCGCCTGACCGACGTCCTCACGATCCTGCCCGGCACCCTGCCGGAGCCCGAGCTCGCTCGGCGCCTCGCCGACACCGACGGTGCGATCATCATGAAGCTCGGCCGGACGTTCCCGGCCGTGGTCTCGGCGCTGCGCCAGGCCGGCCGGCTCGACGGCGCGTTGTACGTCGAGCGGGCCTCGATGCCCGAGGAGCGCTGGCTGCCGGTCGCCGACGTGGACCCCGCCTCGGTGCCCTACTTCTCGCTGATCGTGGTCCCCGGTGACACCAAGCCGGCACGTGGTCTCCAGGCTCCGCCGCCCTCCGCCCCTCGACCGACGACCGCCGAGCTGCTCGTCGTCGGCCTCGGACCCGGGCCCGACCGGTGGATCACCCCGGAGGTCACCGCGGCTCTGACCGACGTGCAGCACGTCATCGGCTACGCCCCGTACGTCGACCGGGTGCCCCAGCGCGAGGGACTGACCCGGCACTCCTCGGGCAACACCGTCGAGGTGGACCGGGCCCGGCTGGCGCTCGACCTGGCGCTGCGTGGCGAACGGGTCGCGGTCGTCTCGGGCGGTGACGCCGGGATCTTCGGGATGGCCGCCGCGGTGTTCGAGGCCGCAAAGGACGAGGCGTACGCCGACGTGCCGATCCGGGTCCTGCCGGGCCTCTCGGCCGTGCAGGTCGTCGCGGCCCGCGCGGGCGCCCCGATCGGCGGCGACTTCGCCGTCATGAGCCTGTCGGACCGGCTCAAGCCCTGGTCGCTGATCGAGAAGCGGCTGCGCGCCGTCGCCGAGGCCGATCTGGTGCTCGGGATCTACAACCCGGCGTCCCGTTCCCGCACGACACAGGTCGCCGACGCCCAACGGGTCCTGCTCGGGCACCGCTCGCCCGACACCGTCGTCGTGGTCGGCCGCGACGTCGGCCGGGCCGAGGAGTCGCTGACCGTCACGACGCTGGGCGAGCTCGACCCCGCGGCGATCGACATGAAGTGCCTGCTGATCATCGGGGCCAGCAGCACGACGGTGACCGGCGCGGGCCAGGCCTGGACACCCCGCTTCACCGACTAGGGGGTCGGGTCCTGGCCGACCTGCACGACGAGCTTGCCGAAGTTCTGGCCCTTCAGCATGCCGAGGAACGCGTCCGGGGCGTTGTCGAGCCCCTCGACGATGTCCTCCTTGTAGCGCAGCGAGCCATCGGCGATCCAGCCCGAGACATCGGCCTGGAACGCCTTGTAGTGCGACGTCACGAACTCGTTCTGGATGAAGCCGCGGATCGTCAGGCTCTTGGTCAGGATCGCCGTCATGAGCCGCGACGAGCGGTCCGGGCCGGCCGGCAGCTCGGTCTCGTTGTAGTGCGCGACCAAGCCGCAGACCGGCACCCGGGCGTACGTGTTGAGGCGTGGCAGCACGGCGTCCCACACGTGCCCGCCGACGTTCTCGAAGTAGACGTCGATGCCGTCCGGCACGGCCGCCAAGAGGTCGTCCCTGAACGTCGGGGACCGGTGGTCCAGCGCCACGTCGAAGCCCAGCTCCTCGAGCCAGGCGACCTTGTCGGTGCCACCGGCGATACCGACCGCGCGGGCGCCCTTGATGCGGGCGATCTGGCCGACCGTCGAGCCGACCGGCCCGGCCGCGGCGGCCACGACGACGGTCTCGCCCGGCTGGGGACGGCCGATCTCGAGCAGTCCGGCGTACGCCTTGACGCCCGGCATCCCCAGCACGCCGACCGCGGTCGAGACGTGGGCGCGGGCGGGGTCGAGCTTGCGGACCTGCCGGGCGGGCGCGACGGCGTACGTCTGCCACCCCCCGTGGGCCAGCACGATGTCACCCGGCGCGACGGACGGATCGCGGGACTGCACGACCTCGCAGACCGTTCCGCCCTCCATCACGGCGCCGAGGTCGACCGGCGCGGCGTACGACTTGGCGTCGTTCATGCGGCCACGCATGTAGGGATCCAGCGAGAGGTAGATCGTGCGTAGCAGGACCTCCCCGTCCGCGGGCTCGGGAACCGGGACGGTCTCGAACCGGAAGTTGTCGGGGGTCGGCTCACCGTGCGGACGGGAGTCGAGCAGGATGCGGGTGTTCTGGTCTGGGGTGCTCATCCCGAGGGACTGTACCGCCGCACTACTGCACAGCATCACGACGCCCGCGCCGCGATCCGCGGCCCGCAGCGCGGCTATCGATGACGTCCGCGACACTGGGGACATGACGCAGAGCAGGGCCTTCTGGCGGGCCGTCGAGGCGATCCACGGCGTGGTCTACTTCGCGCCCGACACCAAGGAACGCTTCGAGGCGGTCGGGCTCAAGGGCTACTGGATGGGCTACGTCTCCTCCCGGTCGGCGGCGCTCGGCACCCCGTCGCCCACGCTGGTGACGGCGCTGTTCCACGGGTTCGCGCCGTCGATCATCCGGCGCGCGCTGCCCGACGCGTGGACGTACGCCGCCCGCGACGACATCCTCACGACCCGCAGCGATCTGGCCCGCGACGTCCTGACCCCGCTGCTCGCGGACGCCGACACCGCGAAGCTCGCCCGCGACCTGGGCCTGGTCGTCGAGCGGCTCGACTTCGCCGGGCGGCCGCTCGCTGCCGCGCACCGCGACCTGCCGGTCCCCGACGACGACGTGGCTCGGCTGTGGCACGCCGCGACCGTGATCCGGGAGTATCGCGGCGACTCCCACGTCGCCGTCCTCACCGCCGCCGGGCTCGACGGCGCGGCCGCCAACGCCCTCGCGGTCGCCGCGGGACTCGCCCCGGCCGAGCAGCGCACCGCGCGCGGCTGGACCGAGGACGAGTGGGGCGCCGCGATCGGCCGGCTCGGCACTCGGGGCTGGGTCGACGTCACCGGATCGTTGACCGACACCGGCCGATCCGCGCGCAGCCAGGTCGAGGACACGACCGACCGGGTCGTCGCCGGTGGCTTCGACCGCGAGGCCACCGCGCGGGCGATCACGGTCGAGGACGCCCTCGTGGCGGTCGCCCGGCGCATCGCGGAGTCGGGCGCGGTCAGCTACCCCAACCCGACCGGGGTGCCGCCGGCCTGACCCTGGGAGATACTCGGCACGTGACCCTCCGCAGATCGTTCTGGTTCGCCGTCGAGACCATCCACCACGTCGTCTATTTCTCCCCGGACAGCAAGGCCGCGTTCGAGGAGGTCGGGCTCA
>JAOPXL010000089.1 GCA_025965175.1 Aeromicrobium sp.
GGCAGGTTCAACCAGTCGATGCAACACCGGGCTGTTGAAGGGAGCGTAACTGCTCCTCGAAGACCTCAACAGGTGTCTTCCATCCGAGGGTCTTGCGGGGCCTGTTGTTGAGGGTGTGAGCGACGGCCTCGAGGTCCTCGGCGGACCAGCGCGACAGGTCGGTCCCTTTGGGGAAGTACTGGCGCAGCAGGCCATTGGTGTTCTCGTTCGTCGGCCGCTGCCACGGCGAGTGAGGGTCGGCGAAGAACACCTGCGTCCCGGTCTCCATGGCGAACAGCGCGTGACTCGAGAGCTCCTTGCCGCGATCCCACGTCAGCGTCTTGCGCAACTGCTCGGGCAGCTTCGTCATCGACGCAGTCAGCGCGGCGTTCATCGCGACGGCCCCGTAGCCGCCCAATGACGGACCGTTCTTCACCTTCGGCTTCTCGCCCCACCCCTCCAGTCGCGGCAGGTGCACAAGGAGCGTCGAGCGGCTGCTGCGCTCGACAAGCGTGCCGATCGCCGACCGGCCGGTCCCGATGATCAGGTCTCCTTCCCAATGGCCAGGGACAGCACGGTCAGCGGCCTCTGCTGGGCGCTCGCTGAGGACGACGTCGGCGGTCACGTGACCCTGCGCCTTGTTCCTCGACCGCTCGCGGGGTGCCCGCAGCGCACGCCCTGTGCGCAGACAGGTGACCAGCTCGCGCTTGAGCGCACCACGCCCCTCGATGAACAGCGACTGGTAGATCGCCTCGTGACTGATGCGCATGGAATCATCATCGGGGAACTCGACCTTCAGGCGCTGAGCGATCTGCTCCGGGCTCCACGCCGTCGACCACCGTCGGTCCTGCCGATGGGGCTTGTTCAGCCCCTTCCACGGCGCTGGCTTCGGACCGGGAACGATCGTGCCGTCGGGTCGGCGGACGTTCCCGGCGAGTCGGTCTTGAACGTACTCGCGCAGCCTCGGGTTCTCCACGAGCTTCGCGGACTTGGGACGCCTTGCAGCCTGCTGCGCCTTCCACTGCGCGACAGTGGCGCGGTACTCCTGCTTCCCGCCACGGGTCGCGGCGTTGCGACGCAGCTCGCGTGAAATTGTTCCGGGATCACGCCCGATCCTACGAGCGATCTCACGCACGCCCTTGGCCTGAGCTCGCAGGATCGCGATCTCCTCGCGTTCTTCGAAAGTCAGATAACGACCGGTGGGTTCGGACAGCGAGATCGGCGGCATGCCGCCAGCGTGACGAAACCAGCGAGCCCCGACCGGCCACGACACGCCGACAGCCATCGACGCCTCCACCGTCGTGACACCGGTGGCGATCAACCGCCAGAACTGCCGCTGCACCACCCGCGACGGATCAGGCCGTCCCGGCGAGCGCATTGCCGGCCGCAGCGCCCGATCAGCACGCCACTGCCGACGCGCGCACTCAGGAACATCGCTGGTCTTCTTACTCCACTCCGCCGTGGCCATCGTTGAACACCTCCGTAGTTGAGGTGTTGCGACGACCGATTGAATCCGCCCTGAGATCCGGCATCGGTGTGGTGGATCAGGCCGGGTCAGGTCGCTGACACCGTCGCGTTCACGGGTCCAGACGGCGTGCTCGAGGGTGTCGAGCACCAGGTCCGTCGTCATCCGTGTCGCTGCCCGCCAGCCGACGATCCGGCGGCTGAACACGTCAATGATGAACGCGACGTAGACCGTGCCGGACCAAGTCGCGACGTAGGTGAAGTCCGCGACCCACAGCTGGTTGGGGCGCGATGCCCAGAACCGGCGATCCACCAGATCTTCGGGCCGCTCAGTCCCGTCGCTGGGCATCGGACGGAACTTGCGCCGGCGCATCGCGCCGGCCCAGCCCTGCTGGCGATAGAGCCTCTCGACGGTGCAGCGGGCGACGTCATGACCCAGGCCACGCAGGTGCAACCACATCTTGCGCGCGCCGAGCCGCGCGACCAGCTTCTGCCTGGCGCGTTGGGTCCCGATCAGCGCAACGATCTCAGCGTCGCGCAGCGACCGTTTCGAGGGCCGACGTGACCGGGCCTCGTAAAAGGTGGAGGGGGCGATCTTGATCCCGTGCTGGGTCAGCACGCGACAGATCGGCTCGACCCCGAACTCCGCCTGGTGGTCGGTGATGAAGTCGATCAGAACCTGTTGGGGCGGTCGAGCTCCGCCGCGAAGAAAGCCGATGCTGCCTTCAAGATGAACTCTTCACCGGATCGGCTGGCTGACATGAGCATGGATGGAAGTCGCAGTATTTTCTCGTTTACGTTGACGTCAACGTCAACACGTGGTCATACTCACATACCGATCCAAATGTGATCTACATCCCAGGCGTGGCTACACGCCAAGAGTGGAGGAACGTTGAACCCCCTGAAGACAGTCACCGCCCTCGCCATGGCTGGGTGCCTCAGTGCGCTCGCCGCGTGCGGCGCCTCTAGCTCCGGCTCCGACGGCGGCTCGTCCGCCGGCGGCGACAAGGTCATCGGCGTGATGACCCTCCTGCAGTCCAACCCCGCCATCTCCGAGACGCTCTCGGGCATCAAGCAGAAGGCGAAGGAGGAGGGTTACGAGGTCAAGGTCATCGACGCCAACTTCGACACCCAGAAGCAGGTCACGGCGATCCAGACGCTCATCAACCAGCGCGTCGACGTCATCATGAACATCTCCGGCGACAACTCCGTCATGGCCGGTGCGTTCCTGAAGGCCGAGAAGGCCAAGATCCCGGTGATCTCGCTCGACGGCGGCGCGACGGTGCCCGGCATCCGCGTCAACTACGACCTGCCCGAGGAGGACCTCGGCTCCGACCTGGCGAACGCCTTCTTCGACAAGCTCGAGGCGATGAGCCCGGGTGCCAACGCCACGATCATCGAGCAGGTCCTGCCGGAGGCGACGCCGTGCCGCCGCCGCGAGATCGGCATCGAGAAGGTCCTGAAGCAGCACCCCGAGGTCAAGGTCGTGGAATACCACATCAGCGCAAACAACCCGACCCCCGACGCGTTCACGTACTCCAGCCAGTACTTGGCCAGCCACCCGGAGACGGTCGGCGTCGTGAGCTGCTGGGACGACCCGGCCCTGGGCGCCGTCAAGGCCGCCGAGAAGGCCGGCCGCACGCCCGACGACTTCATCGTCGTCGGCTACAACGGCCAGGCCAATGCACTCGACGAGCTGCGCAAGGGCGAAGGCAAAACGGTCTTCGCGGCCACCGCGGGCTTCGCGACGGTCAGCACCGGCGTGGACGCCGTCGACGTCGCTACGAAGCTGTTCGCCGGTGACGACGTGCCGGACTCGCTGTCGTACCCGACCGCGATCATCGACTTCGATAACGTCCCTGCGGAGGGTCAGAACCAGCTCCCCGAATGGGCCGTCAAGAAGTGACGAGTTCAGAACTCACCCTGGACGCCGGCACGCGCACCGAGCGGGTCGGCGTCCGGGGCGTCACCAAGAGCTGGGGCGGTGTCCGCGCCGTCGACGTCGACCACTGGGAAATCCGCAGCGGCGAGATCCACGCGTTGGCCGGCGAGAACGGTGCCGGCAAGAGCACGATGCTCAAGATCATCGCCGGCATCGTGACCCCCGACGAGGGCACGATCCACATCGACGACGACGAGTTCACGTCGCTCTCGCCCGCGACGGCGCGAGAGCACGGGATCGCGTTGGTGCACCAGGAGCTGGCGTACGCGCCACTCATGCCGGTCGCCGAGGCGATGGCGCTCGTCGCCGGGTACAGCACCCGGCGGGGCCTGGTGCGGTGGCGCGAGGTCTACCGGTCCGCTCAGGCCAAGCTCGACGAGTGGGATCTCGAGGTCTCGGCCAAGGCGCCGATGCGAGACCTGACGACGGCCCAGAAGGTCGCCGTCAGCGCGCTTGCCGTCACGATGCGCAAGCCGCGGGTCATGATCCTGGACGAGCCCACGGCGTCGCTGTCGGCCAAGGAGGTCGAGCAGATGCACGCCCTCGTGCGGCGCCTGCGCGACACCGGGTGCGCAATCGCGTACGTCACGCACCGGCTCGACGAGATCTTCGCGATCTGCGACCGGGTGACCGTCATGCGCAACGGCCGTCGTATCTGGACACAGCCGACTGACGACGTCACCAAGCCCGAGCTCATCGAGGCGATCGCCGGGCGACCCATCGTCAAGCCGAGCTTCGAGGATCTGGCCGGGGGGGAGGACGCTGCGCCGCTGCTCGAGGTCCGCGACCTTACGGTGGGACGGTTCGGGCCGCTGTCGTTGACAGTCCGGCCCGGTGAGATCGTCGCGCTGGCGGGCCTCGTCGGCTCGGGACGGTCCGAGCTGCTGGAGGGCATCTACGGCACGCGGCACGCGAGCTCGGGCAGCGTCGTCGCGGACGGCCACGAGGGCCCGTTCCGCAACCCGCGCGAGGCCATCGCGGCGAAGATCGGCATGGTCCCGGAGGAGCGTCGCGTCGCGGGGCTCGTCATGGACATGTCAGTGCGCGAGAACATGGTGCTGACGTCGGCCGGGCGGTACTCGCGACGCCTGTCGCGCCTGCTGCGTCGGCGCAAGCAGCGGGCCGACGTCACGAAGATGGCCCGCCGGGTCAATCTCAAGTCGGCCAGCATCGACGTGCCCGTCCGCACCCTCAGCGGCGGCAACCAGCAGAAGGTGCTGCTCGGCCGTTGGCTGCTGAGCTCGCCGAACGTCCTGATCCTCGACGAGCCAACCCGCGGGGTCGACGTCGGGGCCCGGGAGGAGATCTTCGGCCTCGTCCGCGACGCCGCGCGCGAGGGTCGGGGGATCGTCATCACGTCGTCGGATCTCGAGGACCTTGAAGGGCTCGCCAGCCGAGCCATCGTCTTGCAAGAAGGGAATGTTGTCGGTGAACTACATGGAGCGCGGATCACTGCGGACCGGATCCTTGACCTCTGCTTCCAGCAGGCGCCTTGACATGCCCGCACGTCTCAAGGAGCTCGTGTCCAAGTTCGGCACGGTCGTCGCGCTGGTCGTGCTGGTCGCTTACTTCCAGCTTCGGACGTCGGACTTCCTGACCAGCGGCAACCTGGCCGCCATCCTCAACCAGGGTGCGGTGCTGATGCTGCTGGCCTGTGGCCTGACGCTGTGCCTGACCCTGGGGCAGTTCGACCTGTCCGTGGGATGGGTCGCATCGACCTCGGCGATGGTGTGCACCGGGTTGATGTCGAAGCACGGGACGCCGCTCGTGCTCGCGCTCGTGGTCGCCATCGGGGTGGGGGCGCTCGTCGGACTGGCCAACGGGCTGATGGTCACGATGTTGCGGATCAACGCGCTGCTGGCGACGCTGGCGACCGGATCCGTGCTGTCAGGGCTCGGCAGCTGGTACTCGATCACGCCGTTCTCGACGGGACTGTCGGAACACTTTATCGACTTCGGTCTCAAGACCTGGGGATGGCTGCCGGCACCGGCCCTCGCGGCAGCAGTCGTCTGCCTCGCGGCGTGGGTCTTCCTGCAGCACACGGCGGCAGGCCGTCGCATGTACGCGGTCGGCGGGAACGCTGAAGCGGCGCGCATCGCGGGGGTGCACGTCACGCTCATCACGATCGGTGCCTTCGTCGCGAGCTCGACACTGGCGGCGATCGGCGGGATCATCCTGGCCGCCGAGCTCGGCAGCGGGCAGCCGCAGAGCGCGGTCGGCCTCATGCTCGGCACGTTCGCCGCGGCCTTCCTCGGCGCGGCGACGTGGCGCGAGGGACAGTTCCACATCGCAGGAACCGTCATCGGTGTGCTGATCCTGGGCGTCATCTTCTCGGGCCTGTCGCTGCTCAGCACGCCGGCCTATGTCAACGACATCTCGACGGGGCTGATCTTGGTCGTGGCCGTCGGCCTCTCAGCGCTGCTGAGGCCGAAGGCCAGCTAGGGGGGAAGGAGTCGCGCGAACGGTGCGCCGGGTCCGCGGACGCCGGCGCGGCGCACCGTTCAGTCTGGGGCTAGTGCTGGAAGCCGACCAGGGAGACGTACAGGCTGACGATCTCCTCGACCGCGTCAGCGCGCTCCATCCGACCGTCCACGACAGGCAGCGCGAACGCCTCGACGCTGGCCAGCCCCATCCGGGCGATCGTCTGCGGCGCTGCGTGCAGATCGGCCAGGCCGCGCTCTGCGGCGTCGGCGAGGTAACGGGCCGTCCGCTCGATCGTGCCCTCCCGGATACCGCCCCAGATGCGCTTGAGCTCGGCATGGCTGACGGCCTCGTGGTCGAGGAGCGCGATCAGGGTGTGGTTGCGGATCGCCGCGTCCAGCGCGCGTTGGGTCGAGACCGTCAGGACGACATGTACGTCGTCGGGATCGATGTCGGAGATGTCCTGTGCGGCGAGGAACTCGGTGCGAACGCCTTCTGCCACTACCAGGAAGATGTCCATCTTGGACGCGAAGTAGACGTAGAACGTCGCGCGACTGACGCCCGCCCGGTCGGTGATGTGCGCAATCGTCGTCTGGCGGTAACCGCGACGCAGGAAGACCGTCCGCGCAGCGGTGACGAGCTCGCGGCGCCTCTCGGTCTCGTCGCGCGAATACTCCTCGCGCTTGGCCCACCCTTTTCCCGTCACCCCGAAAGTCTAGGTCCTGGTTGTTGACAGTAGTGTCAACGTCGACGACGATGAATGTGACGACGCCAACAGTGAGGTGGATTGATGAAGGTCTTGGTCGCCAATCGGGGCGAGGTGGCAGTCCGCGTGATGCGCGGTGCGGCAGGCATCGGGGCGTCGACGGTCGCGGTCCACACCTCCGAGGACTCCGACGCGCTCCACGTGCACCTGGCCGACGAGTCGGTCGCGCTGCCGGGCCACGGTGTCAGCGGCTACCTCGACACCGAGGCGCTGGTCGCGGCTGCGACCGACCTCGACTGCACCCACGTGCACCCGGGCTGGGGTTTCCTGAGCGAGGACGCCGCGTTCGCGCAGCGGTGCCGCGATGCCGGGCTGGTCTTCGTCGGTCCGTCCCCGGAGGTTCTCGGCCTCTTCGGCGACAAGTCCCGTGCTCGTGCCCACGCCGTCGTCTCGGGCGTCCCGGTGCTCGATGCCCTCCCGGCGCCCGTGTCGCTCGACGACGCGCGCGCCTTCATGGCCGACAACCCCGGCGGCATCATGGTCAAGGCCGTGGCCGGCGGTGGCGGGCGTGGCATGCGCGAGGTCACCGACGCCGCCGGGCTCGACGAGGCGTACGCCCGCAGCCGCTCGGAGGCGCGCATGGCCTTCGGCCACGACGAGGTGTACGTCGAGCGCCTGATGACCGCGGCCAAGCACATCGAGGTCCAGGTGGTCGGCGACGGTGCCGGCACCGTGGTCCATCTCGGCGAGCGTGAGTGCAGCGTCCAGCGCCGGCACCAGAAGCTCGTCGAGGTCGCGCCCAGCCCGTCGCTCGACGCGGCCCAGCGCGCCGAGCTCGGTCGTCTGGCCGTCCAGCTGACCGCGCCCATCGACTACTCCAGCCTCGGCACGGTCGAGTTTCTGGTCGACGCGGAGGCGCTCCGGAACGGAGAGCTCAAAGCTGCGTTCATCGAGCTGAACCCGCGCCTGCAGGTCGAGCACACCGTGACCGAGGAGGTCACGGGACTCGACCTGGTCGCCGTGCAGCTGCGCCTGGCCGACGGCGCGTCGCTCGACGAGCTTGGGCTGGTTCAGGACGAGCTGCCCGCCCCGAGCGGGTTCGCGATCCAAGGCCGCGTCAACGCCGAGCGTCGCGCGGCCGACGGCGAGACCTACGCTTCCACCGGCACCGTCACTCGCTTCGACGCCCCGGGGGGTCCCGGCGTCCGGGTCGACACGCACGCCCAGCCCGGACTCGTGCTCGACGGCACCTTCGACTCCCTGCTGGCCAAGGTCGTCACGCACACCCGCCGCGGTGACTTCGCGGCGGCGTCGGCGCAGGCCGAGCGGGCACTGGCCGAGCTGCACGTCGAGGGAGTCACGACCAACATCGCCGTGCTGCGGGCCATCGTGGCCCACCCGACGTTCACGTCCGGCGCGGCGACGACTTCGTTCATGTCCGAGGTCGCCGGCGAGCTGCCGGTCGACGACGCGCCCGACTACCAGACCGAGGACGACGGTGTGCCGGGACGGGTCCACTGCTCGATGGGCGGAGCAGTCGTGGCCGTGCCGGTCTCGGTCGGCGACGTCGTCACCGCCAAGACCGCCGTCGTGGTGGTCGAATCCATGAAGATGGAGCACGCCGTCGCCGCCGGCGCCGCGGGCGTCATCACCGACATCTCCGTCGAGCCCGGCGACCAGGTCCGCGAGGGACAGGTGGTGGTCCACCTCGAGGTTGACCACGAGGCCGACGACCACGGCCACGAGGAGGAGGAGCTCGACCTCTCGCACGTTCGGCCCGATCTGGAGGACTTGCTCGGCCGGCAGTCCGCGGTGCTCGACTCGGCCCGGCCCGACGCCGTCCAGCGCCGTCACCGGACGGGGCACCGAACCATCCGGGAGAACCTCGCCGAGCTCATCGACCCCGGCTCGTTCCGCGAGTACGGTGCGCTTACGGTCGCCGCCCAGCGTCAGCGCCGCTCCGTGGAGGAGCTCGAGGCGGCCACGCCGGCCGACGGCATCGTCCTGGGCGTCGCCGGCATCAACGGCGACTCGATGCCAGGCGCGGGTCGCGCCGTCGTGATGGGCTACGACTACACGGTGCTCGCCGGCACACAGGGCTTCTTCGGCCACCGCAAGACCGACCGCATGCTGGCGCTGGCCAAGCAGCAGAAGCTGCCGGTCGTGCTGTTCGCCGAGGGCGGGGGTGGACGGCCGGGCGATGTCGACGTCGCCGACATCGTCTCGTCGATGCTCGACACCGGCACCTTCGCCGCGCTCGGACGCCTCAGCGGCCAGGTGCCGCTCGTCGGCGTGCTGACCGGCCGGTGCTTCGCCGGCAACGCGGCGCTGCTCGGCAGCTGTGATGTCGTCATCGCGACGAAGGACTCGTCGCTCGGCATGGCCGGGCCGGCCATGATCGAGGGCGGCGGCCTCGGCCGGTTCACGCCCGAGGAGATCGGACCCATGTCGGTCCAGGCCCGCAATGGCGTCGTCGACGTCCTGGTCGAGGACGACGCGGAGGCCGTCGAGGTGGCCAAGCGGTATCTCGGCTACTTCCAAGGCTCGCACGAGAAGCACGACCACGCCGACCAGCGGGTCCTGCGCCACCTCGTGCCCGAGAACCGGATGCGGGCGTACGATGTCCGCGAGGTCATCGAGCAGTTGGCAGACGTGGACTCGGTGCTGGAGCTGCGTCGCGGCTTCGGCACGGGCATCATCACGGCCCTCGTGCGGATCGAGGGACGGCCCGTCGGCCTCGTGGCCAACAACCCTGGCCACCTCGGCGGTGCGATCGACGCCGACGCGGCCGACAAGATGGCCCGGTTCCTCCAGCTGTGCGAGGCGCACGGGCTGCCCGTCGTCTCGCTGTGCGACACCCCCGGCTTCATGGTTGGGCCCGACTCCGAGCGCGACGCGACGGTGCGGCACTTCTCGCGGCTGTTCGTCATCGGCGCCCACCTGACCGTCCCGATCGTGGCCGTGGTGCTCCGCAAGGGGTATGGCTTGGGCGCCCAGGCCATGGCGGCCGGCGGGTTCCGCGAGACGCTGGCGACCGTCGCATGGCCGACCGGTGAGGTCGGCGGCATGGGTCTTGAGGGCGCGGTCCAGCTCGGCTACTCCCAAGAGCTGGCCGCGATCACTGATAAGGACGACCGCCGCCGGCGGTACGACGAACTGGTGGCCGAGCAGTACGAGGCGGGCAAGGCCATCAACGCGGCCCGCGTCTTCGAGATCGACGACGTGATCGACCCTGCCGACACCCGGCTGGTCATCACGGACGCCCTCGCCGCCTGGCAGGGTCCCGACCCCGACCGGCGTGGCCGGTCGTACATCGACACGTGGTGAGCACGGTGAGAGGAACGCACATGGACATGGACACGTATTTGACAGACCTGCGGACCCGGCAGGACGAGCGCCGCCCACAGGACACGCCGTCAGATGTGGTCTACCCGGTCGGGGAGATCACGATCCCCGAGCACATCTCGCACTGGGCGCAGGCGACGCCGGACAAGGTGGCGATCAGCCACGACGGCAACGAGCTGACGTACCGCGACCTCGACGACGCGCACCGCCGCGTCGCGGGGTGGCTGCTCGACCACGGTGTCGCGCCCGGCGACCGGGTGGGCGTCCACCTCGGCAACGGCCCGGAGTTCGTCATCGCCTTCATGGCCATCTTGCGGGTGGGCGCGGTGCACGTTCCGATCAACCCGATGTTCAAGCCCGGAGAGCTTTCCAACGAGGTGCTCGACAGCGATGCACACGTTGTCGTGACCTCGGCGAGCGGCCTGGGCGTCGTCGAGGACGCATGGGACACGATCGACGTCCAACAGGTCGTCGTCGTCGGCGAGTCCGCCGCGTCTGACCTACCCGTCACGCCGTGGCACGCCGTCGTGGCGCACGATGCGCACGACGGGTGCGCGACGGACCTGGACGCGCTGGCAGCGCTCAACTACACCGGCGGCACGACGGGCCTGCCGAAGGGCTGCATGCACACGCAGCGGCACATGCTCTACACGGCTGCGACGGGCACGTCGTCGTCCGGCATGCACACCGCTGACGACTTCGTATCGGTCTGCTTCATGCCAATCTTCTGGATCGGTGGCGAGGACCTCGGGATCCTGTTCCCGATCGTCCTCGGAGGCACCGTCGTGCTGATGACGCGCTGGAACGCGACCGCCGTGCTGACGGCGATCGACACGTACCGCGCGACCACGATCGTCGGCACCGTTGAGAACTACATCGAGTTGCTAGAGCACCCCGAGCTAGGCACGTACGACCTGACGTCGCTGCGCGATCCGCAGGCAGTGTCGTTCGTCGGCAAGCTCACGCCCGACCTGCGTCACCGGTGGGCCGACGCGGTCGGCGGCGGGGTGCTGCGCGAGTGCGCGTACGGCATGACTGAGACCCACACAATGGACGCGCTGCCGTACGGACTGGCCGTCGACGACGAGGACCTGCTCGCCGAGCCGATCTTCTGCGGTATCCCGGTGCCCGGCACGGACATCGCTGTGGTCTCCTTCGACGACGGCCGTCCGATGCCGATCGGCGAGGTCGGCGAGGTGGTGGTGCGCAGCCCCGCGGTCATGACGGGCTACTGGCGCAATCCGCAGGCCACGGCGGAGCAGCTCGTCGACGGCTGGCTGCACACCGGCGACCACGGGCGCATCGACGAGGACGGCTTCGTGCACTACCTCGGCCGAACGAAGGAGATGATCAAGGTCAAGGGGATGAGCGTCTTCCCCGCCGAGGTCGAGGTCATCCTCGGTCGTCACCCCGAGATCGCGGCCGTCGCGGTCGTCCCGGTCGACCATCCGGACACGGGCCAGAAGCCCTTGGCGTTCGTGACGCTCGAGCCAGGCTCGGAGCTCGAGGCCGAAGACGTCCGGACCTGGGCCCGCGCGCAGATGGCGACCTACAAGGTGCCGGTCGTAAAGGTCCTCGACGCGTTCCCGATGACAGCAACCGGAAAGATCAAGAAGAACCTCCTCCAGCAGGACGCCACGACCCAGATCACCACCTGACGGTGCGATCCGCAGGACCCGCCCGGGTCTGAAGAGCCCGCTGTGCGCCGCGGACTCCAATGGGTCGACAGCAACCGGCCGAAGACGCTGGCGTCGCCAGTGTGTCCGTGCCGCGAGCAGCCGACGCGTGGGTTCGTTCCACCCAAGGTCAATACTCGACAGCCAAAAGACATCATGTGCCAGTCCCCACTCGCACCCGATGACTGGCGATTTCCGTACGAGCGTCGGGGCGAAGCGTGCTCCGTAAGGTCAAACGCGGCATCCTTCCCGTCGCGTTGCTGCTCTACATGTTCGACTACATGGATCGCGTGGCCACCTACGGCACCGTTCGGTATGTGGGCCCTTGCCGCGCCGATCGGTTCGGTAGCGCCTGGTGTGCTGGACGACGACGAGTCGACATAGCTCGAGTGCGAGACCAGCAAGGAGTACAACGCGGCGGACAGCGATCACCACAGCTCTCGCTGAACGCGATGCGCGGACACGACGCAGCGAAAGAACATGCAGCATCTGTTGACAGTAACGTCAACGTCAACGAGGATAAGTGTGACGCCGATAACACCGCGCAGGAGCCGTCTCTGCGGAATCACGGATCGGCACATCGGAAACGGGCTTCTGAGGAGGAGCGCAATGACGCAAGACGTAGCAACACAGGCCGGGGCCAAGTACACGCTGGCCGAGATCCGGGAGATGTGCCTGAAGTACCGCAACTGGGGGCGATGGGGTGCTGAGGACGAGATCGGCACGTTCAACCTCGTGACAGCCGAGAAGGTGGCCGCCGCCGCTCAGCTCGTCAAGCGTGGAGCGGTGTTTTCGCTTTCGTTGCCGCTGGACGCAGACGGACCCATGACGGGCGCGCTCGGCCGGACCAACCCGGTCCACCTCATGCTCCAGGACGGCGGAGACATCGCCTCCGGCGGGCAGGCGGCGATGGCGCCCCTCGGCTACACCGACGACGCGGTCTACCTGGTCCTGCAGTGCGCCACGCAGTGGGACGCCCTCTCACACGTCTTCATGGACGAGCAGATGTACAACGGTTACACGCTCGACACGGTGAACAGCGGGGGAGCGCAGAAAAATTCGATCACCCAGATGAAGGACAAGATCGTCACCCGAGGCGTTCTCCTGGACATCGCGCGCTACAAGGGCAAGCCGTGGCTGGACCTCAGCGAATCCATCACGGAGGAGGATCTCGAGGGATGCGCCGCGGCGCAAGGCGTCGAAGTCGGCCCGGGCGACGTGGTGCTGGTCCGTACGGGCAGGCTCTCCTTCATCCGGGAACGGGGCAGCTGGGGCGACGAGTACTCGGGCGGCAACGCGCCGGGTCTCGGCGTGAGCGCGGCGGACTTCTTCTGCCCTCGCGACGTGGCCGCGGTCGCCACGGACACGTGGGGCTTCGATGTACAGCCCAACGAGAGCCTCCCCGAGATGTGGCAGCCTCTGCACGCCATCATGCTCACGAATGCTGGCATCACCATCGGCGAGATGTTCGATCTCGAGGCGCTGGCCGAGGACTGCGCTGCGGACGGAGTCTATGAGTTCCTGTTTGTGGCACCCCCGCTCAATATCAGCAAGTCGGTGGGATCGGCCATCAACCCCCAGGTTGTCAAGTAGCACACGCGGAGCTCGGCCTGCCGGCCATCGCCCTCGGGACGGGCGGTGGCCGGCGTTCGCATCATGCTTTGTCATGTGGATACCGAGTAGTTTGTGAGGATGCCATGAGATACGCAGCGGTCGTGTTGATCGCTCGACCTCCGTCAGCAATGCCTGTAGAGGACCGTTCGGCGGCTTGATGCGCGGGTTTCAGTCGGCTTCACGCCCTTGGTCTCGTGCCTGCCCACACGCCTTTGCGAACGACGCCTAACAGGGATGGTCCTGGAAGGTCAGAAACTTGGCGATCTCTTGCACTCCACGGTCAGCCTCCCCAGGCGCGGCGAGCCACTCACCGACTAAGCGTCGCCACACATGCTCGCGGTCGTACGAGAGAAGCTGGCTCATGACGGACCACCGCATCCTGAACAGTGTTCGGGTCGGACACTGACCTGAACAGTGTTCAGGTTATGGTGCTGTCATGACTGATGTGCTGACGATCGCCCGAGACCATGTCCTCGCCCGCGGGGAGGGCCTGAGCGAGGAGCACCTCGTCGAGGTGCTGCACCTGCCCGACGAACGAGTGCCCGAGCTGCTGGCCCTCGCCCATGAGGTTCGCATGACGTGGTGCGGCCCCGAGGTCGAGGTCGAGGGGATCGTGTCGCTCAAGACCGGCGGATGTCCAGAAGACTGCCACTTCTGCAGCCAGTCGGGACAGTTCCAGTCGCCGGTCCGCTCGGTGTGGCTCAACATCCCCGAGCTGGTGGAGGCCGCCAGGCAGACCGCCAAGACTGGGGCCAGCGAGTTCTGCATTGTTGCTGCCGTACGCGGCCCGGACCAGCGCCTGATGGACCAGGTGCGCGCTGGGATCGAGGCGATCCACGCCGAGGTCGACATCAACATCGCCTGCTCGCTTGGCATGTTGACCCAGGCCCAGGTCGACGAGTTCGTCGAGATGGGCGTCCACCGCTACAACCACAACCTCGAGGCCGCGCGGTCGTACTTCCCGCAGGTCGTCACGACCCACTCCTACGAGGAGCGGTGGGACACGTGCCTCATGGTCCGGGAGGCCGGGATGGAGCTGTGCTGCGGCGGGCTCGTCGGCATGGGCGAGAGCATCGAGCAGCGGGCCGAGCTCGCCGCCCAGCTGGCCGTCCTGCGCCCGCATGAAGTGCCAATCAACTTCCTCAACCCGCGCCCCGGCACGCCGTTCGGCAATCAGCAGCCGATGAGCTCGCAGGATGCCCTGCGGACCATCGCGGCATTTCGGCTCGCGATGCCACACACGATCCTGCGGTACGCCGGAGGGCGCGAGCTGACCCTCGGCGACCTCGGCACGCGGGAGGGGCTGCTCGGCGGGATCAACGCCGTCATCGTTGGCAACTACCTCACGACGCTCGGACGCGACCCGCACGAGGACATCGAGCTGCTGGCCGAGCTCAACATGCCGATCAAGGAGCTTCAGAAGACACTATGAACGCGTTCTGTGGGCG
>JAOPXL010000198.1 GCA_025965175.1 Aeromicrobium sp.
TCGCCTGGGTCTTGCTGTTCTTGGGGTCGATCTTCTGCAGGATCGGCAGCGCGAACGCCGCGGTCTTGCCGGTGCCGGTCTGGGCGAGGCCGACGACGTCCTTGCCCTCGAGCATCGTCGGGATCGCGCGGGCCTGGATCGGAGTCGGTGTCTCGTAGCCGAGCGACGACAGCCGCTCGACGAGGACGTCGATCAGGCCGAGGTCGGCGAAGTTCGGGGTGGGGGGCTGCTCTGCGGACAGTTCGGTGCTCATGGACGCTCCTGGATAGACAGCGCGGGACCGGATCGGTCGAAGTCCCGTGCAACCTGTCGACAGCCGCATGCATGCCTGGGTCGTGAGAGAACGAGCGCGCTCACCTTCACGGTATCGGTCGACCCCGGGTTCGGTGAAACCCAGCGAGGGTGTGATGCGCCTCAGTGCGCCCCCGCGGTGCCGCGAACGGGCCGTCGTCGGAGGTCGCATACCGTAATCTGGGCGCGCCGATCGCCCACCAGGGTCGAGGGCGAAGGTCAAGGAGGTCATCACGTGCTGAAGACACTGCTGCGGCGGTGGCCATCGATCCTCGTGCTGGCGTTGGTGGGTGCCGGCATCGCCGTGTTCGCCGCGTCTCTCGCGACACCGCGCTACGCCGCCCACACTGAAGTGCTGATCTCCCCGCCCGACGCCAGCAGCACCTCGGCCCCCGCCGAGCGGACCGTCGAGTCGTACGCCCACGTGGTGGACGGCCGCGGCATCGCCTCGGTCGTCGCCGACGACCTGGGCGCCCCGGACGACATCGGGACGCTCGACGACGACCTGACCGCCGCCGTCGTGGCGGACACCTCGGTCGTGCGGATCACCGCGACCCGCGGCAGCGCCGACAACGCCGCACAGGTCAGCGAGACCGCCGCCACCGCGTTCCTGACCTGGGTCAAGGCGCAGGACACCAGCCTCGTAGCGACCATCGTCGAGAAGGCCGACGTCCCGTCGGAGCCGACCAGCCCCCACCGGTCGCTGTGGATCGCGCTGGGCGCGCTGACCGGACTCGTCGTCGGCTTTGCCGTCGCGGCGCTCCGCGAGGCCCGCGTCACCGGGATCCGGGTGCCCGCCGATCTCGAGCAGGTAGCAGGCGCGCCGGTTCTGGGCGCCATCGCGTACGACCGCGCGGCGATCCAGACCCCCCTCATCACGTCGCTCGGCACGCACCACCCGCGGTTCGAGGCGATCCGGATCCTGCGGACCAACCTGCAGTTCCTCGACATCGACCGTGACCGGCGCGTCATCACCATCACGAGCTCGGTGGCCGGGGAGGGCAAGTCCACAACGGCCTGCAACCTGGCGATCGCGCTGGCCCAGACCGGCACGCGGGTCGCCCTGGTCGAGGGCGACCTCCGACGCCCCCGGGTCGCGGAGTACCTCGGCATCGAGAAGTCGGTCGGGCTCACGACAGTCCTCGTCGGCCGGGTCGCGCTCGACGCCGCGCTGCAGCCGGCCGGCACGCCGGGCCTCGACGTGCTCACGAGCGGCGCCCTGCCGCCCAATCCGTCCGAGATCCTGCAGACCGACGCCATGCGGACGCTCGTGTCCGAGCTGCGCCAGCGCTACGACATCGTCCTGATCGACGCTCCCCCGCTCCTGCCGGTCACCGACGCCTCGCTGCTGGCGTCCCTGTCGGACGGGGCGATCCTCGTCGTCAAGCACGGCGAGACCGGTCGCGAGGCCGTCGCGACGGCGGTCCGCCGGTTGGAGTCGGTCGGCGCCCGCCTGCTCGGCACGGTGCTCAGCATGTCGCCCGTCAAGGAGCTGTCCCGCTATGGATACGGGTACGGCTACGGGTACGGCCCGGAGTACTTCGCGCGGACAGCCGGCGAGAAGGTCCGCGGCGGGGCACGGAAGGGCTAGGAGCGTGCGGGCTCGGGCTGCAACGCGTTGAGCCGGCTGCTGATCGTGCCGACCCCGGCAGCGATCTGGTCGGCGACCGCCCGGTGCACGTCGGGGCCGCGTCGATAGGGATCGCCGATGTCGGCGTCCGACGGTGCGAGGCTGCGGCGCAGCGCCGCCTGGGCGACGAGCTCGCGTGGGGTCGTCGCCTCGACCAGCCCGGTCAGAGCGGCGAACTCGATGAGGGTGAACGTCCGGCGCAGCGCCTGCGGGTTGACCGCCAGGACGTCCGAGCGGTGCGCCCGGGTCGCGGTCAGGATCAGGTCGGCCGAGTCGACGAGATAGGAGTCGATCGCGTGCGAGCGGAAGCTGTCGGCCGAGTGCCCGAGCCGCAGGAGCTCCATCCGCGCCATGGTGTCCATCGGCTGCCGGTCCCAGCCTCGGACGCCGGCGCTGGCGACCTCGAACCGGGTCGCGTCCAGCTGCGCGCGCAGCAGGAACTCCATCAGTGGCGAGCGGCAGATGTTGGCGGTGCAGACCGTCAGGATCGCGAAGCGGCGGACCGTCGTCATCAGGACAGCACCGGGCGCACGTGCAGGCCCGCCTCGGGGTCGACCAGCGCCTCCTGGGCCGCCGACACGCCGTCGGCCAGCAGGGTCGCGCCGACGTCGACGTTGCGCTTGACCAGGGCGAGGGCGATGGGTCCGAGCTCGTGGTGGCGTGCCGCGGTGCCGATCGCGCCGACCTGCTTGCCGTCGAGCGTCACCTCGGCGCCGTGCGGGGGCAGGTGGTCGACGGAGCCGTCGAGGTGCAGCAGCACGAGCCGGCGCGGGGGGCGGCCCAGCGTGTGCACGCGGGCCACGGTCTCCTGGCCGCGGTAGCAGCCCTTGTCGAGGTGCACCGCGATGCCGAGCAGCCCGGCCTCGTTGGGGATCGTCCGGTCGTCGGTGTCGAGCCCGACCCGCACGCGTCCGGCCTCGATCCGCAGGGCCTCCCACGCCCACAGCCCGACGGGATCGCCCAGCTCGGCCGGCAGGTCTGCCAGCGAGGAGCGCGGCACGATGCGCCACGCCAGTTCGGGCAGTCCGATGACGGCGTGCTCGTCCGAGGCCAGGGCGACCTCGACCCGGAGCATGAAGCGCATGCGGTCGAGGAACTCGACGAGTGCCGGACCGGCACCCGGCTCGGTGTGCGCCCAGAACGTCTGGCCGTCGTCGATGCCGGAGAAGCCGTGCTCGATGCGACCCTGTGGCGTCAGCAGGAGGACCTCGGTCGGGACTCCCGGGGCGAGGTTCTCCAGGAACTGGGTCGTCAGGGAGTGCAGCCAGGACAGCCGGTCCGGGCCGCTGATCGTGACGACGTCGCGGTGGGACAGGTCGACGAACGTCCCGCCCGCGACCAGCCGACGCTGCTCGGCCGAGATCGCGCCGTAGTGCGCTGCGACGCCTCCGTCGGGAGCGTCCCCCTTGACGGCGCCGGGCAGCGCGAGGAGCGGGCTCTCAGACACGTTGGAGACGCCCCCACAGGTGGGACTGCATCTCCTGGCCCTCGGCGGCCATGTCGTAGGCGTACATCAGGTCGCCCTCGACGAGCCCGTACATCCGCTGTCCCGCGGTGTACTCCTTGGCCGTCGACGTGCGGGCGACCAGATCGGTCGCGAGCGTCACGCGCGGGCCGTCGACCTCGCCGTACCAGACCTCGGCGTAGCCGGTCGGGTGCGCCAGCACGAGCTCGAGCTGGTTCTCGCCGGCCGGCCGCAGGAATCCCGTCTCGAGGGCGCCGGGGCGGACCCGCTCACCCGCCTCGTCGGTGATCCAGGTGCGGCTGAAGTAGTGCAGGAACGGGCGGGTGTCATGGGCGAAGACGACATCCTGCTCGTATGAGAACGGCTCGATCGTGGGGTAGTCGCCCTGACCGTTACCGTGCCAGCTGCCGAGCAGCCACACGACCGGCATCAGATCGGGGTGGAGGTCGGACGGGATCTCGAACGGCATGATCTCCAGTCTACTGGCCGCCACTAGGCTCGGCGCATGAGAGCGGTCGTGCAGCGGGTCACCCAGGCGCGGGTCGACGTGGCAGGAGAGACCGTCGGCGAGATCGGCACCGGGCTCATGGTGCTGCTGGGTGTCACGCACGACGACACGGCCGAGGCGGCGACGCGGCTGGCGACCAAGATCTGGAACCTGCGCATCCTCCGGAAGGAGCGGTCCGCCGCGGAGGTCGACGCAGGGATCCTGGTGGTCAGCCAGTTCACGTTGTACGGCGATGCGCGCAAGGGGCGACGTCCCACCTGGACCGCGGCGGCTCCCGGCGCCGTCGCCGAGCCGCTGTACGCGCAGTTCTGCTCCGCGCTCCGCGGGCTCGGCGCGACGGTGGCCGAAGGCGTGTTCGGCGCCGACATGCAGATCACCCTGACCAACGACGGCCCGACGACCCTGGTCCTCGAGGTCTGACCGGACCTGAGGCTCAGGAGCAGGCACTCGCCACGGCGACGTCGTTGCGGGTCAGCTGGACACCGGGCGTCGTGGACAGGACCGCCGGCCGGTCCTGACCCTTGCCGGAGATCATCGACGTCGTGATCGTGTGGGTCTGACCGGGCTCCAGCGTCAGCAGCACCTTGGTCACGTTGCGCCCCTTCAGGGAGTCCGCGTAGACCGTCTGGGTCCTGCCGTCGAGCTTCACCTCGGTGAACCCGCCCCCGTACGGTGCGATCAGCCGGACCAGGAGCCGCATCGTCCCGCGCGGCGTGTAGCGGCCGTCGCCCGTGACCGAGGCCGGGAGCTTGGCCGCGTTGTCCGGCGCGTTGGACCTCAGGGTGGTCGACGTGACGATCTCCTGCACGTCCCCGGTCAGGCACCGCTGGGACGTCGCGGTCGTCGTCTGGTCGAGGTAGTACTCCATCTTGGTGGAGGCCGCGTCCCCCAGGTAGACGCCGACGTGGGGCGTGCGCCCGTCATCGCCCGCGAGCTCGCCGGACAGCCCCGTCGTCGCGATCTCCCGCTGCTCGGCATCCTTGGCCGACCACACCGTCAGGCGGTTCTCGGCGGCCGCCTGCGCGAGCCCGCTGATGACCAGCCGCGCGTCGCCCTTGCCGGCCTTGACCGCGTCGAAGATCGCCCGGGCGGCGATCTTGAAGACCTCGTCCTGCTGCGCCGGCTCGAGCAAGAGGTACGCCCTGCTCAGCAGCGTATCGACCGCGGTGGCCTGGTCCAGGACGACGCCCTGCCCCAGCGACACCGGTCCCGTCCCGCCGAGCAGATAGCTCATCGCGACGGGGTCGACCGAGATCACGCCGTCCACGTCGGTGTCGAGCCCCTTCTTGGCGATCGCGCGCGCGATCTGGCCGGTGCGCGGGAAGTCGGGCGTCACGTTGACGTCCCGGATGTCCTTGACGAGCGACGTCGGGAACGTTGTCGCCTCGTCGTCGGTCATGGGCACGGCGGGACCGCTGAGCTGCGGCAGGTCGACGTACCCGCCCTGCTTGCCCATTGACAACCGCCCGTCGCGGGCCGTGATGATCGCGAACGATCCCGGGATGCCGCCGCTGGCGCGCACCTCGGCGTTGTTCTGGATGAGCAGCAGGTAGCGGCGGGTGCCCTGCCCGCCGAGCATCGACGGCAGGAGGCGGGACGCCAGCTCGCTGGAGGCGGTGGCGTCGGCCGCGCCCCCGATCTTGGTCTGGACGTCCCCGACGGGTCCGCGCAACGGCACCAGGAGGGAATCGGCGTCGATCGCGTCGAGGCTGCGGTCGGCGGCGCTGAGGGCACGGTCGGCCGCCTCGAGCGAGGGCGCGATGCGACGCACCGCGGCAAGGTCGACCTTGCCGTCCTGCGGGCTGAACGTCTTGAGGTTGATCTGCTTGGCGAGCGTCACGACCGGCGGCAGCGCCTCGGTCGTGACCTGGTCGGCCACCTGCGCCACGGTCTGCACCGCGGCGATGTTGCGGCCCAGGAGCGGCATGCTCGCGCCGACGTCCCACAGCATGCCGTCGGTCATCGCGCGAGCTCGCTGGGTCGACCCACGCAGCCCCAGCAGCGTGGACCGGGCCCCCGCGTCGTCACCGGCCACGACCTGGTTCTGCAGCAGCTCGGCCTGGTTGGCGGCGAGCCGCAGGGACTGCGTCGCCCGCCACGCCTGGAAGCCGAAGACCATCAGCAGCAGGACCAGCACGCCCAGCAGCCCCAGGAGGACGCGGTCGCGGGTGATCCTGCGATACCAGGGCCGATGACGGCGACGAGCTGACGACGCGGACCTCACGGCGCGCTCGACGACCGCGACGTCAGCGGGCCGAGATGCGACGGCGTGCGGCATATGCCAGGCCGCCGCCGACCAGGACCAGCCCGGCACCCACGATGAGGATCCACAGGCTGGACCCGCCGGTGTTGGGCAGGGCGCCGTTGTTGTCGGGCGCTGCGGCCGCCCCGCGCGGGAGCAGGGTGACGACGGCGGAGGCCGAGGCCTCCTGCGCTGCCGCCTGCAGGACGTCGCCGGCAGCGGTCGAGAAGAACGCCGGGGTCACCTGGTTCGACGTGACGATCTCGGCCGAGACGGCGGGGACGCCGTCGTCGTACTTGCACAGGGCCGTGATCGGCGACTTGTAGGTCTTGGTGACGACCTTCGTGTCGAACCTTCCCGAGATGGAGGCGCCTGAGCCGGTCTGCGTCTTGCCGCCGGCGGACTGCGCGTAGGTCACGGTCCAGTCACAATCGACGTCGGCCTTCGCGGTGTAGTCGAACGTGTCGCCGCCGTAGAGCACGGAGTCGGGGATCGTGATGACGACGTTGGGCGAGTCGGGGTAGGCCTGGGCCGCACCGGAGGACAGCAGGGTGGCGGCGCCGGCCACGAGGGCGGCGGCAGCGAGCCGAAGTGTGATCATGCAGGACTCCCAGGGGCTACGAGGTGGCGTCCCCCGGATGGTTGGTGCGCAGGTTCGACCGCACCAACCCGGGGTCCACCACGTTCAACGACCGCGGGGGCCAGTGGTTACGCCGTGAACGCATGGCCATCCCGGCTGGTCGCAGGGGGACGACGAAGCGGGATGCACCCGGCCGGAGCCGGGCACATCCCGCGACGTGCAGCGTGGTCGCTCAGACCGCGACGTGCAGCGTGGTCGCTCAGACCGCGACGGCGACCTCGGCGACGACGCCGGTGGCGGCCGTCACGGCGTTGTCCACCGACACCGACTTCGGCGCCAGCGTGCGCAGCGTCCAGTCGCCCGGACCGGCGAAGAACCGGAACTGGCCCGTCGCCGAGGTCGGTACCTCGGCGGTGAACTCGCCCGTGCGGTCCAGCAGACGGACGTACGCGTTGCCGACCGGCTGGCCGTCACGCGTGACAACACCCTGGATGACGGCCTGGTTCTGGACGTCGACGCCCTCGAGCGAGGGGCCGCCCTTGATCGCGCCGCACATCAGGCGACACCCGGCTCGTCGCCCAGGGCGACGGGCACGCCGCGCAGCGAGCCGTACTCGGTCCACGAGCCGTCGTAGTTCTTGACGTTGTCGTGGCCCAAGATCTCCTTGAGCACGAACCACGTGTGCGAGCTGCGCTCGCCGATGCGGCAGTACGCGATGGTGTCCTTGGCGTCGTCGAGGCCGGCGTCGGCGTAGAGCGCCTTGAGCTCGTCGTCGCTCTTGAACGTGCCGTCGTCGTTCGCGGCCTTGCTCCACGGGACGTTGCCCGCGGTCGGGATGTGACCACCGATCTGGGCGGCCTCCTGCGGCACGTGCGCGGGAGCCAGCAGGCGCCCGGCGAACTCGTCGGGGCTGCGGACGTCGATGAGGTTCTTGACGCCGATCGCCTCGATGACCTCGTCGCGGTAGGCGCGGATCGACGTATCGGCGTCCTTGGCCGTGTACGTCGTCGCGGGCCGGTCGGCCACGTCGGTCGTCAGCTCGCGACTGTCGAGCTCCCACTTCTTGCGGCCGCCGTCGAGCAGGCGCAGGTTGTCGTGGCCGTAGTACTTGAGGTACCAGTACGCGTAGGCCGCGAACCAGTTGTTGTTGCCGCCGTAGAAGACGAGCGTGTCGTCGTTGGCGATGCCCTTGGACGACAGCAGCGCCTCGAGCTTCTCCTTGGAGACGAAGTCGTGACGGACGCCGTCCTGGAGGTCCTTCTTCCAGTCGAGCTTGACGGCTCCGGGGATGTGGCCCTTGTCGTACGCCTCGACGTCCTCGTCGACCTCGACGAGCACGATCTTGGGGTCGTTGAGGTTGGCCTCGACCCAGTCTGCTGTGACGAGCGCAGATTCGCGACTCATGGTGTACCTCCGTTGTGCCCGGGTGGGCGTTGGTTGTGACGTTCGATTGATGGGGGTCTTCAGGCGCCGGCCGGCGAGAGCCGGCGCAGCGCCAGGTAGAGCTCGCAGCCGAGGCACAGGCCCACGGCAGCGTTGAGGACGGCCGCCACGAGGGCGAACGCCGTGGCGACGAGCGCGGCCGTCGTGGCCCCGGCGAGGAGCAGGACGAGCGCGACCGCGGTGAACGTCAGGCCGACGACCTGCGCGAACCGCGGCGGGCGGGCGTCCTCGAACGTGGCCGGCGGGCCGATCCTGGGACGGACGAGCCGAGCGAACACGATCGCGTACGGCGACCACTGCAGCCCGATGAACGCGGCGACGGCGAACACGGCGACCTGCACCGCGAGCAGCACGATCCGGACGGGCTCCGATGGGATCGCCAGCACGACGGCAAGAACGACCGCCGTGACGCCGGCGACGAATCGCAGACCGCGAGGGTCCACCTGGGTGGGCTGGGACATCATGCTCCTGCGCTGGAGGCACAGCCGGGTCTTGCCGGCGAGTGCGGTGACTGACGGACTACTGGTGGGGTCAGCGCATTCGACACAGCGACGAGCGCGTCCGGCAGTTGTCCACTGCACGTCGGCGCGTCAGGTGTGTCGTCAGGAACATAGGTCCAGAGTAGGGACCTCGCGGGTAGGACACACGCTCAGATCTCACGATGTGGATGGTCGTCCCACATTGTGGCGGAATTCCCCGCATTGCAGGGACTCAGGTCGAACTTTCGACCGCTCTGTTGAGCGCCGCCAGCACCTGGTCGCGTCGCGGAAGGCCCGACGCGCGGGTCGAGACGGCGCCCTCGGCGTCCAGGACCAGCACCGTCGGGGTCCGCATGATGTGCAGCTCCCGGACCAGGTCGAGGTGCGCCTCCGCGTCGATCTCGACCGTCACGACCCCGTCGACCCGGTCGGCGATGTCGGTCAGCAACGTGCGCGTGGCCCGGCACGGGCTGCAGAACGCGCTGGAGAACTGCAGAAGTGTCGCCCGGTCGCCCAGCGCGGCACCGATCTGCTCGGGCGTGAGGACCTCACGGTCGTCGAGGCGTCCGGCGAAGCGGCCGTTCTTCCACCGCATCAGCACCGCGATCGCCACCGTGACCACTGCGGCGGCCAGGAGGATCAGCGGGCCGGTCATGCACGGAAGTCTACCGGCGTCGGCCAGCGGACCGTCGGGTCACCACGATGCGAACCCTCAGGCAGCCGTCACGAGCTGGCCACCGAGGTAGACGACGGGGCCGACCAGCGCGATCGCCATTGCACCGGGGAATCCCCACACGACGGACGGGTGGGTCCCGCGGCCCGCCACGACCCGCGCCACGACCTGGCCCAGGACCGCCAGGATCGCCGCGGCCGCGCCGACCAGGACACCGAAGTAGACCGTCATGATCGAGTCGACCGCCAGCACGACCGCTGCTCCGGCCGCCGCGCCGGCGACCGTCGCGAGGCTCAGGCAGATCCACCGGTCGACCGGCAGCGTCCAGACCAGCAGGCCCGCCGCGACCCCCGCCGCGGCGACCGCGACGCATGCGGCGTCACCGACGGACTGCACGGCACCGATCCACCCGACCGCGAGGACCGCCGAGGCGCTGAGCATGACGGCGTAGCCGACCGACTGCACCAGGTCGGTCCGGCCGTCCCGGCGGAGCATCTGGGCGACGAGCGCGACGAACACTGCGGCGGCGACGCCGGGGATCGTGCCCGCGAGGACACCCGTGTCACTGATCCCGATGACGTCGGCGGACGTACCGTCGGCGCCCGACAACAGCTCGGGCTCGAGGGTCAGGGTCGTGGCCACGACCCCGGCCACCAGGACTGGGACGAGTCGCGGCGACGCGATCGCGGCGCCTGCGCGGTCGACCGGACCGGGACCCAGGGCGATCAGCACCTGGACCAGCAACACGGCGACACCCACGAGCACCGGGTCTGTGTAGGCCGCGAGGGTCATGACGCCGGCCAGCGCCAGGGAGAGCAGGGTCGGTCCGAGTCGGGGCACCCCCGCATGATGCCAGTTGCGGGTCATCCCCCCGCGAACGGCGGCAGGAACTCGATGCTGACACCGGGGTGCAGCGTCACGGTCGAGGGTTCGCGCGCGCCCACCGGGGTGTCCCCGACGAGGATCGAGCAGGTCGCGATGACGTCGTCGAAGCGGTCCCGGTCGCGGTGTCGCCGGCTGATCTCGTCGAGCAGAGCGGAGAGCGTACGAGCGTCGACCTGCTCCTCGGCGATTCCCGCGGCGGCGCGGGCTGACGCCCAGTAGCGGACTGTGACGTCGTTCTCATTCGCGTCATCTCGTGGCAGTTGATCGGACACATGAAGTATTGTCGTGCATGCAACGAGGCCACGGTTATCCACCATGGCCTCTTCGCATATCTGCACACAGTGCCCTTGCCCGCACGAATCGCAGCACGGAGGATCTTTCGACCATGTCCCACTTGCTCCTGCTCACGAAGAGCACGCAATCGTCGGTCGAGGTGCTGCCCGCGCTCGCACTGCTCCCCCACCACGTCAAGATCCTCCCCGCTGAGGCCAGCGCACTGCTCGACGCGCCCCCGTGCGACGCGGTCCTGGTCGACGGTCGCCACGACCTCGCGCAGGTGCGCAGCCTGACCCGGGTCATCCGCACGACCGGCATCGAGTGCCCCCTGATCCTGATCCTGACCGAAGGCGGCCTCGCGGTCGCGGCCTCGGACTGGGGCATGGACGACGTCATCCTCACGACCGCCGGTCCCGCCGAGCTCGAGGCGCGGCTGCGGCTCGGGATCGGTCGCATCGCCGCGAGCCTCAACGGCGACACCGAGAGCCACGTCATCTCCTCCAGCGGCCTGGTGGTGGACGACGCGACCTACACCGCCAAGCTCGAGAACCGCACGCTCGACCTGACGTTCAAGGAGTTCGAGCTGCTCAAGTTCCTCGCCCAGCACCCCGGCCGGGTCTTCACCCGCCAGCAGCTGCTGCAGGAGGTGTGGGGCTACGACTACTTCGGCGGCACCCGTACGGTCGACGTCCACGTCCGTCGTCTGCGCGCCAAGCTCGGCACCGACAACGAGACCCTGATCGGGACCGTGCGCAACGTCGGCTACCGCTTCGTCGCGACGAAGTCCGAGCCGGCCCGCGACACCGCCGACGTCAAGGCCTGAGAAGTCGTCGGGGTCGAGGACTGACAGAGTGGGCGCATGGCCCACCTGACTGCCCAAGGACTGCTCGACCTCGTCCTCGACGAAGGATCGTTCGAGTCGTGGGACGAGCCGGTCGACCGTTCCGGCCTGGACCCCGCCTACCAGCAGGAGCTCGTCGCGGCCGCTGAGCGCTCCGGAACCGACGAGTCCGTGCTGACCGGTCGCGGGCTGATGCGCGGGCGGCCCGTCGCGGTGCTGGTCAACGAGTTCCGCTTCCTCGCCGGGTCGATCGGGCACGCCGCGGCCCAGCGCATCACGGCGGCGGTGCGCCGGGCGACTGCCGAGGGAATCCCGGTGCTCGCGACCACCGCGTCGGGCGGCACCCGGATGCAGGAGGGCACCCCGGCGTTCGTCCACATGGTCGACATCACCCGGGCGATCATGGACCACCGCGCCGCCGGACTGCCGTACCTGATCTACCTGCGCCACCCCACGACCGGCGGTGTCTTCGCCTCCTGGGGCTCGCTGGCGCACATCACGATCGCCGAGCCGGGCGCGCTGATCGGCTTCCTCGGCCCCAAGGTCTACGAGCTGCTGGAGGGCAAGCCGTTCCCGCCGAACGTCCAAACCGCCGAGAACCTCGCGGAGCGCGGCATCATCGACGCCGTCGTCCTGCCCGACGAGCTGCCGCTGCTGGTCGACCGCACGCTGGGGCTGCTGGTCGACCCGCCCACGCGGCAGACCCGGGAGCTGCGGACGGCGGAGGTCCGCCGCGAGCGGACCGCGTGGGAGTCGATCCAGATCACCCGGGCGCCGCGGCGCGCGGGCGTGCGGGAGGTGCTCCGCTACGGCAGTGACGCCACGGTCCGGCTGCAGGGCACCGAGAAGGGTGAGCGGGACAGCGCCATGATCGTCGCGTTCGCCCGGATCGACGGGCAGCCGTGTGTCGTGATCGGGCAGGACCGGACGACGCAGACCCGGTGGAAGCCGATGGGACCCGCGGCGCTGCGCGAGGCCCGGCGAGGCATGCGGCTGGCCAACGAGCTCGGGCTGCCGCTCGTGTCGTTCATCGACACCCCCGGCGCCGAGCTGTCACCGGACGCCGAGCAGGGCGCGATCGCCGGCGAGATCGCCCGGTGCATCGCCTGGATGTCGACCATGAAGGTTCCGACCGTGTCGGTCCTGCTGGGCCAGGGCTGCGGCGGCGGGGCGCTCGCGCTGCTGCCGGCCGACGTCGTCATCGCGGCAGAGAACGCATGGCTGTCCCCGCTGCCGCCCGAGGGGGCCAGCGCGATCGTGCACGGCGACCTCGAGCACGCCGAGGAGATGGCCGAGGCGCAGCGCGTCGGTGCGCTCGACCTGCTGGCCAGCGGGACCGTGCACCACGTCGTGCCCGAACCGGCCGGGGACACCCCCGAGGCCTTCGCCCGGGCCGTCGCGGCCGAGGTCGGCGCCCAGCTCGTCGCGCTGAGGGCCCGATGAGTCTCCTGGAGCTGGCCGACCGCGCCGCCGCGGCCGACGGCGTCGACCCGTTCAACGAGGCCACCCGGTTCGCGCTGCGCGACCGGGCCCGTGCCCGGGTGCTGGTCCAGCAGTCGACCCGCGACGGCGCCATCGTCGCGGCGGCCTGTGCAACGGGGGACGCCCCCGTCGAGATCGTCGTCGACCCGGAGCACCGGCGCGCCGGGATCGGCCGGCGCATCCTCGACGAGCTGCTGGCCGACGGTGAGCAGCAGTTCTGGGCGCACGGGGACCTGCCCGCCGCGCAGGCGCTCGCCGCGGCCGCCGGGCTGTCCCCCGCCCGCACGCTGCTGGTGCTGCGCCTGACGTTCGACGGCGCGCCGGAGGCCGAGCGGGTCCCGGCCGGCGTGACCCTGCGGACGTACACGCCGGAGGACGCGGACGCGATCGTCGCGGTCAACGCCCGCGCGTTCGCGCACCACCCCGAGCAGGGCGCGATGGACCGCACCGACCTGGACCGGCGGATGACGTCGGACTGGTTCGACCCCGAGGGACTGTTCGTCGCGGAACGGGAGGGCCGGGTCATCGGCTTCCACTGGACCAAGGTCGAGGACGGGATCGGGGAGGTCTACGTCGTCGGGATCGACCCGGACGCCCAGGGCGGTGGGCTCGGGACGGCGCTGACCGCCCGCGGCCTGCGGCACCTGTTCGAGCTGGGCCTGCCGATCGTCGACCTCTACGTCGAGGGCGACAACGCCCCCGCCCTCACGGTCTACCGCAACCTCGGCTTCCAGGACTGGAAGAGGGACACCCTCTACACCGCCGCCCCCGCAGCCACCCCCGCCCACACCCACGACCGCTGACGGGTCACTTCTCGCCCGCTGACGGGTGGGGGCTAGGAGAGGCCCCGCTGGAGGGCGGCGGCGGCGCGGCGCACGGCCTTGGGGGCGGTCCGGCCGATCGCGACCATGTTGATGAAGCCGTGGATCAGGCCGGGCTCGCAGACGTGCTCGACCGGCACGCCGGCGGCGCGCAGCTTGTCGGCGTACGCATTGCCCTCGTCCAGCAGCGGGTCGAAACCGGCCGTCACGACGTACGCCGGGGCGACCCCGGTGACGTCGCCGTGCAGGGGCGACAGCCGCGGGTCGGACCGGTCCTCGCTGCCGACCAGGTAGTTCTCCTCCGCGAGGTCCATGAACGCCTTGGTCAGGAAGAACCCCTCGGCGTACGTCAGACGGCTCGGCGCGGTCTCGAGGAAGTCGGTCACGGGGTAGATCAGCAGCTGGAAGGCCGGCGACGGGCCACCCGCGGCGACGGTCTGCTGCGCCACGACCGCGGCCAGGTTGCCGCCGGCGCTGTCGCCGCCCACCGCGATCCGGCTGGGGTCGATGCCCAGGCCCACGGCGTGCTCGACGAGCCACGTCCACGCCGCGAGGCAGTCGTCGACGGCGGCCGGGAACGGCGCCTCGGGAGCCAGCCGGTAGTCGACCGCGATGACCCGCACCTGGGCCTCCTCGGCCAGGAACCGGCACGTCGCGTCGTGGCTCTCCAGGTCCCCGTAGATCCACCCGCCGCCGTGGAAGAACAGCAGCGCCGGCGACTGACCCGTCAGCCCGCGCGGCGTGTAGAAGCGCAGCCCGAGCGGCCCGCCGGGACCGTCGATCGTGCGCTCGGTGACCGCGCCGATCGGCTGCGTGCCGCCCGCCAGCTGCGACGACGACACGATGATCCTGCGGCCCCGGCTGATCGCGACGGTCTCGGCCGCCGGACCCTCCAGGTGCTGCAGCCGCAGCAGCAGCTGCATCTCGGGGTCGAGCGTGCGTCCGTCGATCTCGACCGGCGACCCGGCCAGGCGCGAGATGACGGCGCGCGGGAGCTTCATGACGGAACGGGCGGTGGCGCCGCGGGCAGCGCCGATGAGCTGGGGCACGAGGGGCATGCGCACACGCTAGCGTCTCGCACCGGTCAAGATCGTCGTTCAATCCACGTTCATCTTGATCTGGCACATTGGGAGCGTGGACACACACGACATGGCGGTCGCCGATCTCGAGGACCCGGCCTCCCCGGACGAGTTCGACGTCGACCCGCCGTTCGACCCGGCACAGAGCACCCTGCCGGCCGACCGGTTCCTGGATCGTGAGCTGTCGTGGATCGCGTTCAACGCCCGCGTCCTCGAGCTCGCGCAGGACGAGTCGCTGCCGCTGCTGGAGCGGGTACGTTTCGCGGCCATCTTCGCGAGCAACCTCGACGAGTTCTTCATGGTGCGCATCGCGGGGCTCAAGCGGCGGATCGCGGCGGGCGTCGCGGTGCCGTCGGCGAGCCGGCTCAACCCCCGGGACGTGCTGGCCCGCAGCCTGGCCGCCGCACAGGAGCTCATGGCCCGGCACGCCGAGACCTACCACCACGACCTCGTGCCGGCGCTCGCCGCCGAGCGGATCGAGCTGATCCACTGGGCCGCGCTGAGTCCCGCCGAGCAGGTGCGGATCACCGCGCTCTACCGGGACCGGGTCTTCCCGATCCTGACGCCGCTGGCGGTCGACCCGGCTCACCCGTTCCCCTACATCTCGGGGCTGTCGCTCAACCTCGCCCTCGTGATGCGCAACCCCGACACCGGCAAGGACCACTTCGCCCGGGTCAAGGTCCCGCCGATCATCAACCGCTGGGTCGAGGCCGACCCGGGCCGGTTCGTGCCGCTCGAGGAGGTCATCGCCGCCCACCTCGACCTGCTCTTCCCGGGCATGGAGGTCATTGCCCACCACGCGTTCCGGGTGACCCGCAACGAGGACCTCGAGGTCGAGGAGGACGACGCCGAGAACCTGCTCAAGGCCCTCGAGAAGGAGCTCCTGCGCCGCAAGTTCGGTCCGCCCGTGCGCCTCGAGGTCGAGGAGTCGATCGACCCCGGCGTGCTGGACCTCCTGGTCTCCGAGCTCGGTGTCCGACCCGACGAGGTCATCCGCCTGCGCGGACCCCTGGACCTGCGGAGCCTCAACGAGATCGCCGACCTGGACCGCCCCGAGCTCAGCTACGAGCCGTTCATCCCCGGCACCCACCTGCACCTCGCCGAGGTCGAGACCTCCGAGCCGGCCGACCTGTTCAGCGCGCTGCGCAAGCGCGACGTCCTGGTCCACCATCCCTACGACTCGTTCGCGACCAGCGTGCAGCGGTTCATCGAGCAGGCCGCCGCCGACCCGCACGTGCTCGCGATCAAGCAGACGCTCTACCGCACCTCGGGCGACTCCCCCATCATCGACTCGTTGATCGACGCCGCCCGGGCCGGCAAGCAGGTCCTCGTGCTGGTGGAGATCAAGGCCCGTTTCGACGAGCAGGCCAACATCCGGTGGGCCCGCAAGCTCGAGCGGGCGGGCTGCCACGTCGTCTACGGCCTGGTCGGCCTCAAGACCCACTGCAAGCTGGCGCTCGTCGTCCGCGACGAGCCCGACGGCCTGCGCCGCTACGCCCACATCGGCACCGGCAACTACAACCCCAAGACCGCGCGGCTCTACGAGGACTTCGGGCTGCTGACCGCCGACCCCGCCATCACGCACGACCTGACCGACCTGGTCAACAACCTGTCGGGATTCGCGCAGGACTTCTCCTACCA
>JAOPXL010000201.1 GCA_025965175.1 Aeromicrobium sp.
CCGAGGGCTACGAGCTGCTCGAGAAGGTCGACATCGTCGACAACGTCACGGCGGTCTTCGACTCGTGGCGCGAGGGCACCGTCGTCCGCTCGTGGCTGCTGGACCTGCTGGTCAAGGCGCTCGAGGAGGACCCGAGCCTGTCGAAGATCCGTGGCTACGCCGAGGACTCCGGCGAGGGCCGGTGGACCGTCGAGGCCGCGATCGACAACGCCGTGCCGATGCACACCATCGCCGCCTCGCTGTTCGCCCGGTTCACGTCGCGCCAGGAGGAGTCGCCCGCGATGCAGGCCGTCGCCGCAATGCGC
The DNA here is from genome assembly GCA_025965175.1 of Aeromicrobium sp. Taxonomy (GTDB): domain Bacteria; phylum Actinomycetota; class Actinomycetes; order Propionibacteriales; family Nocardioidaceae; genus Aeromicrobium. Next base: position 306 of record JAOPXL010000201.1, read on the forward strand.
AACCAGTTCGGCGGTCACGCCGTCCAGGCCGCGGCCGAAGCGGGCCACGACCCCAGGGACGTCTGAGCCAATGGAAGCGGGTCGAAGGTGCACGTCAGCAGGCTGACGCTGCACGACTTCCGTTCGTACGGCGACGTCGAGATCGACCTCGAGGCCGGGGCGACGGCGTTCATCGGCTCCAACGGCCAGGGCAAGACCAACCTGGTCGAGGCGATCGACTACCTCTCGCGGCTGGACTCGCACCGCGTGTCGGGGGACACCCCGTTGGTCAAGGCGGGTGCCGACCAGGCGATCGTCCGGGCCGAGGTCGTTCGGGGCGACCGCACGGCGCTGCTCGAGCTCGAGATCACCCCGGGCCGTGCCAACCGGGCCCGGGTCAACCGCGGCGCGCTGCCGCGGACCCGTGACCTGGTCGGGGTGCTGCGCACCGTGATGTTCTCGCCCGAGGACCTGGCCCTGGTCAAGGGCGACCCCTCCGACCGGCGCAAGTTCCTCGACTCGTTGCTGGTCCTGCGGACGCCCCGGCTGGGGGGGGTCAAGGCGGACTACGACCGGGTGCTCAAGCAGCGCAACACGCTGCTCAAGTCGGCGCGCGGCCGCCGCAACGTCGAGATCGCGACCCTCGACATCTGGGACGAGAACCTCGCACGTACCGGCGCCGAGCTGGTCACCGCCCGGCTCGTGCTGCTGGACGCGCTCGCGCCGTTCCTCACCGAGGCGTACCAGCGGGTCGCCACCGAGTCGGCGCCTGACCGGCGTCTGGTGACGGCGGTCTACAAGCCATCGGTCGAGCTCGAGCCCGATCTGCGCGACCAGGCCGTCATCGAGCAGGCGCTGATGGCCGAGATCCTGCGACGCCGGCCCGACGAGGTCGACCGTGGCATCAGCCTGGTGGGGCCGCACCGCGACGAGATCGTGCTGACGATCGGCGAGCTTCCGGCGAAGGGCTATGCCAGTCACGGGGAGTCGTGGTCGTACGCCCTGGCGCTCAAGCTCGCGTCGTTCGAGCTGCTGCGGGCCGATGACGACGATCCCGTGCTGATCCTCGACGACGTGTTCGCCGAGCTGGACCAGGGACGGCGCGAGCAGCTCGCTGGGCTGGTCGGCGATGCCGAGCAGGTGCTCGTGACGGCCGCCGTCGCCGAGGACGTCCCCGAGGCGCTCAAGGGTCACCGGTTCCGGGTGGCGGGAGGCAAGGTGCTCCGTGAGTGACAGCGACGACGACGGCCTCGACCTCGCCCGGCAGATCGCCCGGTCCTACCGCGGCAAGGGCGTCCCGGGTCAGCAGCCACGCAAGCGCACTGTCCGACCGGTGAAGCCGGTGCGCGAGAGCCGTGAGGACGCCTCCCCGCTGTCGGAGCTCCTGGACCAGGTCGTGCAGAACCAGGGCTGGACGGACAAGCTCGCCGACCAGCGGATCTTCACCGACTGGCAGAAGCTCGTCGGTCCCGAGGTGGCGCAGCACGCCGTCGCGGAGGGATTCGAGGACGCCGTGGTGCACGTGCGTGCCTCGTCCACCGCGTGGGCGACTCAGCTCAAGATGCTCGCGCCCCGGATCGTGGCCAAGCTCAACGCCGCGCTGGGTGACGGCTCGGTCCTGCGGATCGACGTCCGCGGACCCCAGGCGCCGTCATGGAAGTCCGGCCCCCGTTCGATCCGCGGAGCCCGCGGCCCCCGCGACACCTACGGATAACGTGGGGTCACTCGGCCGGGGCCACGGCGGCGCAGGCGAGGACGAACATCGCGGTCGCGGCCGTCACGGCGCCCAGCACCAGCGAGCCCTGGACGAAGCCGTCCCAGCCGAGCACGGGTCGCACCCCGATCGCCACCAGGACCAGCAGGGCGCCACCGCAGCCCACGATCGCCGCGGTGAAGGTCCCGGCCACGGGCTCGGCCGCGGCGTGGACGACGAGCGCGACCGCTGCGGTCCACAGCAGGCTCACGGCGAGGGCGGCGACGACGTCGGACGGACGGTGCCAGCCCGCGACGACGGTGGAGGCGCCGGTCAGGGTCGTGGCGAAGCCGCCGGCCAGGGCGATGACGGGCCGGGCGAGTCGCGGCGCGACCAGCAGGGCCGCTCCGACCGAGCTCGCCACGACCGTGGTGTGCCCGCTCGGCAGGCTGTTGAGGGTTCCGAGGCCGAAGTCCGGCCGGTCCAGGACCGCGTGCTTGAGGACCTGGGTCGTGAGGTTGGAGCCGCCGATGACGACGACGGCACCCACCGCGAGTCGTACGCTGCCCCGCGCGAGCGCCACCGCGACGCAGCCGATCACGACGATCACGATCGCGCCGATCGACACGTAGCCCAGCACGCTGAGCACCGCGAGCCGGGTGTCACGGCCTCCGACGACGGTGTTCATGGCCGAGTTGTCCCAACCCTGACCCCTCGCGCTGCGTACGGCGACCTGCACCAGGACCGCCAGCGCAACGAGTGCGGTCACGGCCGTCCAGGCAGCCGACACCGCAGTTCCTCGACGGGTCGTGATGTCGGTCATCCCTCTACGATGACGCATGGCTCCCAGCCGCCGGAACGTGACCGACCGTCACGGTGTGCTGGAGGTCCCGGCGGCACCGGATCCCTACTGGGCCTTGGTACCGCCCCTCCCGTGTCGTCACAACCACCGTTCTGTCGGTCTCATGGGCACGCAGCGACCGCGACTCGCCGTCCCGGAACTGTGGGTAAGACCTGAGACGCACGAAACGCCCCGTATACTGGATTGGTGAGCCAAACTCCAGATCCTGAAGTCTCGTACGACGCCAGCAACATCCAGGTTCTCGAAGGTCTGGAGGCGGTGCGCAAGCGTCCGGGCATGTACATCGGTTCGACCGGTGAGCGTGGACTGCACCACCTCGTCTACGAGGTCGTCGACAACTCGGTCGACGAGGCGCTGGCAGGCTACGCCTCCCACATCGCGGTGACCCTGCAGGCCGATGGCGGTGTCATGGTCGTCGACGACGGTCGCGGCATTCCCGTCGACGAGCACCCGACCGAGAAGATGCCAGCGGTCACGCTGGTCCTGACCTCGCTGCACGCCGGCGGCAAGTTCGGTGGCGGCGGCTACAAGGTCTCCGGCGGCCTGCACGGCGTGGGCGTCTCGGTCGTCAACGCGCTGTCGACCAAGCTGCACGTCGAGATCAAGCGTGACGGCTACCGCTGGACGCAGTCGTTCACGTACGGCGTCCCGGATGCTCCGCTCGAGCGTCACGAGGAGACCGACGAGACCGGCACCACGACGACGTTCTACGCCAGCGAGGACATCTTCGAGACCGTCGTCTACAGCTACGAGACGCTCAAGACCCGCTTCCGCGAGATGGCGTTCCTCAACAAGGGCCTCGAGCTCGTGCTGCGCGACG
>JAOPXL010000035.1 GCA_025965175.1 Aeromicrobium sp.
CCGCTCATGCCGTTGAGTCGTTCCGGGTCGTTCCAGGTGATCGTGAGGACGCCGCCGGCGTCCTCGATCAGCACGGATTCAGACATGTGTTCCTCCTAGGTGACCTCAGGCTAGAGGACCTCTGGCCACCGTGACAGCAGTGGTGGCACTATCGACTCATGTCACTCGCAGGCAAGACCATCATCATGTCCGGCGGCAGTCGAGGGATCGGCGAGGCGATCGCGGTCCGCGCTGCGAAGGACGGGGCCAACGTCGCGCTGCTCGCGAAGACCACCGAGCCCCACCCGTTGCTCCCCGGCACGATCCATACCGCGGCCGCGGCGATCGAGGCGGCCGGTGGCCACGCCCTCCCCCTGGTCGGCGACATCCGGGACGACGCGTTCGTGCTCGACGCGGTCGCACGGACCGCGGAGGCGTTCGGCGGCATCGACATCGTCGTCAACAACGCCTCGGCGATCGACCTGTCCAGAACCGAGGACATCTCGATGAAGAAGTACGACCTGATGAACGACATCAACTCCCGGGGCTCGTTCCTGCTGGCCAAGTCCGCGATCGAGCACCTCAAGCGGTCCGACAACGCGCACATCCTGACCCTGTCGCCGCCCATCACGCTCGACCCCAAGTGGTTCGCGAGCAACACGGCGTACACGATCGCGAAGTTCGGCATGAGCCTCGTGACGCTGGGGCTCAGCGAGGAGCTGCGGGAGCACGGCATCGCCGCCAACTCGCTGTGGCCCCGGACCGCGATCGACACCGCCGCGGTCCGCAACGTCGTCGGCGCCGACCTCGTGTCCCACTCGCGGACGCCCGCGATCATGGCTGACGCGGCGTACGAGATCCTCGTCCAGCCGAGCCGGGACTACACGGGTCAGTTCCTGATCGACGACGACGTTCTCGAGGCCGCCGGTGTCACCGACTTCTCGGTCTACCTCAACGGTGGCACCGAGGAGGAGCTTGCCCTCGACTTCTGGGTCGAGCCCAAGGGCCCCCACGATCCGCGCCTCTCCCTGCACTGACCCGCACGACCGGCACGACCCGAGGAGGATGCATGACCAGCCACATCACCGTCACCCCGTTCCTGTGGTTCGACGACAACGCGGAGGTGGCGGTCCGGCGCTACCTCGAGGTCTTCGACACCACCGAGCTCCTCTCGGAGCAGCGCCATCGGGACGGAACCCTGTTCATCGCCGAGATCCGCCTGCAGGGCCAGCACCTGACCCTGATGAACGGGGGACCGCACTACCGGCTCACCGAGGCGTTCTCCCTGTCGGTCAGCGTCGAGACGCAGCAGGAGGTCGACGACCTCACTGCAGCACTGCTCGAGGGCGGCGGGACGCAGCAGCAGTGCGGATGGCTCGTCGACGCGTTCGGCCTGTCCTGGCAGATCGTCCCCACCGCGCTGCACCGGCTGCTCGCCGATCCCGACCGCGAGGCCGCCGGGCGCGCCCAGGCCGCCATGATGCAGATGCACAAGATCCACATCCAGGGCCTGCACGACGCCTTCGACGGCCGATCCTGAAGCCACGAAGGGCCCGAACGGACTAGTCCTTTCGAGTCAATTTCGCGGCGCGCACACCAAACTCCCTGATCCCGAACCCGGCCCGTCGTAACGTCGATGGGGAGGGGAAGGGGATCCACGGGATGAGCGTCTATCTGTTCGACATGCAAGGGCGTACCGTCGCCTTTCGGCGCACCTGGACGGATCCCTTCGTGTTCGACGTCGACGGTCACTGGATCGGCTGGTTCCCCTGGGACGACAACGACGCGGCCGACCTCGAGGGTCGCTACCTCGGCACCGTCGTCGACGACCGGTTCGTGCGACGCAACGACTGGTACGACCGACCGTGCCCCCCCGTTCCGGCGACACCGGGCCGGGTGAGCCCCACCGGGGCCCCGCCGCCGGCGCACCAGTTCTGGAACTGCTTCGCCTACGAGGACGTCCGTCTGCGCCACCACGCCTAGCGCGCGTCGCGTACCTCGACCTTGGCCGGGGTGCCGATCGCGACGGTACGACTGACCGAGCACAGGCGTTCCTCGGCCTGGCGGAGCGCGTCGGGCAGCAGCGCCCGGGCCCGGTCCCCTGCCTCGCCCGCGGGGAACGCGACGTCGAACAGCAGTCGTAGGTCGACCAGGTGGTTGCCGAGGTCGTCACGGATCTTGTCGGCCCGCGCGGTGATGTCGAACGTCTCGGGCGCGGCCCGGCGCTCCACGATCGGGTCGACCGTGATCGCGGTGCAGGCCCCCAGCGCGACGAGCAGCAGCTCGACGGGGGTGAAGTCGTCGCTCGACCCGTCCCCGATCTCGAGCGTCGTGCCGCGGACGTTGGTCGCGCGGTAGCGGGACGAGCCCGTGCGGGTCAGCGCCACGGAGCGCTCGGTGTCACCGGACATGTCAGATCCTCCTGCGGACGGGGCTGCCTCCGACGCTAGCCCGTCCGGGTCAGTGGCGTCGGGCGACCGCGACGAACAGGTCCGTCGCGGCGGCCACGAGCTCGTCCTGCTCCAGCTCGACGTCTCCCACGATCCAGGCAGCGACGAGCTCGGCGACCCCGGCGGCATAGACCAGCCCGTGCACCTTCGCCCGCTCCGCCGGCCACGCGGCGTCGCCGAACAGCGAGTCGGCCTCCTGCGCCACGAGCTCGGCGAACGAGCCGAGCAGGGCGTGCCGGCGGACCCGCAGCTCGGGGGTCGCGCTCGACTCGACGACTGCGACGCGGCCCTTGTCGGGACGGGAGGCGACGAGGGAGACCACCGCAGTCAGCGCCGCGCGGAGCCGCTCGGCCGGGTCGCCGCCGGTGTCGGCGATGGCCTGGACCGCGACCGAGGCGATCTCGACCGCTACGGCGTCCAGCGCCGCGACGATCGCCTCGTCCCGTGACGCGAAGCTCTCGTAGAAGTAGCGCTCGGTCAGGCCCGCCCGGGCACAGATCGCGGTCATCGTCGTGCGACTCTCGCCCTCGTCGGCCAGGACCGCGATCGTCGCCTCGAGGAGCTTGGCGCGGCGGCCGGCGGAGCGGTCGGCGGCAGACACCCCGCCATAGCTCCGCTTGACCTCGACCATGCGGACATCTTGACAGGCGGGCGACCCGCGCCACAAACTGACAGGGCATCCTGTCAGATAGGGGACTCCCATGGCGATCGACGCCAGCACGACGTTCGGCACGACACCGCTCCACAAGCGAGGCCTCCCGTACATCGGGAGCACGTTGTCGTACGTCCGCGACCCGCTGCGCATGATGCGCCGCCAGTACGACGGCTACGGACCGGTCTCCGACATCGACTTCATCGGCAAGCGCTGGACCGTCCTGCTGGGCCCCGACGCGTGCGAGGCCGCATTCCGCAACGCCGACAAGGCGTTCGCGAGCGGTGACGGCTGGGGCTACCTGGTCGGCCCCTTCTTCGACCGCGGGCTGATGCTGCTGGACTTCGAGGAGCACCATCGCCACCGCCGGATCATGCAGGCGGCGTTCACCCGGGACCGGCTCGAGGGCTACACCGCGGCGCTCCAGCCCGCCGTCGATCGCGGCCTCGACCAGTGGGTGCCGCGCGACGGCTTCGAGGCGTACCCGGCCCTCAAGGAGCTGACGCTCGACCTCGCGATGAAGATCTTCATGGGCGGCGACGACCTCGCGTCGCGCGAGGAGATGGACCGGCTCAACCGTGCGTTCATCGACTGCGTCCAGTCCGCGACGTCGCTGATCCGGGCCGACATCCCCGGCACCCGCTGGAGCAGGGCACTGCGCGGGCGGGCCGTGCTGGAGGAGTTCCTCCGCCGCCACCTCGCGACCAAGCGAGCCTCCGAGGGCGACGACCTGTTCTCCGTCCTGTGCCACATCACGACCGAGGACGGCGAGCGGTTCAGCGACGACGACGTCGTCAACCACATGATCTTCCTGCTGATGGCAGCCCACGACACGTCGACCATCACGGTCTCGACGATCATGCGGTTCCTCGGTCAGCACCCGGAGTGGCAGGAGCGCTGTCGCGAGGAGTCGATGGACCTGCCGGCCGATCCGACGATGAGCCAGCTCGAGGGCCTGACGTCACTCGACCTGGTCATGAAGGAGAGCCTGCGCCTCGTGCCGCCGGTCCCGGTCCTGGCCCGCAAGACCGTCAAGGAGACCGTCGTCATGGGTCACACGATCCCGGCCGACCGGCTCGTCGCGGTCATGGTGCACCTGTCGCACCACATGGACGAGCTGTGGGACGGGCCCGAGCGCTTCGACCCCGACCGGTTCGCCGAGGACCGACGCGAGGACAAGGTGCACCGATACGCGTGGGAGCCCTTCGGGGGTGGCGTCCACAAGTGCCTCGGCATCTTCTTCGCGGGCGCAGAGGTCAAGACGATCGTCCACCACCTCCTGCGCCGGTTCGAGTGGTCCATCGACCCGAACTACACGACCCCCATGAGCTACACCTCGCTGCCGTTCCCCAAGGACGGACAACCCGTCAACCTGCGGCGCCTGAGTTCTGGAAGGACCATCGCATGAAGAAGGACCTCTCGACCCTGACCGTCATCGTGACCGGCGGAGCACGCGGCATCGGCCGCGCCACGGCCGAGCGGCTCGTCGCCGCCGGCGCCCGTGTCGCGATCGGCGACCGCGACGCCGACCTGGCCCGGACCGTCGCGACCGAGATCGGCAGAGGTGTCGTGGCCGGCGCGCTCGACGTGTCCGACGCTGCCTCGTGGCGCTCGTTCCTGGCCGAGATCGCGGCGATCGGTCCGATCGACGTCCTGGTCAACAACGCCGGCATCATGCCGCTCGGCTCGCTGCTCAAGGAGCCCGACGAGGTCACGCAGGCGATCGTCGACGTCAACCTGCACGGCGTCATCCACGGCACCAAGGCCGTCGTGCCCGGGATGCTCGAGCG
>JAOPXL010000040.1 GCA_025965175.1 Aeromicrobium sp.
TCGTGCAGATCAACGTCAAGGGCCAGACCGAGTCGGGGTCCGGCACGGGCATCATCATCAGCAGCGACGGCCAGATCCTGACCAACAACCACGTCGTCGAGGTCGCCGCCGACAACGGCACGATCACGGTGGCGTTCAACGACGGCACCAACGCCAAGGCCACGATCGTCGGACGGGACAAGAAGACCGACCTCGCCGTCATCAAGGCGACCGGCAAGACCGGCCTGACGCCGGCGCAGCTGGGCACCTCCGCCGACCTCAAGGTCGGCCAGGAGGTCGTCGCGATCGGCTCGCCGTTCGGTCTGGAGAGCACCGTGACCGAGGGCATCATCTCGGCTCTCAACCGGCCCGTGTCCTCGAGTGACGGCTCCGGCTCGAGCCAGTCCACGACCTTCCCGGCGGTCCAGACCGACGCCGCGATCAACCCGGGCAACTCCGGTGGCCCGCTCGTCGACCTGAATGGCCGCGTCATCGCGATCAACTCCGCGATCCGCTCCGGCACGACGACGTCCGGCGACGCCGGCTCGATCGGCCTCGGGTTCGCGATCCCGGTCGACCTGGCCAAGAACGTGTCGAGGCAGCTCGTCGCCGGCAAGACCGTCGAGCACGCCCAGATCGGGGTCAGCGTCGACAACTTCCTGAGCGACGACGGCATCACCGGCGTCGGCGCCGAGGTCAAGGAGGTCGTCGCCGGCGGCGCCGGCGACAAGGCCGGGATCAAGAAGGGTGATGTCATCACGGCGGTCAACGGTGCGGTGGTCCCGAGCTCGGAAGCGCTCGTCGCCTCGGTGCGCGGCTTCAACCCGGGCGAGAAGATCACGGTCTCCTACACGCGAGGCGGCAAGAAGGCACAGGCTGCCGTGACCCTCGACTCCGACGAGGGCAAGACCAGCTAGCCCCACACGCCCCGCTGGCCCTGACGTCCTGAACGCAACACGCCCGACGTGTCTGCTGAGACGGCAGGGCCAGCGTCGTTGTCGGCGCCTCCCACTACCGTGGGGTGGTGAAGACTGAACGCGACCTGTCCCTCCCGGCGATGCTCGTGACCGTGCTGCTGTGGGCCTCGGCCTTCGTGGCGATCCGCGCACTGGGCGACACGTTCTCCCCCGGCTCGCTCACGCTGGGACGCCTCGTGGTGGGCGCAATGGCCCTGACCCTGATCGTCCGCCCGGGGCGGGTCCCGCTGCCGCGAGGTCGGCCGCTGCAGCTGATCGTGCTCTACGGCGTGATCTGGTTCGGCGCCTACAACATCGCACTCAACGCCGCCGAGCGCGACCTCGACGCCGGAACGACGGCCCTGATCGTCAACATCGGACCGGCGCTGATCGCCCTGCTGGCCGGAGTCATCTTCAAGGAGGGCTTCCCCAAGCCGCTCCTGATCGGGATCGGCGTGGCCTTCGCCGGGGTGGTCCTGATCGCAGTCAGCACCGACACCGGCTCGTCCTCGGTCGACACCGCGTCGACGACCGGGGTGCTGCTGTGCCTCGCCGCGGCGGTGTTCTACGCGGTCGGTGCACTGGCCCAGAAACCCGCGCTCAAGCACGTCGATCCCGCGATGTCGGTGTGGCTCGGCTGCCTCGTCGGCCTGGTCGTGTGCCTGCCCTTCGCCCCCGCACTGGTCAGCGAGCTCGGCGACGCCTCGACGCATGACCTGCTGTGGCTGGCCTACCTCGGGATCTTCCCCACCGCGATCGGCTTCACGACGTGGTCCTACGCGCTGCAGCGGATCACGGCCGGCCAGGCGGCCTCCACGACGTACCTCGCCCCCGCCGTCGCGACCCTCATCTCGTGGGCCGTGCTCGACGAGGTGCCGGCCGCCCTGGCATTCGTCGGAGGCGCGCTGTGCCTGACCGGCGTCGCGATCACCCGGCTCCGTCCCCGCCGCCGCGTGCCCCAGGACCGGTGAGGAGTCACGCAGGTCCGGTGAGGAGTCACGCAGGTCCGGTGAGGAGTCACGCAGGTTCGGTGAGGAGTCACGCAGGTTCGCTGACGAGTCACCAGAGCCGGAGACCTGCGGGAACGCCTGCCCTGCCGCACGATGAACAGATGGACATCGGAGACCGGGTCAGCTGGGACACGCCGCAGGGCCGGACCCACGGCAAGATCGTGGAGCGGAAGACCAAGGACTTCCAGCTCGCGAAGCAGAAGTTCACCGCCTCGGACGACGAGCCAAAGTACGTCGTCGAGAGCGAGAAGACCGGAGCGAGGGCTGCCCACGCCTTCTCAGCGCTATATGTGCTGGAGAACTGACCAGCGACGGCCGTCCACGAGAACGTATTGACTCCTCACCGAACCTGCGTGACTCCTCACCGGACCTACGTGACTCCTCAAGAAACCTGCGTGACTCCTCACCGGACCTGCGTGACTCGTCAGCGGGTGGGGGTTCGTGCGAGGCGGGCCGGGCGTCCCGCTTCGACGATCACGACGGCGTTCTGCCCGTACGTCGCCCCGATCCGGATCGCGTCGTCCTCGGCGAGGTCGAGGGCCAGCAGCCCGTGCTCGGGCGCCCACGACGGGTCGTCGCCGACACCCATCTGCGGCAGGGTCGCGACGCCCGCGGCAGCCAGGTCGGCCGCCAGCCGTTCGTGCGCCGTCGCGTTGGTGGCGTCGCTGGTCGGGACGCTGCGGGGGTTCCACGCCGTGATGAAGACCCCGGACGACGCCCCGTGCTCGCCCAGCACCGCGTCGACGTCCGTGGAGGTCTCCCCGATGCGGGCCGCCGCCACCGCGCCGCCGACGTCGTCGAGGACGACGTAGCTCGTGCGGCGGTAGGCGGACAGCAGGTCGGTCATCGGCCGATGAGGTCCGACACGAGATCGCGCAGGATGCCGAACCCGTTCTGGGTCAGGATCGACTCGGCGTGGAACTGCACGCCCCGGTAGTGCGGCCCGGCCACGACGTGGATGTCGCCGGACGCGGAGTCGGTCTCGACCGTCACGCCCTCGGGCAGTCCCGACGCCGGCACCCGAGCGACGAACGTGTTGTAGAAGCCGACCGTCTCAGGCCGCCCCAGCACCGGCAGGCGGCTCTGCGTCCCCTGGAACACGATGTCCTTGAACACGATGTCGAGCCCGATCTGGTGGCTCAGCGTCTGGTGCCCGAGGCACACCGCGAGGAACGGTCGCTGCGTCTCCAGCAGACCGGCGACGACGGCGTGCAGGCGCGCCATCTTGGGATCGTCGAGGTCCCGCGGATCGCCCGGACCCGGACCGACGACGACCAGGTCGTAGCCGTCCAGCGCATCGGGTCCCTCGAGCTCCGCGGCGTCGTGGCGGACGATGTCGGTCGCCATGCCGAGCACCCCGAAGACGTGCGACAGCATGTTGACGAAGTCGTCCTCGCCGTCGACGATCACGACCCGCTTGCCGACGAGTGCCGGCATCGGCGCAGCCCCAGACTGGTCGGTGAGCCAGAACTGGCTGAGCCGCTGGTTGCGCGAGCCCAGCGCGATGATGACCTCGTCCTCCCGGGTGAACGCGTCGAAGCCGTCGACGGGCTCGGGCGCCGACTCGACCAGACCGAACGCGCTGAGGATCCCGCCGGCCTTGGCCCATGTCTCGCGGGTCTCGTACATCGCGTCCGAGTCGCGCACCAGCGTCGCGCCGGCGGTGACCTTGAGATTGCCGTCGAGGTCGACGTCCGCGGTCCGGATGAGGATCGGTGCGTCCGCCAGTGGCGCGCCGTCGGCGTCGCGACCGATCAGCGCGGCGACCGAGGCGTAGTAGCCACGACCCTCCGGCTCGTACTTTTTGATCAGGCGGCACGCGTTCTCGACCGGGCTGCCGGTCACCGTGGCGGCGAACATCGAGTCCCGCAGCACCTGCCGGACGTCACGGTGGGTGCGGCCGGCGAGGAGGTACTCGGTGTGCACGAGGTGCGTCATCGGCTTGAGGTACGGCCCGAGGACCAGCCCGCCCTCGTGGCAGATGTCGCACATCATCTTGAGCTCTTCGTCGACGACCATGAAGAGCTCGTAGATCTCCTTCTCGTCCTGGAGGAACTTCAGCAGCTCACGCTTCTTGTCGGCGTGGGTCTCGAGCCCGCGCATCCGGAACGTCCCGCTGATGGGGTTCATCCGGACCTGGCCGGCCTCGAGGCTGACGTGCCGCTCGGGCGAGGCACCGATCAGGTAGCGGTCACCGGTGAAGATGCAGAACGTCCAGAACGCCCCGCGCTCGCGTTCCAGCAACCGCCGGAACACCGTCAGCGCCCGGTCGTGTCCCCAGTCCGCGACCTGCGCGCGGTAGTGCCGGCCGATCACGAGGTTGGCGCCCTCGCCCTGCCCGATCTCGTCGTCGATGATCTGCCGGACGATCCCGGCGTACTCGTCGTCGGAGCTCTCGAAGCCGCCGCGGTCGGTGAACTCGACGGGTACGTCCGGCAGCTCGGCCAGGAGCTCCTCCAGCGGCACCTCGGCGCTGTACGCCACCTCGATCGAGGACAGCGGCGTCCCGTCCTGGTGCGCCTCGAAGCCGCGCTCGCGTGCCTGGGCGTACGGCACCAGCACCAGGTGGTCCCACGCCCGGCCCGTGCCGGCACGCAGCGGGATGTCCGCGAGGGACTCCAGGTCCGTGCGAGGACCGCCCACCAGGGTCACGGTGTCGGACTCGCGGACCCGGATCAGCGCGAACGCGGGTTGGGCGAGAAGCTCGTCGAGGACGGTGTCGTCTGGGGAGGGCATCTCAGTTCCTTCGGTAAGAGTCTCGGCCGGCGAGGGATTTTCAGGCACAGACAACGATGCCCAGAGCCGGCCGTGAGGCGGTCTGGGCGCAGGTCGACAGGCCACCGGATCAGGGGTAGCGCCACCAGGCTGTGCTGAGCCGCAGGAACGGCCGGGTCGTCATGCCACGAGCCTAGCGCAGCCCCCGGGGACGCCTAGGGAACCTTGTCGCTCCCGGGCCTTCGCTGTGCCGACCGGCGCGAAGGCTCACGAGGAGTCGGCTGCCAGACTGGCGCCATGGACATAGACGTCGACCTGATCCGCCGCGACCTGGCGCAGCTCGTCAACTTCCCCAGCACCGGCGGATCGGACGCCGAGATCGCGGTGCAGCGCTGGTGCGCTGCGACGTTGACCGGGCTGGGCCTCGAGGTCGACCAGTGGAAGCTCGACCTCGACGCGCTGCGCGCCGACCCCGACTACCCGGGCGAGGAGGTCGAGCGGGACGAGGCGTGGGGCGTCGTCGGCACGTCGGGCCCCGGCACGCCGGCCCTGATCCTCAACGGCCACGTCGACGTCGTCCCGCCGGGCGAGCCGGAGACGTGGACCAACGACGACCCGTGGCACGTCCGCGAGGTCGACGGACGTTGGTTCGGCCGCGGCGTCTGCGACATGAAGGGGGGCGTCGTCGCGATCATCGCCGCCGCCCGGGCGGTCGCCGACCTCGAGCTGGCGCGTCCGTTCGCAGTCCACACCGTGATCGGCGAGGAGGACGGCGGGATCGGCACGTTCGGCACGTTGCGGCGCGGCCACACGGGGGACGCGTGCATCATCGCCGAGCCGACCGCGGGCAAGGTCGTCGCGGCCAACGCGGGCTCCCTGACGTTCCGTGTCGAGGTGCCGGGGCGCGCGACCCACGGCTCGATGCGGTCGACGGGTCACAGCGCGATCAGCGGGTTCGAGCTGCTCCACCGCGCGCTCGGCGAGCTCGAAGGCGTACGCAATGCCGTGCCACCGACGCCGTTCGACGCCCTGCCGTGGCCCATCAGCGTCGGCATCATCCACGCCGGCGACTGGGCCAGCACAGTGCCGGACCTCCTGGTCGCGGAGGGCCGCTACGGCGTCATGCCGGGTGAGTCGTTCGCCGACGCCAAGACAACCTTCGAGGAGACCGTCGCGAAGGCCGCCGCGACCGACGCCTGGCTCGCCGCCCACCCGCCCGTCGTGACCTGGCCCGGCGGTCACTTCGCGGCCGGTCGCCTCCCCAAGGGGCATCCCTACGGTGACGAGGTACGTCGTGCGGTCGCCGCGGCGGGCGAGCCGGACCCGGCCGTCGTCGGTGCGCCGTACGGCTCGGACCTGCGGCAGTACGCTGCGGCCGGGATCCCGACGGTCCAGTACGGGCCCGGGGACATCGCCGACGCCCACGCGGTCGACGAGAGCGTCAGCGTCGACCAGGTCGTCACCTGCGCGCGGGCCTACGCTGAGCTGATCGTCTCCCGCTGCAGCTGAGACGACCGGGGATGCCCAGCCTCACCCACGGGGCGAGCTGGCGGATCCACCGTCGCCGCGCGGCGACGGTGTCAGAGGCTGGTAGTCCGCGACCTCGATCGTGCCACCCGGCCTGAACGTGACGGGCTGCAGGCCGACGGCCTTGCCGTCGGCGAACGTCACGACGGTGACCTGGGCCTCTCGGCGCAGCTTGCTGCCCAGCGCGAACGCGTAGACCGCACCTCCGGTCGACGCCGTCGTCAATGTCGTGGTCGTGCGTCCGTTGGCGCCGACGGTCGACTCCGGCCCGACCGGTCGGTGCAGGTGCCCCGACAGGACCAGGTCGACACAGCCCGACGCCGCGGCCTGCTTGGCCGACGACGGGCTGTGCACCGCGATAACGCTGACGTCACCCGCGTCGCAGGCGGCCTTCGTCAGCTCGGCGTCCTGCTTCTTAAGCGCCGCGGTGTTGGTCGCCTCGTCGCCGAGGTAGCCCGCCGTGAGGCCCGAGCTGCGCGGGTCGCTGCTGCCGAGGAAGCGGATGCCCTCGACGGTCACGGGCTCCCCATCGAGCAGGCGGAAGCCCTTGTCGACCATCTGCTCCTGGACGTCGCCGCCGGTGTCGTGATTGCCGGCGACCGAGACGATCTCGACGTCGCGGAACTCGCGCGCGAGACTGTTGATGCTGAATTTCTCCCAGCTCGCTCCGTTGGACGTGTCGTCGCCCAGGTCGATCAGCACCTTGGCCCGGGCGCGGTCGGCGATGACACGGGCCACGGGGTCCATCCCGATGTTGTCGTGCCGGTCGGTGACCACCAGGGCCGTCGTCTCGCCCTCCTGGGGCATCCGCACGTCGGCGGTCCGTGCGGTCTCGGCGAGCCGGCCGTAGAACGCGACCGAGGTCCGGTACGTCGTCAGCGCCCCCTCGACGATCGCCCGGCTCCCCGCCGTGGCTCCGCCCTCGACGATCTCGAGCCGGTCGAGCACCGGGTCACTCGGGAGGTTGGGGAACACCGAGGCGATCGGCACCCAGGTCTGGTTCCCGTCGCGCGGCCGGTCCGGTGCCGCGACCAGGGCCAGCGACGCGAGCAAGACGCTCGAGACGACGACCGCTCCCGCCACCTGGCGCCGGTGCGGGTGCCGAGCGGCAGCCCAGATGGCCCCTCGCCTGGTCTGGCCGACGGCCCACCAGGCGAGCAGTCCGACCAGGACCGTGATGATCCCGACGCCGAGCCCTCGCATCGCGGCGTCGAGCGCCATCGACGTCAGCGATGAGCGGATCGCCGCGATCTCACCCTCCGGCTGGCTGGCGATGACGGCGTCGCGGGCGACGAGGCTCTCGATGTCGGTGACCTCGCTGTCACCCAGGCGGATGTCGACGCCGACCCCGGCGGGAGCGCCTGCCGGCAGCCGGATCTCCGGGATCAGGGTTCCCGAGTCGATCCGGGCGAAGCCGTCGAACGTCGGGCGGACCGTCGCGTCATGGGCGCCGATCGTGATGGCCCGCTCGCTGTGGACGAAGGTCGTGTAGGCCGTCGGCACGGCAGCGACGAGACCGAGCAGGACGAGGACGACGACCGAGACGACCCGGGTCGTGCGGGACGTGGGCTGGCTCTCGCTCATCCGATCCGGCTGCTCCACCGGTCGGTCGTGCCCACCGTCGTCAGCAGCTGGGTCGCGCGGGTCAGCACGACGTACAGCGTGCGCCAGCCGGCGCTGGACTCGTCGGTGATGCCGTCCGGCTCGACCACGACGACACCGTCGAACTCCAGGCCCTTGGTATCGAGCCCGTCGAGCACGCGGAGCCGGTCGGGGTGCTCACCGATCAGGTCGCCGAGGTCTGCCCGCAGCCCGTCGAGACGATCACGCGGCACGACGACCGCGACGGTGCCGTCGACCCGGTCGAGGATCTCCCGAGCGCTGCTCCGCACGCTCTCGACGAGCTCGTCCACGCCCACCGTGAGGTGTTGTGGCGACTCGCCCGTGCGACGCACCGCATCGGCCAGATCGGGGTCCGGCACCGCGACCGCCGCGACCTTGGCGGCGAGGTCGTAGATCTCGGCGGAGTTGCGGTAGTTGGTCGAGAGCCGGAAGGCGTGCTCGGGCTTGCCCTCCAGCGCGGCGGTGCGCGCGGCCGCGGACTCCTCGGGGAACGGCCAGGACGACTGCGCCTGGTCGCCGACGATGGTCCAGCTGGCGTGCCGGCCACGGCGTCCCAGCATCCGCCACTGCATGGGCGACAGGTCCTGGGCCTCGTCGACCAGCACATGGGCGAAGCCGTCGTCCTCGATGCTCTGGGTCGAGCGGAAGCGGTCGACCCGCTCGTCGCGGTCACGGCGCTCGAAGCTCATGAGCTGCTTGGGGTCGTCGGCGTCGTCGTCGGTCGGCTCGGGCAGCTCGCCGATGATGTAGCGCAGCTCGTCGATCAGCGGTACGTCCTGGATGCTGGGCTCGCCGATCCGCCACGAGGCCGTGAGCGCCGCGACCTCCTCGGGCCTGAACGCACCTCGATTGAGCCGGTCGATCACGTCGGGAAGCGTCCGCCACATCTGGATCGGGTCGACCGGCGGCCACCAGTCCTCGACGAAGTCGACGAAGCGGTCGTCGGTCGTGATGGTCTCGACGAACTCCTCGCGCCCCTTCTCCAGCGCGCGCTCGCCCCGCACCTGGCGCCACAGCGCGTCGACGAGGGCCGCGGGCGCCTTGGCGTACGCCCGGTTGCGCCGAGCGCCCGACAGGAGCTGGCGGCGGATGCGGTCGAGCTGGTAGGCGTCCAGACGCAGGACGTCGTCCTTGTAGAAGTAACGCAGCTCGGTCGGCGAGCCGGGGATCGGTGCGGC
The DNA here is from genome assembly GCA_025965175.1 of Aeromicrobium sp. GTDB lineage: Bacteria > Actinomycetota > Actinomycetes > Propionibacteriales > Nocardioidaceae > Aeromicrobium. The sequence continues at coordinate 8,989 of JAOPXL010000040.1, forward strand.
GGCGGCCCGGGACAGGAACGCCGTCATGCGCGAGGAGCCCTTGGCGGCCGCGGCGACCGGCTCGTCGTGCCGGGCCACGCGCAGCCCGTCGACGACCTCTCCGAGCGAGCGGAGCGTCACGCTCGTCTCGCCGAGGCTCGGCAGCACCCGCTCGATGTAGCTCATGAAGACCGCGGACGGGCCGACGACCAGGACGCCGCCGGACTCGAACCTGCGCCGGTCGGTGTAGAGCAGGTAGGCCGCGCGGTGCAGCGCGACGACGGTCTTGCCGGTGCAAGGGCCGCCGCCGATCGTGGTCGCACCGCGGGCGGGAGCGCGGATGGCCTCGTCCTGCTCCTTCTGGATCGTCGCGACGACCGAGTGCATCGTGCTGTCCCGGGCGCGGCTCAGGCTGGCCAGCAGGGCACCCTCGCCGATGACGACGAGGTCGTCGGGGGCGTTGTCGGCATCGAGCAGGTCATCCTCGACACCCACGACCTTGTCCCCCGAGCAGCGCAGGACACGACGGCGGACGACGCCGGAGGGGTCCTGGGCGGTGGCCTGGTAGAAGATCGCGGCGGCAGGGGCACGCCAGTCGACGACGAGCACATCGCGGTTCTCGTCCCGCACGCCGATGCGCCCGATGTAGCGGGACTCGCCGTCACGCAGGTTGAGGCGTCCGAAGACCAGCCCGTCGTGGGCGGCGTTCAGGGCCGAGATGCGCTTGGTTGCCTGGAACACCATGGCGTCGCGCTCGACGAGTCCGCCCTCGTTGCCGATGTGGCCGCGCGCGAAGCCCTCCGCGACGATCGACTGGGCCATCTTGGCCGACTCGTCGAGGCGCTCGTAGACGATGTCGACATAGGCCTGCTCGGCCGCGATCTCGTGTTGAGCCAGCTGCTCAGCGTTGGTGGAAGACACCCGACTCCTTCTGACCGTTCACCGAACTCACAAGTCTAAGCCGTACGTCCTTTATTCCCCACGGTGCGGTCAGCACCGCGGGATGGAGGCCTACTTGGTCGTCGCGGTCGCGTTGGCCGAGATGTCGCTCAGTCGGGTCTTGACCGCTGAGTCGACGACCCAGATCCGCACGTAGTAGGTCGTCCTCGGCTTCAGGCCCGCGATCGTGCCCGTGGTGCCGTCGAACGCGTAGTACTTCGATGCCGTCATCGCAGCCGCGGTCGAGATCTGGACGCGATACTTCGGCGCACCGAGGACCGGCTCCCAGGCCAGGGCCACCGCACTCGTGGTCTGGCTGGTCGATCTCAGGCCCGACGGCACCGCGTACGCCGCTCCCGACGTCGTGGTCCTGGTCGAGACCGTCTCGGAGATGTCGCCGAGACGGACCGTCACGGCCTCGTTGACCGTCCAGATCCTCAGGTAGTAGGGCGTTCCCGGGGTGAGTCCCGAGATGGTGCCCTGCGTGCCGGTGAACGCGTGGTACTTCGACGAGCTCATCGTCGGCGAGGTGCTCACCTGGATCCGGTACTTCGGCGCGCCCGCGATCTCGGACCATGTCGCGGTCAGAGAGGTGGGGGTCACCGAGGCCACCTGCAGCCCGGCCGGAGCGGCGGTCGACATCGCCGCTGCGGTCGACACGTCGATCGCGGGCGAGATGTCGCTCAACCGGGTCTTGACCGCCGAGTCGACGACCCAGATCCGCGCATAGTAGGCCGTCTTCGCCGTCAGGCCCGTGATCGTGCCCGAGGCACCGTCGAACGCGTAGTACTTCGACGAGCTCATCGTGGGCGAGGTGCTCAGCTGGACCCGGTACTTCGGAGCACCCGGATCCGCGTTCCACGCCAGCGCGAGCGACGTCGTCGTGGACGAGTCCAGGCGCAGCCCGCTCGGGGTGTCGAAGTGGGCCCCGGTGGTGGCCGTCGTCACCGCGATGGTGCCGGAGATCTCACTCAGGCGGACCTTGACCGGCTCGTCGACGACCCAGATCCGCAGGTAGTACTTCGTCTTCGGCTTCAGGCCCGTGATCGTGCCGGTGGTGCCGTCGAACGCATGGTAGGTCGGCGAGCTCATCGTCGAGGATGTCGAGATCTGCACCCGATACTTCGGCGCATTGGCCACCGCATCCCACGCGAGCCTCAGCTCGGAGGCCGTCTGTGAGGTGGAGCGAAGGTTCGACGGCACGGCATGGTCGTCCGCCCCGACCACCGCGGCGGTCTGGGCCGACGTGGTGGGGACGCTGGGATAGCCGCTCTTCGTCGCGGTGACGGTGACCGAGAGCTTGGAGTCGACATCCGCCGCCACCGGCGTGTACGTCGCCGAGTCGGCCGCCGGGATGGCGGCGCTGCCCCGGCGCCACTGATAGGCGTACGCCGTCGGCGACGGAGCCCAGGAGCCCGGTGTCGCGGTGAGCTTCGAGCCGACCCGGGTGGTCCCGGAGATCGCGGGCCTGGCCACGTTGGTCAGCTCGCCGGGCTCGACCGCAGCGGTCTTGGCCGATGTGCGGCTGAGCGGCACGTAGCCCGACTTGGATCCCGTCACGGTCACCGAGATCGCGCGGTCGGCGTCATCGGCGGCCAGGGTGTACGTCGAGGACGTGGCACCGGGGATCACCACACCGTCACGCATCCACTTGTACGCGTAGCTCAGCGTCGACGGGGTCCAGGTGCCCGTCGAGGCGGTCAGGATGGAGCCGACCTTCGTCGTGCCGGAGATCGTCGGTGTCGATCCGACGACGAGGTCACGGAAGTGGATGAAGCTGGTCGGATAGCTGCTGTCGCCCTTGGAGATCTTGAGCTCCTGGTACTGCCCCTTCGGGTAGTAGCCGGGGTAGTTGTCCTCGCGCGTCACGATGTAGCCGTCCCCGACCTCGGCGACGTACGTGACGTGGTTCTTCTTGCCGGGCCAGGCGCCCACCGAGCCGACGGCGGGAGTCGTGTTGACGGTGTAGCCGATCTTCTTCGCGTTGGCGGCCCAGTCCCGCGCGTTGCCCATCAGGATCTTGGGCTCGGGGACGCCGTTGACGCCGAGCTGGTACGCCACGAAGTTGGTGCAGTTGTGGCCGCCGTACATCCGCCAGTGCATCTTGGACATCTGGGCGGCGTAGCCCGGATTGCACTTCGCGGTGTCCGCGGTGGACACCCCCTTGCAGAGGACCTGGATCGTCGCACTGACCGGAGCGATCACCAGTCCGCCCACGACAAGTGCGATCACGGCACACGCCGTTGTCAGCCATACCCCGAAGCGAGTCACCGGAGCACTCTAGCCGGGAATCGACTTCAGTAACACAGGTCTCACAAGTTTACTCGTGCCCCATTCGGCGTGTTGCTACTTTTTCCGTGCGAGGAAGGCCATCATGGCCGCCCGCGCCTCGTCGCTCGCGAACAGCTCGGCCGAGCTCGCGGCGAACTCCTCGCCGACCTCGTCGAGGTTGGCGATCAACGCGCGGTTGAGCAGCCTCTTGGACTCGCGCAGGCCCTGGGGGCTGCCCTGGCGGAGCTCATCGAGGGTCGTCGCCACGACGCCCGCGACGGCCTCGTCCGCGACGGCCCGCGTGACGAGCCCGTACGTCTGGGCGTCGGTCGCGCCGAACGGCCGACCCGTGAGGAAGGTGTCCGCGGCGGCGCGGGGCGTCAGCCGGGGCAGCAGGCTCAGGGCGATGACGTAGGGAGCCAGGCCGAGGCGCACCTCGGTGAGCTGGAACGTGACCGACTCGGCCGCGACGACGATGTCCGCCGCCCCCACGATGCCGAGGCCTCCGGCGCGCACGGGTCCGTTGAGCTCGACCACGACGGGCTTCTCAGCCGCCATGATCTGGCGCTGCATCGCGACCAGCGCCTGGGCGCCCTCGGCCATGCCCTCCCCGGTGGCCTCGGTCAGGTCGGCGCCGGAGCAGAACACCCGGCCGGCCGAGCGGACCAGGATCGCCCGGACCGCCGCGTCCGCGTCTGCCGTCGCGAGGTGCGCTGCCAGCTCGGACACGAGCTGGCGGCTGAGGGCATTGCGGTTGTGCTCGCTGTCGAGGGTGACCGTGGCAACCGCGTCGGACACGGTGAGATGCACGAGCTCTGCCATGGGGATCTCCTTCAGATAGGCCTGCGACTCAGTAGGACTTGGGCAGGCCCAGCGAGAACTGGGCCACGAAGTTCAGCGCCATCTCCCGGCTGACCGGGGCGATGCGCGACAGCCGTGAGCCCGCCAGCATCTGCACCAGACCGTACTCGTTCGCGAGCCCGTTGCCGCCATGCGTCTGGATCGCCCGGTCGACGGCGTTGCAGACCGCCTCGCCGGCGGCGTACTTCGCCATGTTGGCGGCCTCCGCGGCGCGCATGACGTCACCGGCGGCGTAGAGGGCCGCGGCCTTCTGCGTCATGAGGCGGGCCATCTCGATCTCGATGTACGACTGGGCGAGCGGGTGCGAGATCGCCTGGTGGGCGCCGATCGGCGCGTCCCAGACCTTGCGCTGCTTGGCGTACTCCGACGCCTTCTGCAGCGCGAGGCGTGCCGTGCCGAGCGCGAACGACGACGCCATGATCCGCTCGGGGTTGAGCCCCGCGAAGAGCTGCTCGATGCCGGCGCCCTCACCGCCGATCAGGGCGTCGGTCGGCACCCGGACGTCGTCGAAGAACAGCGTGAACTGCTTCTCCGGCGAGACGATCCCCATGTCGATCTCCTGGTACGTGAAGCCCGCGGAGTCGGTCGGGACGAGGAACAGTGCGGGCTTCAGCTTCCCGCTGCGGGCGTCCTCGGTGCGCGCCACGACCAGCACGTGGCTGGCCTCGTCGACCCCCGAGATGTACGTCTTGGTGCCCGTCAGGCGCCAGCTGTCGTCCTCGCGGAAGGCCGTCGTGATGATGTTGTGCGAGTTGGACCCGGCGTCGGGCTCGGTGATCGAGAAGGCGAAGGTCGACGTGCCGTCGGCCAGGCCCGGCAGGAGCTTCTGCTTCTGGTCGTCGGAGCCGTACTGCGCGATGATCGTGCCGACGATCGCCGGGGAGACGACCATCAGCAGCAGCGGGCTGCCGGCGGCGGCCAGCTCCTCGCACACTGCGGCGAGGTCGCCGATGTCGCCGCCCCCGCCGCCGTACTCCTCGGGGATCGCGACGCCGAGGAAGCCGTTGCGGCCGGCCTCGGCCCACAGCTCGGTGGTCTTCTTGCCTGCGCGGGCGGCCTGCTCGAAGTAGTCGCGGCCGTACTTCGCGCCCAGGGCGGCGACGGACTTGCGCAGCGCGATCCGCTCGTCGGACTCGGTGAAGGCGATGGTCATGACTGTTCTCCTGTTTCGATGACGGCCAGCACGGCACCGGACTCGACCTGCGAGCCCGCCGTGACCGACAGCTGGGTGAGGACGCCGCCGGTCGGCGCAGTGATGGTGTGCTGCATCTTCATGGCCTCCAGGACGACGATGACGTCGCCCTGGCTGACCTGTTGGCCGTCGGTGACGTCGACGCTGACGACCGTGGCGGGCATGGGCGCCAGCAGCGATCCGGCCGCGACGACGTCCGCCGGGTCGACGAAGGTGGGGACGGGGACGAGGTCGATCGAGCCGTGCGGCCCGTCGACGTCCACCCAGCCGGCGCCGACCGCGACGACGAAGGTCTCGGTGACACCGTCGACGTCGAGCACGACCCGGGTGGGCGAGGCCGAGTTGACCGTGACGCCCTCCAGGTCGTGCTGCACGAACCCGGCCGAGTAGGAGACCGTGATCTCCTCGTCCCCGTGGGTGTAGGACCGCGTGCGGGGCTGGCTCGGGACGTTGCGGAACGCCGTGGGGATCCGGCCCAGGACGCGGGCACCGGCCGTGGCCGTCGTCGCCTCGGCCAGCGCGGCCGCCAGGGCGAGCCGGCGGACCGCGGGCTCCTCGAGGGCCGGGACGGTCCAGGCGTTGAGTCGCTCGTCGAGCAGCGCGGTGTGGACCCGGGCGGCGCCGAACTCCTCGTCCGCGAGGATCGCGCGGAGCAGGTCGAGGTTGGTCGCGACGCCGTGCACGTAGCTGCGCCGCAGCGCACCGGCCAGCAGCCGGAGCGCGTGGCGGCGGTCGGTTCCGTGCGCGACGACCTTGGCCAGCATCGCGTCGTAGTGGATGCCGACGACCGACCCCGACTCGACACCGGTGTCGACCCGCAGGCCCGGTCCCGTCGGGAGGTCGAACGTACGGACCGTCCCGGTCTGGGGCTGCCAGTCGTCGCTGGGGTCCTCGGCGTAGAGGCGGACCTCGATCGCGTGCCCGCGCGGGCCCTCCGGCTCCGGCCCGAGGCGCTCCCCCTCCGCGACGGCGATCTGCGCAGCGACCAGGTCGACGCCGAAGACTGCCTCGGTGACGGGGTGCTCGACCTGGAGGCGGGTGTTCATCTCCAAAAAGTAGGCCGTGCCGGTCTCGAGGTGGGCGTCCGCGACGAGGAGCTCGACCGTGCCGGCGCCGACGTAGTCGACGGCCTTGACCGCGGCGCGGGCCGCGTCGTGCAGGATCGTGCGGACGGCCGGGCTGACGTCAGGTGCCGGGGCCTCCTCGACGACCTTCTGGTGGCGTCGCTGGATCGAGCAGTCCCGGTCCCCGACGATCCAGCAGGTGCCGTGCGTGTCCGCCATGACCTGGACCTCGATGTGGCGGGCGGTCGGCAGGTAGGGCTCGACGAACACCGTCGGGTCGCCGAACGCCGACTCGGCCTCGGCGGCCGCCTTGGCCAGCTCGCCCTCGAGCTCCGCGGGGTCCTCGACGACCCGCATGCCGCGGCCGCCACCGCCCGCCGACGCCTTGACGAGCAACGGACCATCCCATCGGCGTCCGCCATCCGCGGTGAGCTCGTCGAGCGCCAGGGCGAGGATCGGCACTCCGCCGGCGGACATGAGCTCCTTGGCCCGGATCTTGGAGCCCATCGCGTCGATCGTGTCCGGTGCGGGGCCGATCCAGGTCAGTCCGGCGGCGACGACGTCACGGGCGAACTGCGCGTTCTCGGACAGGAAGCCATAGCCGGGGTGGATCGCGTCGGCGCCGGCGCTGAGCGCGGCCGCGATGACGAGGTCGCCGCGCAGGTAGGTGTCGGTCGGGCTGCTGCCCGGCAGCCGCACCGCGACATCGGCCTCGGAGACGAACGGCGCTCCCGCGTCGGGATCGGAGTGCACCGCGACGGTGCGGATCCCGAGCTCCCGGCACGTACGAAACACCCGCCGAGCGATCTCACCCCGATTGGCAACAAGAACTGAGCTGATCGGCCGGCTCATAGTCTGAACACTCCGTATCCTTCGGCGCCCTTGACGGGGCGGGTGTGGATCGCGCTGAGGCAGATCCCGAGGATCGTCCTGGTGTCACGCGGGTCGATGACGCCGTCGTCGTAGAGCATCCCCGAGGTGAAGTACGCGAGGGACTCCTTCTCGATCTGGTCCTCGACGTAGGCGCGCATCGCGAGGTCGCCCTCCTCGTCGTACGCCTGCCCCTTCGCCTCGGCCGCGCCGCGGGCGACGATCGAGATGACGCCGGCGAGCTGGGCCGGTCCCATGACGGCGGACTTGGCGTTGGGCCAGCTGAACATGAACCGCGGGTCGTACGCCCGCCCGCTCATGCCGTAGTGACCGGCGCCGTAGGACGCACCGATCACAACCGAGAGGTGCGGGACGGTCGAGTTGGAGACCGCGTTGATCATCTGGGCGCCGTGCTTGATGATGCCGCCCTGCTCGTACTCCGCGCCGACCATGTAGCCCGTCGTGTTGTGCAGGAACAGCAGCGGGGTGTCGGTCTGGTTGGCGAGCTGGATGAACTGCGCGGCCTTCTGCGCCTCCTCGCTGAACAGGACGCCCTGGGCGTTGGCGAGGATCCCGATCGGGTAGCCGTGGAGCCGCGCGTAGCCGGTCACGAGCGACGAGCCGTAGAGCGGCTTGAACTCCTCGAAGTCGCTGGCGTCGACCAGCCGGGCGATGACCTCGCGCGGGTCGAACGGGATCTTGAGGTCGGTCGGGACGATCCCGAGCAGCTCCTCGGGATCGTGCAGCGGCTCGGCGTACGTCGGCGCGGGGATCGTGCCGCGCTTGCGCCAGTTGAGGTTCTTGACGATCGCGCGACCGATGCGGATCGCGTCGCGCTCGTCGGTGGCGAGGTAGTCGGCGAGGCCGGACTGCCGGGCGTGCATCTCCGCGCCGCCGAGGGACTCGTCGTCGGACTCCTCCCCGGTCGCCATCTTGACCAGGGGCGGGCCGCCGAGGAAGACCTTGGCGCCCTCCTTGACCATCACGACGTAGTCGCTCATGCCCGGGACGTACGCGCCGCCGGCCGTCGAGTTGCCGAACACCAGGGCGATCGTCGGGCGCCGGTCCTGGCTGGCGCGGGTGATGTCGCGGAACGACCCGCCGCCGGGGATGAAGATGTCCTTCTGGGTGGGCAGGTCGGCGCCGCCGGACTCGACGAGGTTGATCGTCGGGAGCCCGTTCTCCGCCGCGATCTGGGCCGAGCGGCGGATCTTCTTCAGCGTGCTGGGGTTGGTCGAGCCGCCCTTGACGGTGGGGTCGTGGGCCACGATCACGCACTCGACGCCCTCGACGACCCCGATGCCGGTGACGACCGACGCCCCGACCTCGAACGTCGTGCCCCACGCGGCGAGGGTCGACAGCTCGAGGAACGGCGAGTCGGGGTCGACGAGGAGCTCGACCCGCTCCCGGGCGGTGAGCTTGCCACGCGCGTGGTGCCGCGCGACGTACTTCTGCCCGCCGCCGGCGATCGCCTTGCCGTGCTGCTCGGCCAGGTCGGCGACCCGGGCCAGCATCGCCTCCCGGTTGCCGAGATAGGTGACCGAAGTGGTGTCGACCGACGACCTCATTGCCCCTCCCCCCAGCTCCGCGACCCCCAGATCCGCGACTGGCGCAGATCGAAGGTTCTGAGACGGCGTGTCGTGCACATCTGCGCCAGTCGGGACTCGGTTTGCGCCAGTCGGCGTGCGATGGGGGTCATCTCAGTAGCCCAGGAGCTTCGAGGCCAGGTCGGTCATGACCTCGGTGGCGCCGCCGCCGATGCCGAGGATGCGGGCGTCGCGGTAGTGACGCTCGACCTCGGACTCGCGCATGTAGCCCATCCCGCCGAAGATCTGCACGGCCTCGGACACGACCCACTCGCACGCGGCTACCGAGACGTTCTTAGCCACGACCGCCTCGAGCACCGGCGTCTCGCCGGCCGCGGCCTGCTCGACCGCGGCACGGGTCAGTGCCCGGGCGGCGGCGGTACGGCTGTGCATCTCCACGAGCTTGTGCCGGATGACCTGACGCGCGATGAGTGGCTTGCCGAACGTCTCGCGCTGTCGGGCGTACTCGACCGCAAGGTCCAGGGACCGTTGCGCCGTCGCGTAGCCCTGCGTCGCGAGGCTCAGCCGCTCGTTGACGAACTGGTTGACGATCAGCCCGAAGCCGCCGTTGACCTCGCC
>JAOPXL010000042.1 GCA_025965175.1 Aeromicrobium sp.
GGTCGTCGAAGAAGTCGACGTTGGCCGCGTAGTAGTCCTTCCACTCCGGCGGGGTGTCGTCCTCGTAGAAGATCGCCTCGACGGGGCAGACCGGCTCACACGCACCGCAGTCGACGCACTCGTCGGGGTGGATGTAGAGCATGCGCTTGCCCTCGTAGATGCAGTCCACGGGACATTCGTCCACACACGCGCGGTCCTTGAGGTCCACACACGGCTGGGCGATCACGTACGTCACGAGCGGTTCTCCTTCGACGGGGCTGAGACCAGTATCCCGACCACCGGGACTGCACCGCAGGTGAGGGGCACCTCAACGGCATGGAAGTCTTGAGTCATGACTCTAGACGCTGGCGCCGTCGGCCGGCGCATCGTCGTCCGGCATGAGATCGGCGGGGCCGGCCCCTCGGGCGGACCGGCGATGAGCGACGTCATCGGGCGGCTCCTGGGCGTCGACTCGGATTCGGCGACGCTCGAGACCCGGGACGGACGGACCGAGGTCGTCCCGCTGGCCCGGATCGTGGCCTGGAAGCCCGTCCCCGACCGTCCCCTCCGACGGCGGCGGGCGCGGGACGTCGACGCCGAGGAGCTGACCCGGATCACGTCGCGGGGCTGGCCGGCGATCGAGTCGGTGCCGCTCGGCGAGTGGGAGCTGCGGGCCGCGGGACGGTTCACCGGGCGGGCCAACTCGGTCGCCGTCACGGGCTCCCCCGGTGTCCCGCTCGAGCAGGCGCTCACTCGCGTCCAAGAGTTCTACGCCGAGCGTTCGATGCCGGCCCTCGCGCAGGTCATCGTGGGCTCCCAGCACGACCGCGACCTCGCCCGGGCCGGGTGGGTGCCGATGACGGGCTACCGTGGCGGCGCGATCGTGCAGGTCGCGGATCTCGACCGTGCCTACGACGCCGATCCCACCGCGCGGGTGTCCCCCACGGCGGACGACGAGTGGCTGTCCCACTACGGTCGCGTCGACGATCCCGCGCACGCCCGCGCCGTGATGGAGGGGCCCACCACGGTCGGCTTCGTCGCGATCGGCGAGCCGGTCGTCGCGATCGGCCGGGTTGTCGTGACCGGGGAGTGGGCCGGGCTGTCGGCGGTCGAGGTCGTCCCGTCCCTCCGGCGACAGGGGCTGGCCCGCCGAGTCGTCGAGACGTCCCTGGCCTGGGCCGTCGAGCACGGGGCCGACAAGGCGTACCTACAGACGATGCGCTCCAACGCGCCTGCGCTGGCGTTGTACGAGCCGTACGGTTTCGCCGACCACCACGACTATCGCTACCTCGAACGGTGACGCGTGGGTTGCGCACCGTGACGAGTGGGTTGCGTCGGGCGCAACCCACGCGTCAGCGTTCGCAACCCACGCGTCGGCGTTCGCAACCCACGCGTCAGCGTCAGTCGTCCTGGGGGTTCTTGCCGCAGATGACCTTGTCGGCGGCCTGGTAGGTCGCGGTGTCGGTCTCGGACTTGACCTTCTTGCCGCCGCGGAAGAACGTCCGGTAGATGTCGATGTCGAAACCGGCGACGGGGGCCTGCGGGACGCAGCGGTCGGTGGCGTCGTACTGCGTGCCGGGCTTGCGGTCGTTGCGCCGGGCGGACTTGCCGGCCTCGACCCTGTCCCACACCTTGGTGCTCCACAGCTCGACGTGCATCTTCCCAGCCGACGACGGGGTGCTCCGATTGACGTACGACCGCACCAGGACGCCGTACTTCGTCGGGTTGGTCCAACGCAGGTCGAGGCTGCCGAAGTAGACCGTCGCCTCGCGACCCACGGGATAGCGGTTGATGTAGAACGCGTGGGGGTGGTGCTCGGTGTCGTCCATGCCGCCGAAGAAGCCCGCGTTGTACATCGTCGTGGCGACCTGCGACACGCCACCGCCGAGCTCCTCACGGAACACTCCGCCGTTGATCACGGTGCCGTTGACGAAGCCGTTGGCCTCGGTGCGCTCACCGACGACCGAGTTGAAGCTGAAGGTCTCGCCGGGCTGGACGATCGTGCCGTTGATGAGGTCGGCGGCCCGCCCCTGGTTGGTGTTGCGATATTCGGCGTAGGGGAACTCGGTCGTGAACTCGCTGATCTTCTCGGTGATCTTGAGCGCCTCGGCGTCCTTGGTCGTGAACACCGGCTCGACGACCTTGGCCTCGACCTGGACCGTCCGCTCCGCGCCCTTGGCGGTCAGCGCCGGGATGAGCTTGGTGGCCATCTCGCGGGGCTGCAGGCCGACGCCCTTCCTGCCCGGGACGACGACGGGCTTGCCGTTCGTGATCCGCACCGTCGCGTCGACGGCCTTCTTGCCGATGCCGGTCGTGGCGTCGGTCAGCGGCTCGGCGAGCTTCTTGGCGTCCAGGTGCGGCACGAGGCGACCCGACTCGACCCGGATCACGAGCGCCGTGGCGTAGGCCATGACCGGGAGCGAGATCTTCTTGGCCCCGACCTGGAGCGTGATCGGTCCGCTGACGGCGGGTTTCGCGATGGCCCTCATCGCCTCGGCCAGTCCCTCGCTGTCGACGGCAGGCTCGACCGGGACGGTCGGGACCGGGATCGGCTCGTCATCGACGAGGTACGCCTGCTGGATCGCGTCGGCGGTCGCGGACCGCGAGACGACCAGGCCCGGCTTGGGCTCCCGCGCGACGGGCTTGGTCCTGTGGAAGCTGATCTGCGCCTCGACGGCGTCCTTGTTGACCGACTCCCCTATCGTGCCGATCGCGCTCTGGAGCCTGGCGTCGTCGACGTCGAGGGCGGGGTCGTGGTCGTGCTGGCCGACAAACAGCCCGACCATGTCCCGAGGGTCCCAGCTGCGCCGGCCACCGGCCTGCTCGACCGAGCGGTCGACGTCGAGGGCCAGGCCCGCGGTCTTGGGCGAGACCCGGAACGCCTTCTTGCCCCGGACCAGCACGATCTCGCGGTCCTCGTGGGGCGACAGCGCGGCGTCCACCCCCTGGCGTGCCGCGGCGGGTGTCTTTCCGCCGACGTCGACGCCTCCGATCGTGGCGTTGGCCGGCATCCGGGTGCCGGTCAGCACGTGGCCGGCGAGGTAGAGGATCCCCAGCAGGAGCCCGAGTCCCAGCAGCACGAGCCGGCCCCGGTGGCGCGGGGCAGGCTCGACGGGAGGCGGCCCGGCGGGCGGCTCGTCGTACGTCTGGTCGTCGGCAGCAGGCTCGTCGTACGCCTCGAGGTCCCGCTGGTCTTCGGGTGCGTCCGCGACCGCGCCCACCGGGATCTCGTCCTCCGGCGCCTCGTCTGGATCCTTCGCCGGCTCGGCCTCGGGATCGGCCTCGAGGTCATTGTCCTCGACGACCTCCTCGTCCAGATCGAGCTCATCGTCCTCGACCACGATCCCGGCCTCGGTCAGCGCGGCGTCCTCACCGGACAGCTCGCCGTCGTCGCGACGCGGGGCGTCGCCCGGACGTCCCGGCCCGTCGCTCACGCCTGCTCCTCCTCGTAGACCGTCTGCTCGGTCTCGGGGCGGCGGACGATCGTGCCGTAGTGCGAGCGGTAGTAGAGCAGGGGGTCGTCCAGGTCGTCCCGGACCCCGGCGCCGACGACCGAGCCGACCAGGATCGTGTGGTCCCCCCCGTCGACGACCGTCTCGGTCGTGCACTCCAGCCAGGCCAGCGAGCTGTCGAGCAGCACGACCCCGGAGTCGCCGCGGCGGTGCGGGTGGTCGTCGAACTGCGTCTCCAGCGGGCGGCCCTTGTGGGCGAACCAGGCCGAGGCCGAGAGCCCCTCCTCGGCGAGGATCGACACACCCCAGATCCCGCTCTCGAGGACGGCGTTGTGGAACCGGTTGACCTTGTGCGAGCACATCAGCACCAGCGGCGGGTCGAGCGAGACCGAGGTGAACGCGCTGGCGGTCATGGCGTGGTCGACCCCGTCGAGGACCGTCGTCACGACCGTGACCCCGCTCGCGAAACGGCCGAGAGCACCGCGAAAAGCGGCTTGGTCAACCGTCACCGTCATGCCCCCAGCCTAGGAGGCCGGACCACTGTCACCACGATGGCCCCCAGGCATCCCGCGGTGAAAGTCCAGCCCAGCCAGTCCGAGGCGACGAGGTAGCTCCCTCCGGGCGAGTACTGCAGACCCATCAGCACGGCGCCCCAGCCCAGGGCGAACCAGGCGGCCCCGATCCGCAGCGTCTGCTCGGCCGCGCGCGCCACGACGTACGTCACGCCGATCACCAGCAGCAGTCCCCACGGCCAGATGATCCCCCCGGCGAACCAGACGTGACGGTGGACGAACGCACCCAGCGCGCAGACGTACGCGCCGAGGAGCAGCAGGCCTGCACGTTTCATGACCAGGACCCTCAAAGTCCCGCGAACAGGTCTTCCTCGAGCCCACTGTCCCCCACCGGACCTCTGGCGCCCTTGACCAGGCGGTAGAACTCGCTGCCCCACACGGCGGCGGACACGTCGATGCCGCCGGCGAAGAACTGCCCGTCCTCGGTGATCTGGGTCTTGTGCGCCTTCATCGCCGCAAGCTTGGCGTGGACGTGCTCGGGACTCTCGATCATGGCGTCGAGGTAGTCGTCCTCGATCGCGAACGGCGGCAGGTTGTCGGGGTCCATGCCCTCCAATGTCGTGGTGTCGCCGGCGTCCCGCAGCGTCTTGAGCCCGTCGCGGAACCGCGAGGCCGACATCGCGACCCAGTAGATCTTGGCGACGTCCCAGGCCTCGCCGAGGTCCGGCCGGTAGGACCGGGCCGCCGCCAGATCGGCGCCGTAGTGCGCGACCCGGTGCGCCTGGACGTGATCGGGGTGGCCGTAGTTGCCGAACTCGTCGTACGTCACCAGGACCTGCGGGCGCACCTCGCGGATGACCTGGACGAGCTGCGCCGCCGCCTCGGTGAGGTCCGCGTGCCAGAAGGCGTTGTCGTGGATCTCGTCGGCGGCGGTCGCGTGCCCGTTGTCGTCCCACTTCATGCCGGAGTCGCGGTAGCGACCCGCCCCGCCGAGCAGGCGGTGGTCCGTCACACCGAGCTCGGCCATGGCCTGCCCGAGCTCACCCGCGCGGTGGGGACCGAGACCGTCCTCCTGGTCGGCCGCCAGGTGGGCGAGCTCCGGGACCAGGACCTCACCCATCTCGCCCAGCGTGCACGTCACGAGCGTGACCTGCGCACCCTCGGCAACGTAGCGCGCCATCGTGACCCCGTTGTTGATCGACTCGTCGTCGGGATGGGCGTGCACCAGCATGATCCGGCGATCAGGAGTCGTCATGCGCCCAAGGCTACTGGCCACCCCGGACGGGCCGGCCGCTCCGACCGGACGCGTGCAGCGCTTGCGTCGGGGTACGTCCACCGGGAACCCCATCCCCCACCATCGCGAGGAGGTCGACGCCATGAGCAAGGACGACGACGAGTGGACCGGCAGCATGAAGAGGCCCTGGCTCAACCCGCCGCAGAACCACGAGCTGGGCGTCAAGAAGGGACTGTGGGGGCCCACCATGATCGGGATCGGCCTGGTGGTCGTCGCCGTCATCGTGGTCCTGGTGCTGGTCAAGACCGGTCACCTCGACCGGGGCTGGGCGTACGCCGTCCTGCCCGTCGCGATCATCGCTGCGGCGGCGTCCCGCGTGCTGACGATCTTCAAGGCAGGGGCCGAGGACAAGCAGACGCGCTGACCCGCGCGACCGAGCCGCAACCTCGCACCCCTCCGTCCGGATCTGGGTGGTTGAGTAGGGGGCATGACCGTGTCCTACCCCCGCCTGGCCGCCCGCACCCTGCGCTTCACGCTCGGCATCCCCCGCAACATCACGGTGTCCCCCGACGGGGCGAGCGTCCGCTTCATCCGCACCCCCGACGGCGTCACCCGCACAGGCCAGCTGTGGGAGCACGACGTCGCCACCGGGACCGAGTCGGTCCTGGTCGACCCGGACGCGCTGCTCGGTGAGGACGGCGAGCAGCTGTCGGCCGAGGAGCGTTCCCGCCGAGAGCGCAGCCGCGAGTCGGCGGCCGGCCTGGTGGCGTACGACGTCGACGAGACCGGTCGCTGGGCCTGCTTCGCGTTGTCGGGACAGCTCTGGGCGGTGCACCTCGGCGCCAAGGCCGTCACGGCGCTGCCCAGCGTCGGCGCGGTCATCGACCCGCACCTCGATCCGAGCGGCCGGGTCATCGCGTACGCCTCGGGCGGCGCCCTGCGCGTCATCGGCGTCGACGGCTCGGACGACCGGGCCCTGGTCGAGCCCGAGACCCCAACGCAGGTGTGGGGCCAGGCCGAGTTCATCGCGGCCGAGGAGATGGAGCGGTTCCGCGGCTTCTGGTGGGCCCCGGACGGCCGCTCGCTGCTCGTCGAGCGGCACGACGACGCCCCCGTGCAGACGTGGCACATCGCCGATCCGGAGCACCCCGAGCGTCAACCCGTCGCCCAGCGCTACCCCGCGGCCGGAACCCCCAACGCCGAGGTCACCCTCTGGCACGTCGACCTCGAGGGCCGGTGCACCGAGATCGTGTGGGACCGCGAGACGTACGAGTACCTCGGGCGGGTCAGCTGGACCTCGCACGGATCCCCGCTCCTGCAGGTGCTGAGCCGCGACCAGCGGTCCTCCCAGGTCCTGACGGTCGACGTGACGTCAGGCCGCACGGAGGTCGTGCGCGAGCTGCGCGACGAGGCCTGGGTCGAGCTGTCGGCTGCGCCCCGGTTCGCCCCCGGCGGCCGGCTCGTCACGGTCGAGGACAGCGCCGGCTGGCGCCGGGTCGCGGTCGACGGCACCGCGATCTCACCCGACGGCTGGCAGGTCCGCGGCATCGTCGACACGTTCGAGGACTGCGTCATCGTGACCGCGTCGCAGGAGCCGACCGAGATCCAGGTCGTACGCCTGGGGTTCGACGGGTCCGTCACACCGATCACGGACGGGCAGGCTGTCCACGGCGCCGTCACCGGCGGGCCCACGACGGTCATCGTCCGATCGGGGCTGGAGGTCGTCGGCACGACCGTCGTCGTCCACCACGAGGACGCCGATCCCGTCCCGATCCGCGTCCTGGCCGAGCCGGCACCGCACGAGCCTGTCGTGACCCTGTTCGAGGCCGGGGAGCGCAAGCTCCGCACCGCGGTCCTGTTCCCCCGCGACCACCAGCCCGGCTCCCGCCGGCTGCCGGTCCTCATGGATCCCTACGGCGGACCCCATGCCCAGCGGGTCCTCGCCTCGGCGCGGGCTTTCCTCGAGGCCCAGTGGCTGGCCGACCAGGGCTTCTGCGTCGTCATCGCCGACGGGCGGGGCACCCCCGGCCGCGGGCACGAGTGGGAGCGGTCCGTCCGTGACAGCTTCGCGACCGTGACGCTCGACGACCAGGTCGACGCCCTCGCGGCCGTCGCGGCGGCGCACCCCGACGACGTCGACAACAGCCGGGTCGGCATCACCGGCTGGTCCTACGGCGGATACCTCTCCGCTCTCGCGGTGCTCAAGCGGCCCGACGTGTTCCACGCCGCCGTCGCGGGAGCCCCCGTGACGGAGTGGCGCCTCTACGACACGTGCTACACCGAGCGCTATCTCGGCGATCCCAACGCCCGGCCCGAGGTCTACGACAGCAACTCCCTGATCCCGCTGGCCCCGCAGCTCGAGCGGCCGCTGATGATCATCCACGGCCTGGCCGACGACAACGTCGTCGCAGCGCACACCCTCCGGCTGTCATCGGCTCTGCTGGCGGCCGGCCGACCCCACACCGTGCTGCCGCTGTCGGGCGTCACCCACATGACCCCGCAGGAGGTCGTGGCGGAGAACCTCAAGCTGCTGCAGGTCGACTTCCTCAAGACGTCGCTGGGAGTCTGATCGGTCGTGCCCAGGGTCAGTGGTTGAGGCGCTTGGGGGTGTCCGGCAGGTCCAGCAGCGCCGGCACGACCCGGTCATCGCCGGGCAGCCAGCCGCCGTAGACGTCGACCATCTCCACGACCCGGTCGTCGAACGGGGTCACAAGCAGCACCCACGCGCGGTCGTCCGAGTCGTCCTCGCCGGCGAAGCCCTCCCGCCGCAGTGTCGTGGCGTAGCCCTCGGTCTGGAGCGCACCGACGAGCTCGGTTGCGTCGTCGTCGGAGTCGAAGTAGATCGGTGCCATGGACAGATCTTAGGATGGAGGCGTACGCATCCCCGATCACGAGGTCCCGTTCCGTTGAAGCGTTGAGGTCAGTTCCCGCCCGCACCAGTCGATGACGACGGTGCGCGCGACCCCACTCGACCTCATGGAGCAGCCGGTGCGTTCCTCGCTCTCGACCCACGACCTGTCCTTCGCCTGGCCCGACGGCACCGTCGTCGTTGACGGTCTCGACCTGTCCCTCGGCCCCGGCCGGCACGGGCTGACGGGGCTCAACGGCAGCGGCAAGTCGACCCTGCTGCGACTCCTGAGCGGCGACCTGGCCCCGCAGCGCGGCACCGTCGCGGTCGAGGGCGCCCTGGCCCACCTGCGCCAGGACCCCGGCGCCGGTCCCGCGCGCACGGTCGCGGAGGTCCTCGGCATCGACCGGACCCTCGCCGCCCTGTCCCGCATGGCTGCCGGCGACGTCCGGCAGGAGGACCTCGACCTGATCGGTGACGACTGGGACGTCTCGGAGCGGACGAGCGCCGAGCTGTCCCGCCTGCACCTTGGGCACCCCGATCTGGACCGCCCCATCGGGACCACGTCCGGCGGGGAGCTCGAGCTGCTCTCGTTGACGGCGCTGCTGCTGTCCCGGCCCGACGTGCTGCTGATGGACGAGCCCACCAACGACCTCGACCGCCGGGCCCGAGCCCGACTCGTCGAGGTCGTCACGTCGTGGCGGGGGACGCTGCTGGTCGTCAGCCACGATCGCGACCTGCTGGAGACGATGGACGACATCGGCGAGCTCCGGGCCCCACGGCTGGGTGGTGCCTCGACGATCCGCTGGTACGGCGGCGGCTGGAGCGATCACGAGGCCGCGGTCCGGGTCGAGCAGGAGGCCGCCGAGCGGGCCGTGCGGGCTGCCGAGTCCGACGTCCGCAGCCAGCGCCGCGGGCTCGAGGTGACCCGGGCGAAGGCCGCCCAGTCCGCCCGGCAGGGACGGGCGAGCCGGGACGGCATGCCCAAGATCCTCGCGGGCCGTCGCCAAAGGGCCGCACAGGAGTCGGCGGGGCGGGTGGCGGGCGTCCACGAGGACCGGCTCGCCGCCGCCGGTGAACAGCTCGACGCGGCCGAGTCACGCCTGAGGGACGACCGCGAGATCCGGGTCGACCTGCCCGCGACCGCCGTCCCACCGGGCCGGACGGTCCTGCGCCTCGAGGGCGTCCGCGCACCGTACGGGTCGGACATCGTCGACCTGGAGGTCCGCGGGCCCGAGCGCATCGGCGTGGTGGGGGCCAACGGCGTCGGCAAGACCTCCCTCCTGCTGACGCTGACCGGGGAGCTGACGCCGGTCGCCGGCTGCGTCGAGGTGATGGTGCCGTGTCGCCTGCTGCCCCAGCGGATGGACGTCCTCGACCCCGGACTGACGATCGCCGAGAACGTCGCCGTCATCGCACCCGCCGCGAGCGAGACCGTGCGCCGTACACAGCTCGCGCGCTTCCTCTTCCGGGGGCGATCGGCCGATCAGCCTGTGTCGACCCTCTCGGGCGGCGAGCGGCTGCGGGCGACCCTCGCGTGCCTGCTGCTCGCCGAGCCGGCGCCGCAGCTGCTGCTGCTCGACGAGCCCACCAACAACCTCGACGTCCCGAGCGTCCGCAACCTGGTGGAGGCGCTGCGGGCGTACGAGGGGGCGCTGCTGGTGGTCAGCCACGACCAGCGCTTCCTCGACGAGCTCGAGCTGACCCGGACCATCACCCTCGGCGATCCGGACTGAGGCGCACACTGTTCCAGTGACTGGGACCAACTGGGCAGGCAACCTGACGTACGGGGCGAGCACGCTCCACGAGCCGACCACCGTCGACGAGCTGGTCGACGTAGTCCGGGGCGCGACGCACCTGCGCGCCCTGGGCTCGCGGCACTCCTTCAACCGCATCGCCGACTCCGACGATGCCCAGGTGTCGGTGGCCCGTCTCCCGGTCGTCCTCGACGTCGACGCATCCGCGCGGGAGGTCACGGTGTCGGCCGGTCTTCGCTACGGCGAGCTCGTCGAGCGACTCGACCGCGAGGGATGGGCGCTGCCCAACCTCGCCTCGCTGCCCCACATCTCGGTCGCCGGGGCGATCTCGACCGGCACCCACGGATCAGGTGACCGCAACGGCAGCCTGGCCAGTGCAGTGGCGGCGGTCCGGCTCGTGACGGCCGACGGCGAGCTTCGCAGTGCCCGACGCGGTGACGACGACTTCGACGGGATGGTCGTCGGTCTCGGCGTCCTCGGCGTCCTGACCGCCGTCACGCTCGACATCGTCCCGACGTTCGAGGTGCGGCAGGACCTGTTCGAGCACCTCCCGTGGTCCGACGTCCACGACCACTTCGACGCCATCACCTCCAGCGCCTACAGCGTCAGCATGTTCACCGACTGGAGCGACGACGGACCCCACCAGGTCTGGACCAAGTCGCGGGCCGACACCGGCCCCGTGACCGAGCTGTTCGGTGCGCGCCTCGCGACCGCGGAGCTGCATCCCCTGCCGGGCGTCGACGCCGGCGCCACGACGCGCCAGCTCGGGCTCGCCGGCCCGTGGTGGGACCGCCTCCCGCACTTCCGGCTCGAGTACACCCCGAGCGACGGCAACGAGCTGCAGACCGAGTACCTCGTGCCGCGCGACGCCGCCCTCGAGGCCATCGACGTCGTGCGCGGTCTCCGCGAGCAGCTCGCGCCGATCCTGCTGGTCTCGGAGATCCGCACCGTCGCGGGGGACGACCTGTGGGTGAGCCCCAGCCACGGCACCGACTGCGTCGCCCTCCACTTCACCTGGCGCCTCGAGGTGGCCGCGGTCGAGGCGTTCCTGCCGTCGCTCGACGACGCCCTGGCACCGTTCGCCGCCCGGCCGCACTGGGGGAAGGTCTTCACGACGACGCCCGATCGTCTGCTCGCGGCGTACCCGCGCCTTCCCGAGCTGCGGGCGCTCGCCGAGCGAATCGACCCGCACGGGATGTTCCGCAACGAGCTCGTGGACCGCTGGTTGGGGGTCTAGCGGGATGGCCGCCGCCTCGTGAGCGCCGCGACCAGGCAGCACAACCCGATGGCACCGGCGATCCAGCCCGGCCAGCCCCACAGAAGGAGGCCCGGCAGGACGGGATAGATCGTCTGGAAGATCGAGGCGTTGCGGAAGACCCCACGCGCGGCGGGGTCCGTGCGGACAGCGGCGGCATGACGGCGAAGCAGGAGCACGAGCACCACCGCCCAGGCGATGACGAGCCCCACGATCGGCAGCTCGAACGGCGCGAGCTGCTCCGCGAGCGGCTCGCCCGGGTCCGCGGTCGTCGGATCGACGGCGAGACCTACGCCGACGACGGCCAGACCCGCGATCAGCGGCAGGCACTGCGCCTGGCCGTGACGATTGCCCGCCGCGACGGCGGGGTCGGGTGTCGAACGCCACCGCCGGGGCGGACAACCCGTCCCCGCGGGGCGCTCGCCGCGACGTCATGCTCGCGACGCGCCCAGATGGTGTCGTCGATGCGGCTCGGGAAACCGATCATCAACCCCACCGCGGTGGAGGAGTTCGTCACGGCCCGCTTCGGGCTGCACACGCTGTGGCTCGGCCAGACCTTGTGGATCCCCAACCACCACGAGCCGTGGCCGCTGAGACGGGGCATGCTGGAACGGCTGGACGACACCTTGGTCGCTGCCGCGGGCCTGCCCGGGACCACAGGACGGGACCCGGAGTCGGTCCTGCACTCGAAGGGCGTCCGTACGGTGTTCGGTCGACCACGGCGGATCGGTCAGTCCGCGACGAGCTCGAAGTCGTCGAAGTCGAAGCCCGGGGACACCATGCAGCTCACCAGCGCGTCGTGAGCCGACGGGACGGTCCGCTGCCAGACCCCCGACGGCACCAGCAGTTGGGGCAGCTCACCAGCCGCGAGGTCGAGGCCCACGACCCGCGCCTCGGGGCCGTCGGGCGACGCGCCGGCGCCGGCCAGCTCGAGCGTGACGGCGCCCTGCTGCGCGATCCACTGCTCGTCGGACGAGACCCGGTGCCACGCGGACGACTCCCCTGCCGGCAGCAGGAAGTGGATCAGGGTCGCGGTCGGGCGCACCCGACCGTCCGGCAGCGTGACCGGCACGGGCGAGGCCCAGGTCCTGCGGTACCAGCCACCTTCGGGGTGCGGCTCGAGGTCCAGTGCCTCAGCCAGAGCCGGCCGCTCGCTCACAGCGCGGCCTCGATCGCCGGGATGCGCTCCCGGAAGGCCGCGACCCGGTCGCGGGTGCGCTGGGGCTCGCCGACCTTGCCGAGGTTCACGAACCCCTGGTCACCGCGTGCCTGCCCCGCCTCGATCCGGTCGGCCGCCGTCGTCATCCGCTCGACGACGGCCTGCAGGACCGTCATCGGCCCCCACTCGCCGTAGGCGTCGACCAGGAGGTCGAGTCGGCGCACGACGTCCTCGAGCGGGATCTCGCGGTAGAGCGGGATGCCGGTCCAGGCCAGGAATGCGAGGTCGTCGATCCTCCGACCCGGTCCGGCCATGTCCCAGTCGATCATCGCGACGAAGTGGCCGCTCTGGATGATCCAGTTGTACGCACCGGGGTCGTGGTGGCAGATGATCTGGTCGTCGGCCAGGCTCGCTGCGCCACCACGCCACGGGAGCTCACCCTCGGGCCGGTAGCCCTCGACGAGGTCGTGGAAGTCGCGCAGCCAGACGACCGCCTCGGCGAGCACGGTGTCGAGCACGACCTCCCGGTCGATCGGCACGCCGCGCCCCTCGACGTACTCGAGCACCTCGCGGCCCTCCTCGTCCAGGCCGTGCAGGGTCGGGATGCCGCGCAGCCCGTTGTCCCACAGGTAGGTCAGCAGGTCGTGGACCGCCGGGGTCCACGGACCCGTCGGTCGGCGGACCGTCCGGCCGATGCGCGTGGCCCCGCCGACGGCTCCGGGGAGATCCTCTGTGTCGTCCTCTGGCACGCTGTCATCGTGGCACATTCTCACTCGCAGACCTCGACCGACCACGGCCCACCGCGCAGGAGATTGGCGGTCACGTTGGCGGTGGTGGTGCTCGCGATCGCGGCCGTCGCGCTCGGCGCGATGGTCGTCCTCTGGCCCGCCGACCAGGACGTGCCGCGGAGCCAGAACCCGTACGGCGCCGAGGGCGTCACCACGCTCGACGCCACCGTGACGAAGGTCGATGCCTTCAGCTGCAACAGCGGCGGGGAGGGTCCTGACGGCGAGATCGAGGTCGAGGGTGACTGCGCCCACGTCGCCGCCCGCACCTCACGCGGCTCCGCGACGTTCGACCTCGACGCGGCCCGCTACAGCGCCGGCATCTCCCCCGGTGACCAGATCAAGGTCATCACGGTGCAGCGCGACGGACAGGCCGCAACCTACGAGTTCCTCGACTTCCGCCGCGGGCTGCCGCTGACCGCGCTCGCCGCGCTCTTCGCGGTGCTGGTCATCGCCATCGCCCGGTGGCGGGGACTGTTCGCCCTCGTCGGGATCGGGGTGACACTGCTGGCGCTCACCAAGTTCATGCTGCCGGCTTTCCTCGCCGGGGAGTCGCCGATGCTCGTGGCGATCGTGGGATCCACCGTCATCATGATCGTCGTGCTCTACCTGGCGCACGGGGTGTCGATCCGGACCACGTCGGCGTTGTTCGGGACACTCGTCGGGATCGCCCTGACCGCGGTGGTCGGCCTGGCCGCGACGGGGTGGACCTCGTTGACCGGGGTCGGCTCCGAGGACGACCAGCGCCTCATCGCGACGGCCCAGGGGATCCCGCTGTCCGGGATCGTCGCTGGGACGATGGTGATCGCCGGTCTCGGCGTCCTCAACGACGTCACCGTGACGCAGGCCAGCGCGGTGTGGGAGCTGCGGGCCGCGCAGCCGGCCGCACGAGCAGCGTCGCTGTTCGCCTCCGCGATGCGCATCGGCCGGGACCACATCGCGTCCAGCGTCTACACCCTGGTCTTCGCGTATGCCGGCTCGGCCATGACGATCCTGCTGCTCGCGACGGCGTACCAGCGTGGTCTCGCGTCGATCGCGACGACCGAGGAGATCGGTCAGGAGATCGTCCGCACCCTGGTCGGCGCGATCGGCCTGGTGCTGGCGGTGCCGGTCACAACACTGTTCGCGGTGTGGCTAGCACCGCCGCGCACCGAGGGGACCGCCAACGTCCCGGTGAGACCCGCCCCGGGGCGGCACAGTGGCTCGCACGCAGCTCCGGCGCGGACAGCCTGACCTCTTCCGCCGACACCCGTCTAGGACCGTCCACCCGGATTCCCGGCGTTGCCGTCGCGCTCGCCCTGTTGGGCGGTAGCATGGTGCCAGCACTGAACCACGCCGCCCGTCGAGCACCAGCTCCACGATCGCGACGCGCACCAGCTGAAACGGTTTGGGCACACCACATCGTGGGCAGCTACTGCTCCGGTCATCCTGCATGACCGAGGGCCCGGTCTCGTGGGGGTACGACCGCAAGGTCGGTCCGTTCGACGAAGCCGGTCCCGGACCAGGCGCAGTGACGTCACACCCACCACGATGCGCGTGCCTCGCACTCCGGAAGAGGAGCTCTTGGCCAGACAAGGTCGCCGCCAGTCAGGCGCCACCCGCAACGCCCCCCGGCGTTCGGGCACGCGCGCATCCGGCAAGGACGGCATCATCCCCGTGCTCGCGCGCGCCGTGCGCGAGGTCGAAGGCAAGGCGCAGCGCGGCCCGCTGCCCCCGTCGGCTCGCACGAAGTTCCAGGTCGTCGCGATGCTAGTGCGCGAGGAGCGCACCCGCATCAAGGCCGATGACGCCGCGACCGAGGCCCACCGGAACGAGCAGCTCAAGCGCCTCGACGGGGTCGCGACGATCCTGGCGCAGACCGTGGCCCTCGACCCGACGGTCTACACGCTGCTGGACGAGAACGCGGTCTTCACCGACGCCGCCGACACCCTGCGCACCGAGATGCTCCAGGCAGCCGGCATCGAGGTCGCGACCGAGCAGGTCGCCGGTGAGACCTCCGCCGTCGCGGTCAACACCCGCAGCGTCGTGCCGCAGTCGGTCATCTCACGCCAGCTGGCCAATCCGTTCCTTGCTCCTGACTTCTCGGCCGCCGCGCCCAAGCAGGCCAGTCCGCGTCGGCTCTCCACGTGGGAGCTGCTGGGGCCGCTGTTCCGGGCGTTCGAGTACGGCGGGGCGTCCTCCTGCATGCCGCTGCCCGAGCCCGGCTTCCTCATGACACCCGGTGGGCTGGAGCTCATGCCGCACCAGGCGCAGGTCGTCGCCGCGGCGGCGGAAGGCCACCGGACGTTCCTCCTCGCGGACGAGCCCGGCCTGGGCAAGACCGCGCAGGCGCTGCTCGCGGCCCACGCCGCCGACGCCTACCCGTTGCTCGTCGTGGTCCCCAACGTTGTCAAGACCAACTGGGCGCGCGAGGCCGACATCTGGACCCCCAGCCGCACCGTCACCGTGATCCACGGTGACGGTGACACGATCGACGGCTTCGCCGACATCGTCGTGGTCAACTACGAGGTGTTGGACCGGCACGTCGGCTGGCTGGGCGACTTCGGCTTCCGCGGCATGGTCGTCGACGAGGCGCACTTCATCAAGAACAAGTCGTCCCAGCGGTCAAAGCACGCGCTCGAGCTCTCCGAGCGCATCCGCGCCCGGACCGGTCGCCCGCTGCTGATGGCGCTGACCGGCACCCCGCTGATCAACGACATCGAGGACTTCCGGGCGATCTGGCAGTTCCTCGGCTGGATCGACGACAAGAAGCCCCTCGGCGAGCTGATGGAGTCGCTCGAGGACATAGGTCTGACGCCGCTGGACTCCGGCTTCTACTCCGCCGCGCGGACCAGCGTCATCGACATGGGGATCGTCCGACGCCGCAAGATCGACGTCGCCGCGGACATCCCGGCCCGCCGCATCGCGGATCTGCCGGTCGAGCTCGACGACGCCATCGGCCGGTCGATCCGGGAGGCCGAGCGCGAGCTCGCCCGCCGCCTGGTCGCCCGCTACGACACGGCGCTGGAGACGCGTTCGGCCGGTGTGACGGTCGAGGGCATCGACCACGAGCTCGTCCGCCGCGTCGCGACGTGGGAGCGCGAGGACACGTCGACCGAGAAGACCGGAGAGAACGTCTTCGGCATGATGCGCCGCATCGGCCAGGCCAAGGCCGGGCTCGCCGCCGACTACGCCGCCCAGCTGGCGCGCAACGTCGGCAAGGTCGTCTTCTTCGCCAAGCACGTCGACGTCATGGACCTCGCGGAGGAGACCTTCGCCAAGCGCGGCATCGGCTACGCCTCGATCCGCGGCGACCAGACCACGGCCAAGCGCCAGAAGAACATCGACGCGTTCGTCAACGACCCCGACGTGGAGATCATCGTCTGCTCGTTGACCGCCGCGGGGGTCGGCATCAACCTGCAGGTCGCGTCCAACGTCGTGCTCGCCGAGCTGTCGTGGACCGACG
>JAOPXL010000078.1 GCA_025965175.1 Aeromicrobium sp.
TGGGTCAGCGGCGCTCGCGCTTCTTGCGGGGACGCTGCTGCAGGTGGATCGGCGTGCCGACGAAGCCGAACTCCTCGCGCAGGCGGCGCTCGATGAAGCGCATGTACGACGCCTCGAGCTTGCCCGACGTGAACAGCACGAACGTCGGCGGCGAGGTCGACGCCTGCGTGCCGAACATGATCTTGGACTGCTTGCCGCCGCGGACGGGGTGCGGGTGCTCGGAGACCAGCCGCCCGAGGAAGGCGTTGAGCGCGCCCGTCGTCACGCGGGTCTCCCAGCCCTCCAGGGCCGCGTCGAGGGCGCGGACCAACCGGTCGACGTGCCAGCCCGTGCGAGCCGTGATGTTGATCGTCGGCGCCCACGGGACCTGCACGAGCTCACGCTCGATCTCGCGCTCGAGGTAGTACCGGCGCTCCTCGTCGACCAGGTCCCACTTGTTGAACGCGATGATCAGCGCGCGGCCCGCCTCCGCGACCGAGCT
This sequence comes from Aeromicrobium sp., assembly GCA_025965175.1. Classification (GTDB taxonomy): domain Bacteria; phylum Actinomycetota; class Actinomycetes; order Propionibacteriales; family Nocardioidaceae; genus Aeromicrobium. The sequence goes on from JAOPXL010000078.1 coordinate 482, forward strand.
GATGATGCGGGTGTCCTGCTCGGTCAGCGGGACGCTGCCGTCGATGATGACGACCGCGACCTCGGCCCGGTCGATCGCCGAGCTGGTGCGGAGGCTGGCGTAGTACTCATGGCCGGAGGCGTCACGCACGCGACGGCGGATGCCGGCGGTGTCGATGAAGTTCCACGTCCGCCCGCCGAGGACCACGATCTCGTCGACCGGGTCGACCGTCGTGCCGGAGGCGTCGTCCACGACGACCCGCTCCTCGCCCGCGAGTCGGTTGAGCAGGCTGGACTTGCCGACGTTGGGCTTGCCGACGATCGCGATGCGGCGCGGGCCGAGCGGTGCGTCAAAGTCCTCCGGCGGCGGGTCGGGCAGCGCGTCGATGACGGCGTCCAGCATGTCGCCGCTGCCGCGTCCGTGCAGCGCCGAGACGGGGTACGGCTCGCCGAGCCCGAGGTTCCACAGACCGGCGGCCTCGGCCTCGGTGCGCTGGTCGTCGACCTTGTTGGCCGCGAGCACGACGGGCTTCTTGGCCTCGCGCAGCAGGCGGACGACCTTCTCGTCGACGTCGGTGATGCCGACCGTGGCGTCCACGACGAACAGCACCGCATCGGCGACCTGGATCGCGATCTCGGCCTGGGCGGCGATCCGCTCGGCCAGGCCGCGAGCGTCGGGGTCCCAGCCGCCGGTGTCGACGACGGTGAACGCACGACCGTTCCAGACCGCGTCGTACGAGACACGGTCACGAGTCACGCCGGGCACGTCCTCGACGACGGCTTCACGGCGGCCGATGATCCGGTTGACGAGCGTCGACTTGCCGACGTTGGGTCGCCCGATCACAGCGAGAACGGGCACGACGTCAGACATCAGGGGTTCCTGTCGGGAGGGGGCCGGGGAGATCGCGCTTGAGCACGTCCTTGACCCGGGTGACATGGTCACGCAGGTGATCGAGGATCTGCTCGCCCGCGTCCTCGATCATCCCATGATCTCGCGGCCAGGACTGCATCGGGAACTGGATCGGCTTGCCGTAGACGACATCCAGGCGTGCTCCCTTGGCCGGGCGGGCCCCCGACGGCTCGCCGGCGAGGCGGGTGCCGACGATCGCGACGGGCACGACAGGGGCGCCGGTGACGAGCGCGAGATAGGCCACTCCCCCCTTGAAGACGTGGAACTCGCCGTCCCCGCGCAGGCCCTCGGGATAGATCAGGAGGCACTGGTCGGCCTCGAGCACCTGCACGGCGCGGCGCAGCGCCCCGGTGTCGTTGCGGCCGCGGGCGGTCTTGATCTGGCCGACGAACCGCATGAGGTGGCCGGTCCGCCCCGAGAACTCCTCCTCCTTGACCAGCGCGTGCGGAGGCCGGGGTGCCGTGACGAACATCAGCGGGCCGTCGAGCCAGCCGATGTGGTTGCTGGCAAGGATGACCGGGCCGCGCTCCGGAACGTACCCCTGCCCACGCAGGCGGATGTCCCACCTCCGGTGGAAGTGGCCGCGCGTGAGCACGCGCATCAGCCTGAGTCCGCGCTCGGGAAGGCCCGTCACGTGCTGGTTCATCGTCCGGCTCAGCCAGCCGACTCGACGATCTCGACGATCTCGACGATCGAGGCGATGACCTCGTCAAGGGTCAAGTGGGTGCCGTCGACCAGGACGGCCCCCTCGGCCTGCGCCAGAGGCGAGGCCGCGCGGGTCGAGTCGATCTGGTCGCGGCGGGCCAGCGCGGCCTCCATCGCGACGGTGTCGACAGCGCCGGTCTCGGCGGCCCGTCGAGCGGCGCGTGCGGCCGGGTCGGCCACGAGGTAGATCTTGACCCGGGCATCAGGCACCACGGTGGAGCCGATGTCCCGTCCCTCGACGACGATCCCCTCGCTGCCGCCGATGATGGCCCGTTGCAGCTCGACCAGCTGCTCACGCACCCGTGGCACCGCGGCAACGAGGCTCACCGATCCCGTGACGTCCTCACTGCGGATCGGCTCGCCCACGTCGGTTCCGTCGACGTGGATCGTCGGGTCCTGCGGGTCGGTGCCGGAGGTCAGCTGGACGGCCTCGGCCGCCGACGCGACGGCCTCCGGGTCGTGCAGGTCAACGCCCTTCTGCAGCAGGGCCCAGGTCATGGCGCGGTACATCGCGCCGGTGTCGAGGTAGTCGAGCGCCAGGCGGCCGGCGACGCCGCGCGACGTGCTGGACTTGCCCGAGCCGGACGGGCCGTCGATGGCGACGACCAAGGGTGTGGTCACAGGGGTTGAGCTCCTTCTAGCGGTACGCGGTCCAGCCGCGTGCGGTCAGTGCGGCCACCAGGTCGTCGCCGACCCCACGGGCCACGGCGATCTCGGCGAGGCCGACGGGGCGGCCCAGGTCGTGGTCGAGGCGCAGGTCCTCGATGTTGACGCCCGACGCCCCCGTGTCGGACATGAGCCGCGACAGCTCGCCCGGGCGGTCGGCGACCTGCACGTGGACGGAGTCGAGGCGGTCGGGCTGCGAGCCGTGCTTTCCGGGGATCAGGTCGGTGCCGCGACGGCCGGACTCGAGCACCGTGCCGAGGGCCTCGTCGTCCTCACCGAGGGACTTGATGACCCGGTCCAGGTCGTCCCGGACGAGCTCGAGCACCGAACGTACGTCCTGCGCGTTGGTGCCGAGGATGTCGAGCCACAGCGCACTGTCGCTCGCGGCGATCCGGGTCGTGTCGCGCAGCCCCGGGCCTGCCAGGGCGAGGGAGTTGCCCTCGGCGTCGTTGAGCCGGGCCGCGGTCAGCGTCGACATGACCTGCGGGACGTGCGAGACCAGGGCGACGGCCCGGTCGTGCGCCGCCGCCTCCATGATGATCGGGACGGCGCCGAGGTGGAGCGCGAGGTCGACCACGACGTCGAGCGCAGCGGGACGGCTCTCCGGGCTGGGCGTGACAGCCCACGGCCGACCCTCGAAGAGCTGGGCCGAGGCGGCCATGGGGCCGGACCGCTCGCTGCCGGCCATGGGGTGGCCGCCGACGTAGCGGTCGGAGCCCTGCGCTGCGGCGACGGCACGCTGCAGCCCGGCCTTGACGCTCGTGACGTCCGTGACGAACGCATCGGACCAGCGGGCCAGCGCCTCGGTCACGACCGCCGCTGCGGCGACGGGCGGGACCGCGACCAGCACGAGGTGCGGCACGACGTCATCGACGAACGCCCGCCCCGCACCCCGGGACTCGGCGACCTCGACATTGGCCGGCAGCGCGTCCAGCAGCAGGACCTCGACGTCGTGCGCCCGCAGCGCGAGACCCACTGAAGTACCGATCAGCCCGCACCCGATGACCAGGACCGGCCCCGGCAGCGCGTGGGGGGCGATCGCGGTCATCCGCGGGCCCCCTGGCGCCGGGAGCGCGGCGAGCAGGTCCGTCGGGTGGTCATGCGTCCACGCTATCGAACAGCGCCCCGAGCTCGTCGCGGGTGAGGTCGCGCATCGCCCCGGACGACAGCCCGCCGAGGTGCAGCGGACCGAATGCCGTGCGGGTCAGCTCCCTGACCGGGTGGCCCGCGGCGTCGAGCAGCCTGCGCACGATCCGGTTGCGTCCCATGTGGATGTCAAGCTCGACGATCGAGCGCCCCCGCGAGGTGTCCTTGACCAGGAACCGGTCAACCTTCGCCGGTCCGTCCTCGAGCTCGATGCCGTCCTTGAGCGTGGCCGCGAGGGTGTCGGGCACGGTCCCGTCGACCAGCGCGACGTACGTCTTGGAGATCTCGAACGACGGGTGCGCGAGCTTGTGCGCCAGGTCGCCGTCGTTGGTCAGGATCAGCAGCCCCGACGTGTCGGTGTCGAGCCGGCCGACGTGGAACAGGCGATCCTCGCGTCCCGCCACGATCGACGACAGGTCGGGCCGCCCGCGCTCGTCGGCCATCGAGGTGACGATCCCGCGGGGCTTGTTGAGCAGGACGTACGCGTGGTCGCTCGGGGCGGGGATGCGCTTGCCGTCCACTCGGATGACGTCGGTCGCCGGGTCGACCCGCGCGCCCATGACGTCGATGATCTCGCCGTTCACCTCGACGCGGCCGTGCGCGATCATGTCGTCGCAGCGGCGACGGCTGCCGAGGCCGGCCTGGGCGAGCACCTTCTGCAGTCGGATCTCAGCCACGGTCGCTCCCCTCGGGGTCCGCCGGTGACTCGTCAGCGGACCTGGGTGACTCGTCAGCGAAGGTGGGTGACTCGTCAGCGGACCTGGGTGACTCGTCGGGGACGGGGAGGGACTCGTCCTCCATGTCCTGCATCTCGGGCAGGTGCTGGGCGATGTCCGGCAGCTCGGTGATGCTGCCGAGTCCCATCCGCTCCAGGAAGTAGCTCGTCGTGCGGTAGAGGATCGCGCCGCTCTCGGCGTCGACCCCGCCCTCCTCGATCAGGCCACGGGTCACCAGGGTGCGGACGACCCCGTCGACGTTGACGCCACGGATCGCGGAGATCCGGGAGCGGCTGATGGGCTGGCGGTACGCCACGACGGCCATCGTCTCGAGCGCGGCCTGGGTCAGGCGGGCCTGCTGCCCGTCGAGGATGAAGCGCTCGACCGCGCCGGCGTACTCCTCGCGGGTGAAGAACCGCCAGCCGCCGGCGATGTGGCGCAGCTCGAAGCCACGGCCCTGGGCGGTGTACTCCTCGGCCAGCGCGGCCAGTGCCGCCTCGACGTCCGGCGTTGGGTGCCCGACGGCCTGCGCCAGGGTCAGGTGGTCCAGCGGCTGGTCGGCCACCATCAGCACGGCCTCCAGCGCCGGCCTGAGCTCGAGCATCTCCAGCTCGAGCTCGTGCGGTCCGGTGGGTAGGTTCTGCTCAGTCATCGGTGCTCTCGGTGTCGTCGGGGACCAGGACGGCCTCCTGGTCGGGGGCCGGCTCGTCGAACTCGTCGCCGACGTCGATGTCGCCGTCGTCGGTGCCGGTCCAGCGGACGTGCAGGTCGCCCAGCGGGGTGGCCTGCTCGAACGAGATCGCGCCCTCGCGGAACAGCTCGAGGACCGCAAGGAAGCGCGCGACCTTGGTCATGAGGTCGGGGGCGTCCGCGGTGAGCGCACGGAACGTCATCTCGCCCTTGCGGCGCAGCTGGTCCACGACGAGGTGCGCCTGTTCGCGGACGCTGACCTGCGGCGCGTGCAGGTGGGCCAGCGACAGGATCGGGACGGGCTTGTCCTCGAACGCCTTGGCGGCCAGCAGCGCGAGCTCCCCGGGGCCGACCGAGATCAGCACCTCGGGAAGCAGGTCGGCGAAGCGCGGCTCGAGCGTCACGACCCGCGGGAACCGTCGGGACTCCTCGGCGAGCCGATCGGCCATGATGCCGGCGACCTGCTTGAACGCGCGATACTGCATGAGCCGGGCGAACAGCAGGTCACGCGCCTCGAGCAGCGCGAGGTCCTCCTCGTCCTCGACCTCCGCCTGCGGCAGCAGCCGCGCGGTCTTGAGGTCCAGCAGGGTCGCGGCGACGAGCAGGAAGTTGGTGGTCTGCTCCAGGTCGTCGCCCAACGCCTTGATGTAGGCGATGAACTCCCCCGTCACCGCGGACAAGGCGACCTCGGTGATGTCGAGCTCGTGCTTGGAGATCAGCTGCAGCAGCAGGTCGAACGGTCCTTCGAAGTTGGCCAGGTTGACCTGGAAGCCGGCGGGAGCGGAGCCCTCGACGTCCACGACCGTCACGACTCGCTCAATCGACGCGCGACGTCGCTCTGCGTGCCGCGATGCTCCAGGTCGGCGAGTGCCACGGCGAGCGCGGCTCGGACGAATCGTCCACGGTCGACGCTGCGGCCCAGCTCGCCGCGCAGCTGCAGGCGGGCCTGCTCGACGGCCAGCAGCTCGGCGCCGGTGACGTACACCGTCATCTTCTCGTCGTGCTTGACCCGTCCGCTGGCGCCGACCGGCTCGGCGGGGGCCTCTGCCTCCGGCTCCTCCACGGGCCTGGCCGGCGTCGTGGCACGGAACAGCTCATCGGCTCCCGGCATCGACGGCCGCTTCCCGGCACCGCCCGACGGCGTCACGCGTCGGGGCATCGAACGAGAACCTCCCGCGCGAGCTGCCGGTACGACTCGGCGCCCGGCGAGGTCGTCGCGTACTCCGTGATGGGCTCACCCGCCACGGTCGAGTCGGAGAACTTCACGGTACGGCGGATGACGGTGTGGAACACCAGGTCTCCCCAGCCCTCGACGAGGGTCGACAGCACCTCCTTGCCATGCAGCGTGCGGCTGTCGTACATCGTGCCCAGCAGGCCGATGATCTGCAGCTCGTCGTTGGTGCGGTCGCGGACCTTCTCGATCGTGTCCTTCAGCAGGGCCACGCCCCGCAGCGCGAAGTACTCGCACTCCAACGGGATCAGAACGCCGTCGGCGGCGGTCAGCGCGTTGACCGTCAGCAGGCCCAGCGAGGGCTGGCAGTCGATCAGGATGACGTCGTAGTCGTGGCGGATGGGCTTGAGCACCCGGGCCAGCACCTGCTCGCGGCCGACCTCGGTCACGAGCCGCATCTCCGCGGCCGACAGGTCGATGTTGGACGGCACCAGGTCCAGGCCGTCGACCGCGGTCGACATGATCAGGTCCTTGATCGCGATCTCGCGGTCCATCAGGACGTGGTAGATGCTCTGGTCGAGCTCGTGCGCGTTGACACCCAGGCCCACGGTCATCGAGCCCTGGGGGTCGAAGTCGACCAGCAGGACCTTGCGGCCCAGCTCGACCAGGGCGGCACCGAGGTTGATCGTCGTCGTGGTCTTGCCGACGCCACCCTTCTGGTTGCACAGGGCGATTATCGTCGCCGGCTTGGCCGGATCGCGTTTCGCCGGTGGCGGGAAGACCGGCATCGGCCGTCCGGTGGGTCCCAGTTCCTGGCTCATCAGCTATCCCCTGCGCTCGACCCGACGGACGTCCGTCACTCTACCCGTGATTGTCGACTTGGAGACACCACCGCTCCGAGGCCGGGAGCGGTTTTTGCCTACGACTGCCGGGAGGCCCGGGGGTGGGCTGTGGCGTAGACCTCACGAAGCTTCTCGACCGTCACGAGGGTGTAGATCTGCGTCGTCGTGACCGAGGCGTGGCCGAGCAGCTCTTGCACGACCCGGACGTCCGCCCCACCGTCGAGCAGGTGGGTCGCGAAGGAGTGCCGCAGCGTGTGCGGGGACACGTCGGTCGCGATCCCGGCGCGCTCGGCGGCCTTGGTCAGGACGGTCCACGCGCTCTGGCGCGACAGACGTCCGCCGCGGGCGTTGAGGAACACCGCAGGGGTGCGTGTCCGCGCCGACACCAGCGCCGGGCGCGACGACGTGAGGTAGTCCTGGATCGATGCCCGGGCGTACGAACCCAGCGGCACGATCCGCTGCTTGCCGCCCTTGCCGCGCAGCAGCACCGACGACTCCTCCAGGTCGATGTCGTCGATGTCGAGGCCCACGGCCTCGGAGATCCGCGACCCCGTGCCGTACAACAGCTCGAGCAGTGCCCGGTCCCGCGAGGACAGGACCGTCCCCGGAGCGCCGGCGGCCTCGAGGATCGACTCGACGTCCTCCAGCGGCAGCGCCTTGGGCAGGCGTGACGCGGGGCGCGGCGGCTTGATCGCGGCCGTGACGTCGGTCGCGACGACCTGCTCGCGCAGGAGGAACTTGTGGAAGCCACGGACCGCGACGATCGTGCGTGCGGCACTCGCGGTGCCCAACGGCACCTGCTCCTCTTCGCCCGTGCGCAGGGAGCCGAGGAAGGCCGCGACATCGGCCTCGGTGATCGTCGTCGGGTCGCCCAGGTCACGGCTCCGCAGGAACGACAGGTAGCGACGCAGGTCCCGGCGGTAGGACCTCAGGGTGTTGTCGGCCAGGCCGCGCTCGACGCCCAGGTGGCTCAGGTAGTCCTGGATGCCGCGCTCGACGTCCTCGCTCATCGCGTCCGGAGCACCTGCGCGGCGAGAATCGCCGAGACCGTCATGGAGTCGCTGATGCGGCCGGCCAGGACGGCGTCGAGGGCCTCGTCGAACGGCAGCCACCACTGGACCATGTCGGCCTCCTCGGCCTCCCGCTCGGTGCGCTCGGCCTGCGGGACGGGACGCAGCCCGGTCGCCCGGAAGACCTCCCATCGCTCCGTGGAGTAGCCCGGGGTCGCCAGCAGGGTCAGGAGCGGGTCCCAGTCGGTCGCGACGAGATCGGCCTCCTCGGCGAGCTCGCGGACGGCCGCGTCGAGCGCGCCCTCCCCCGCGACGTCCAGCGTTCCCGCCGGGATCTCGAGGAGCCGGCGGCCGACCGGGTGACGGTACTGCTCGACCAGCAGGAGCCGGTCCTGCTCGTCGATCGCCAGCACGCCGACCGCACCGTTGGGCTGGACGACTGCCCGGCCGTGTTCGGCGCCGGTGGGGTCGACGATCGTGTCGATCCGCAGGCTGACGTAGGGGCTGTCGTACTTCGACTCGCTGCGGCTGACGGTCCAGGACTGGGCCGAGTCCCCGACCGCGGCGTCGGCCAGCCGGCCGGGCAGCTCGGGGTGGGCCGTCATCCCACGACCGACTGCTGCTCGTCGACCGGCAGGCGCGTCTCGCGCTGACGGTTCAGGGCAGCGCCGATCAGGCCGGAGAAGAGAGGGTGCGGCTTCGTCGGGCGTGAGCGCAGCTCGGGGTGGGCCTGCGTCGACACGTAGTACGGGTGCACCTCGCGGGGCAGCTCGACGAACTCCACGAGGGTGCCGTCCGGGGACGTGCCGCTGAAGACCAGGCCGGCCTGCTCCAGCTGGTCGCGGTACGAGTTGTTGACCTCGTAGCGGTGGCGGTGACGCTCCTCGACCTTGTCGGCGCCGTACGCCTCGGCGACGACGCTTCCCTCCTTGAGGGCCGCCGGGTAGGACCCGAGCCGCATGGTGCCGCCGAGGTCGCCCGCGCCCTCGACGAACTCCTGCTGCTCGGCCATCGTGGCGATGACAGGGTGCGTCGTGCTCGGGTCGAACTCCGAGGAGCTCGCGTCACTGATGCCCGCGACGCTGCGGGCGTACTCGATGACCATGCACTGCAGCCCGAGGCACAGACCGAGCAGCGGGATGCCGCTCTCACGGGCGTACGTCAGCGCGCCCAGCTTGCCCTCGATGCCGCGGATGCCGAAGCCGCCGGGCACGCAGATGCCGTCGACGTCGTGCAAATTGTCGTGCGCACCGCTGGGGGTCGCGCAGTCGTCGGACCCGACCCACCGCAACTTGATGCGGGCGTCGTGGGCGAAGCCGCCGGCACGCAGCGCCTCGCCGACCGAGAGGTAGGCGTCGGGCAGGTCGACGTACTTGCCGACCAGCGCGATCGTGAGCTCCTCGGCGGGCTGGTGGACGCGGCGCAGCAGCTCGTCCCACTGCGTCCAGTCGACGTCGCGGAACGGCAGGTCGAGCCGGCGCACGACGTACGCGTCCAGGCCCTGGCCGTGCAGGACCTTGGGGATGTCGTAGATCGACGGGGCGTCGGCACACGTGATGACGGCCTCCTGGTCGACATCGCACATCAGTGAGATCTTGGCCTTCATGCTCTCGGGGATCGTGCGGTCGGCGCGGCACACGATGGCGTCGGGCTGGATGCCGATCGAGCGCAGCGCGGCGACCGAGTGCTGGGTCGGCTTGGTCTTGAGCTCGCCGGAGGGGCCGATGTAGGGCACGAGCGACACATGGAGGAAGAAGACGTTGCTGCGGCCGACGTCATGGCGCACCTGGCGGGCGGCCTCGAGGAACGGCAGGGACTCGATGTCGCCCACCGTGCCGCCGATCTCGGTGATGACGACGTCGACGTCGGGTCCCGCCAGGGCGCGGATCCGCGACTTGATCTCGTTCGTGATGTGCGGGATGACCTGCACCGTGTCACCCAGGTAGTCACCGCGGCGCTCCTTGGCGATGACCTCGGAGTAGACCTGGCCCGTCGTGACGTTGGCCTTGCCCGACAGGTCGACGTCCAGGAACCGCTCGTAGTGCCCGACGTCGAGGTCGGTCTCGGCGCCGTCGTCGGTCACGAAGACCTCGCCGTGCTGGAACGGGTTCATCGTCCCGGGATCGACGTTGAGATAGGGGTCGAGCTTCTGCATCGTGACCCGCAGGCCGCGCGACTTGAGCAGCCGTCCCAGGCTCGAGGCCGTCAAGCCCTTGCCGAGCGAGGAGGCAACCCCGCCGGTGACGAAGACGTGCTTGGTAACAGCGCTGCCTGGCAAGGTGAACTCCCGTGGTCGAAAACCGATGTCGAGCGCTCTGTGATGCGGCAAAAGCATCATGGCTCCACGGGATTCCAGCCTACCAACGAATCGGGGCCCGGCGCGAACGACACACGTGTACGTTCGCCCACACGTCCCCGACGTCCCCGCCGGGGATCAGCTGGGGACGGCGCCGTCGGCGCTGCGGGACGTGCCCCACGCGCCGGGCTTCCCGCCGACCTGCGCTGCTGCGGCGAGCGCCACGACGATCCGGCCACCGGCGGTGTCCGTGACGTCCACCGTCGAGATCTCGGATCCCGCGTCGCCGTCGCGGACGGCCTTGACCGCTCCACCGTCGGTGCTCGAGGACGACGGTCCGGCGACGACGATCCCCCGAGCCGTGCCGTTGAACGCCGTGGCGAGCGCGGCGATGACGGTGCTCTGCTCCGAGCCGCCGCTGCGCTGCGGTCCCGTGACGAGCACGGCCAGCGTCGCGAGCTGTTTGGGTGCCTTCGTCTCGGCGATGAGATCGCCCTCGCTGAACGCCGACCGGATCGTCGTCGCGGTCGAGTCGGCCTTGCCGCCGTTGTCCTTCATGACCGATCGGGCCAGGGCAGCGCCGATACGTCCATAACTCTCGCCCGCGCTGCTGACCCCGGGCACGTCCGCTGCCGACTGCTGCGCGACGCCCTCGGCGAACTGCCGGCTCGACGAGCTCAGGACCTTGTTGGTCAGGGCGATCTCGCCGGTGACGGTCGCGCCGGCGTCGACCAGGTCTCCCGACACGCCCCGCACCTCGGCGGAGCTGGCACCCGGCGCGGTGAGCAGGATGACCGACTGACCCTTGAGCTTGCCCTTGAGCAGCGCGCCGCCAGTCCGGCCGGCATAGCCCGTCTCGAACGCGCGCACGGCGGGGTCGGACGCCTGCGAGGCGACGTCCTTGCCGCTCAGCGCGTCGCCGGCGTCGTCGAGCGGACCCGACCCGAGGGCGATCCCGGCCGCCAGCGCGATGAGGATCGCGGCGATGGAGACGAGGTGGAAGCGGAAGTTGATCACGTGAAGAGTCCTTTGATCCAGGTGCCTAGATCGACGAGCTGGTCGCCGATGGTGTCGATCAAGTCCTGCCCGACCGGCGTGATGGCGATCGCCGTGGCGACGGCCGCGACTCCGGCCAAGAGCAGCAGCAGGACGGGCCAGAGGGCGAGGCGTTGTGAGGTGAAGTGGTGGACGGCCTTGGAGTCGACGAGCTTCGAGCCGGCACGGAGCCGGGCGACGAACATGCGTGCGGCCTCCGCGGGTGGGCGCTCGAGGAACTCCGACAGCGTGGCCGGGCCGCCGACGTGCACGATGACGGCGGCCTCGTTGGTGTCTGCGAGCACGATCGCCAGGTCGTCGTCGGACCCCGTCGAGACAAAGGTCGAGATCGCCTTGCCGTGCCGCTCGAGGCGCTCGGGCATGTCGACGGTGCCCGATGCGGTCGTCACCACGACCTCGCCCGAAGCCCTGATGGCCGCGTCGGAGATGTTGTCCATCGCACCGACGACGAGGGTCGGCGTGTAGCCGGCCTGGAGGATCACGTCGGCACCGGGACCCGCACCGATCAGGACCGGGTCGTTGTCGCTGATGTAGCGCCGGAGCCGGTGCAGGTCGGCGGCATCGTCATGAGCCCGCGAGACCACGACGACCGCCCGTCCGCGCAGCTTGGTGCGCAGCCGCGGCACCTTGGCGCCGCCGATCAGCATCGCCTGCTCGCGCTGGATGTGGTCGGTCGCGTTGGCGGCCAGCGAGTCGAGCCGTGTCGCGAGGCCCTCCTTCGCCGTGGCCAGGTCGGACGCCGCGCGCTCGGCGTCGAGGACGACACCACCGGCGACCAGCACCTCGTCCCGGAAGACCTGCCCGTCCTCGATGCGTACGTCGTCGCCGCTCTTGAGCCGGCCCCAGACGTTGTCGCTCGTGATGTCGACCAGCAGGATCCCGGCCTTGGCCAGCATCTGGGGTCCCTGGTTGGGGACCCGTCCGCTGCTCGAGGCGGCGGAGTTGAGGACCGCCCGTACCCGTCGCTCGATGAGCAGCTGCGCCTGACGGGTGTCGATGTCAGGCCGCTCGACGAGGGCGAAGTCGCCCTCGCGCAGGTCAGCGACGTCGCTGTCCCGTCGGGCGAATCTCATGGTGCCGACAATCCCCTTGACGTCAGGGGGCAGCGATGTCTTGCGTCTCCAGATGGCCATCGCCGTCCATGGTTGCCGCTGGGCGACGCGGATTTGCGCGCTGCCGCGGCGTGTCGCCCAGTAGGGGCAAATTCACAGCCAGGACCCAGTCATCCGCGGGCGAGATCCAGGAGCTCCCGGGCGTGGGCCTGCGCCGTGGCCGAGTCTTCCTGGCCCGCGAGCATGCGGGCCAGCTCGTCGACCCGGCTGGCCTCGTCGACGCGGAGCACCGAGCTGCTCGTGACGTTGCCGTCGTCGTCCTTGGAGACCACGAAGTGGTGGTCCGCGAAGGCGGCCACCTGCGGCAGGTGGGTCACGGCGATGACCTGCGCATGCTCGGCGAGCCGGGCCAGGCGGCGCCCCACCTCGACGGCGGCCTTGCCGCCGATGCCGGCGTCGACCTCGTCGAACACCAGTGTCGGGACGGTGGTCCGGTCGGCCAGCACAACCTCCAGGCCGAGCATCAGCCGGGAGAGCTCTCCCCCGCTCGCGCCCTTGTGGAGCGGACGCAGGCCCGTCCCGCTGTTGGCCGCGAACAACAGCTCGACGTCGTCGACGCCGTGCGGGCCGGGAGTCGTCTCGGCTGATGACGTGACCTGGACCTCGAGCCGAGCCGACGGCATCGAGAGCTGGGCGAGCTCGGTGTCGACGAGCGCCGACAGGCGCCCGGCGGCCTCGGTGCGCAGCACGGAGAGACGCTCCGCCAGCCGCCTGACCTCGGGGACCAGGTCGGCGCGCTCGGCCTCGAGCGCCGCCACGGCCTCGTCGTCGTTGCCGAGCTCGCCGAGGCGGGCGGCACTCTTGTCCGCCCAGGCGATGACGTCGTCGAGCGTCGGCCCGTACTTGCGCTGCAGGCCCGCCAGTGCGGCCCGCCGATCCTGCAGGACCGCGAGGCGTTCGGGGTCGAGCTCGACGCCGGCGGAGTAGGAACCGAGATCGGTCCCGACCTCGTCGAGCAGGATGCCGATCTCGAGGACCCGTTCGGTCAGCGCGTCGAGCTCCGGGTCGTGCCCGGCGGCGTCGCGCAGCGCGCCCGAGGCGTCGGCGACGCGGCTGCGGGCGGCGTCCAGGTCCCCGTCACCGGCCAGCAGCCGGTGCGCCTCGTCGGCAGCCCGGGCGAGGGACTCGGAGTGGGCCAGCCTGCTCTCCTCGGTCCGGAGTGCCTCGTCCTCGCCGGCGACCGGCTCCACCGCGGCGATCTCGTCGAGCCCGAACCGCAGCACGTCCAGCTCGCGAGCCCGCTCCTGGCCGTGCGTCCGCAGCTCCTCGAGGGTCCGCTCGACGGTGCGCCAGCGGGAGTAGACCGGGGCGTACGCCTCTGCCGCCTCCGCGAGCGGCTCCCCCGCGAACCGGTCGAGCGCCGCCCGCTGCTCGGTGGCGCGGAGCAGGCGGTGCTGGTCGGACTGACCGTGAACGGCGACGAGCTCGTCGGTGACCTCGGCCAGCAGTGCGGCCGGGACAGTCGCGCCGCCCGCGACCGCCCGGGAGCGACCGGCAGCCGACAGCACGCGGCCCAGGATCACGACGTCGTCGTCAATCCGTCCTCCGGCGCCCTCGACCGCCGTGACCGCGGCCGCGCCTGGACGGACTCCGATGCTGGCCTCGACCCGCGCCTGGTCCGAGCCCACCCGCACGAGCCCCAGGTCAGCGCGTTCACCACGCAGCAGCCCCAGCGCCGTGACGACCATGGTCTTGCCGGCGCCGGTCTCACCCGTGATGACGGTGAAGCCCGCCGAGAGCTCGAGCTCCGCCGAGTCGATGACGCCCAGCGACGAAAGCTTCAGGTGCTGCCACATCAGTCGCGGTCCTCGCGTCGCCGCTCGGCGGCACCGCGCCAGCCCGCGACGGGGAGGTCGAACTTGCGCACGAGCCGGTCGGCGAAGGACGCAGGGTGCAGGCGCGCGAGGCGTACGTTCTCCCGCCCGCGCACGACCTCGACCCGGGCCCCGAGAGGCAGGTCGGCGGCGCGCCGCCCGTCGCACCACAGGACACCCGTCGACTGCTCTCCCACGACCTCGATCGCGAGGGTCGAGTCGGGTGAGACGACCAACGGCCGCGCGAACAGGGCGTGGGCGCTGATCGGCACCATCAGGAGCGCCGCCACCTCGGGCCACACGATGGGCCCGCCGGCGCTGAAGTTGTAGGCCGTCGACCCTGTCGGCGTCGCGCACACGATGCCGTCGCAGCCCCAGCGGGACACGGGACGGTCGTCGATCTCGACCACGATCTCGAGCATCCGCTCGCGCGCGGCCTTCTCCACCGATGCCTCGTTGAGGGCCCAGTTGGTCGCGACGACCTCGCCGGCAACCGTGACCGACACGTCGACCGTCAGTCGCTCCTCGACGGTGTAGGAGCGCTCGACCACGCCCTGGACGACGTGCTGCAGGTCCTCGACGTCGGCCTCGGCGAGGAACCCGACGTGCCCCAAGTTGACGCCCAGGACCGGCGTGTCGGTCCCCCGGCACAGCTCGGCCGCCCGAAGGATCGTGCCGTCGCCACCGAAGACGACCGCGAGCTCGCAGTCCGCCGCCGCTCCCGGACCGGACGCGACGACACCCGGGTCGTCGATGCCGGCGGCTCGTAGGGCGTCGGCCTCGGTGTCCAGGACGCACACGCCGATGTCGTGGGCCGCCAGGTCGGCAGCGAATGCGGCGGCGACCTTCGTCGCCTCGTCGCGGGCGACGTGCACCGCGAGCAGGATGGTCCTCATGACGGGGCTCCTGACGTGTCCAAAGGGCCTGCGGCGACCACGGCGCGTGCGGCCTCGAGGCTCGGCGCCTGGGCATCGGACCGCAGCCAGCAGAAGTACTCCACGTTGCCGGCGGGACCGGGCAGCGGGCTCGGTGCCAGCGCCTGGGTGCCCCACCCGAGCTCGTGCGCCGAGAGGCACACCCGGTGCACCGCGTCGGCGTGCAGCACGGGGTCACGCACCACGCCGTTCTTGCCGAGGTTGCTCTTGCCGACCTCGAACTGCGGCTTGATCATCAGCACGATGTCGCCTCCGCCTTGTGGGGTGCTGGGCTCGCACACCCTCGTGAGTGCCGGCATGACCACGGTAAGGGAGATGAACGACAGATCCGACACGACGAGGTCGACCGGTCCCCCGATGTCGCCGACCTCGAGGTTGCGGACGTTGGTGCGGTCGTGGACGTCGACCCGGTCGTCGGACTGCAGCGCCCACACGAGCTGGCCGTAGCCGACGTCGACCGCGACGACCTGCCGCACGCCCTTGCGCAGCAGTACGTCGGTGAACCCGCCCGTCGAGGCGCCCGCGTCGAGCGCGCGCCGTCCGGCCACCGCCAGTCCGAGGGGCTCGAAGACGGCGAGCGCGCCGAGCAGCTTGTGCGCGCCCCGCGAGGCATAGGTGGGCTCGTTGCTGGCCTTGACGACGATCGCCTGGTCGGTCGTGACACCGGTGGCGGCCTTGCTCGCCACCGACCCGCCGACCTTGACCATGCCCTCCTCGATCAGCGAGCCGGCGTGCTCACGCGATCGGGCGAGCCCACGGCGCACGAGTTCCGCATCGAGCCGGAGCCGACGAGTCACGGGCTGTCCAGCGCGATCCCGTCGCGCCCGGCGTTGGCGAGGGACTCGCGCAGCACGCCGTGAATCGCGTCGAACTCCTCGGGGTGGGACGTGATCTCGAGGTCGGCGAGCCGGTCGAGGCGCTCGAGCGCAGCATCGATCTGCGCGTGCCCGGTGGGCTCGACGGCCGGCACGTCGACCTGATGGTCCTGCGTCTCGCTCATGGCAACAGTGTCCCATCCAGCCGGACCGAGGTGTCGGACCGATCCGACAGGTCCCAGGCGAGTGCCACGACGGCCCGCAGCGTCGCGGTGGCGCCGGCGTCACCGTGGACGATCGAGATGCCGGTCCCGTCGTGGGTGACCTCCGCAGATCCGCACCGGGCGGTGCCGGACGCGATCTTGACCTCGGCGTGCACCTCGTCGAGCCCGTGCAGGTCAGCCGACACGTACGTCGGACGGTGCCCCGGTCCGGCGTCGACGATCTCCTGCAGCGAGCTCACCCCGGTCAAGACAGCCAGACTGACGACACCGGCTGCAATCGCGCCCTCGATATCGGTGTCGAGCCGGTCCCCGACCATCAGCGGGTTCGTGCCGCCCACCCGGGCGACCGTCTCGTCGAACAGGGCCCGCTCGGGCTTGCCGGCGACGATCGGCTCGGCGCCGGTGGCGTTGCGGACGGCTTGCACCAGCGAGCCGTTGCCGGGAGCGATGCCCCGGGCGGTGGGCACGGTCAGGTCGGTGTTGCTCGCGTACCACGGCAGCCCGGACTGGATCGCGTACGCCGCCTCGGACAGCTCGTGCCACCCGATGTCGGGGTGGAATCCCTGCACGACGGCGACGGGCGAGTCCTTGAGGCGTCCGACGCAGCGCAGGCCACGCTCCTCCAACGATGCGCGCAGTCCCTCGCCACCGATCACGAGCACCGCAGACCCGGCCGGCAGGGCGTCCGCCATGAGGTGTGCCACGGCCTGGGCAGACGTCACGACGTCGTCCGCGCCGACGTGGGGCATGCCCATGCCGGCCAGCTTGTCGGCGACCTGCTGCGCCGTGCGGGAGGCGTTGTTCGTGATGTAGGCCAGCCGGAGTCCGTGTCCTTGAGCCGTGGCCAGGGCCTCGGCCGCGCCAGGGACCGCATCCGGGCCCCGGTAGACGACACCGTCCAGATCCAGCATCGCCACGTCGTGGACCGTGCTCAGCCGCTCGTTGGTGGAGCCCAGCCCCGTGCCCAGGCTCTGTGTCATGCCCCCGAGGCTACCGGCGGGGCCACAACCTTCGTGCACGAGTCGACGTTGACCGTCACGAGGCTGATCACGCCGGCTCCTCCACGGGTGAATCGGCGGCGCAGCTGACCGCCGACGGCGACCTCGGTGCCGGCGGGGATGCGCAACAGGTCCGGCGGAGCGCCGCCAACCACGCGGAGCAATCGATCGTGTCGAGGACCTGCTGGACCGCCGGCGCGCCGCGGCGCTGCGACGGACGACGAGTCCGAAGGTGACGACCTCGCCCTCGGGAGGACCTTGCCCTCGGGCGCGACGGAGACCCGCCCGGTCAGGTGGACCCCTGTTGTTGTCAGCAGTCATGACATGACGATGCCCCCCGCAGAGCGCGGGGGGCATCGTCGATGACTCGAGCTGGGGACAGCCGTGCTGAGGTTCAGTCCTGTGGACGCGGGTCCAGCTCGGCCAGACGCTCCTCAGCGTCGGTCTGCTTGTTGCCGTCGACGGCGACCGTGCGGTGGAACCACTCGATGGCCTCCTCCTTGCGCCCCGCGGCCAGGAGCGAGTCGGCGTACGCGTAGCGCAGACGCGGGACCCAGTCACCCCGTCCCTTGGTGTGCAGCGGTTCGGTCTCGAGCAGACGGACCGCGGCCTCGTACTGGCCCTGGTCACGACGAGCGCCGGCAACGACGATCGAGAGCTCGATCTGACCGGCGTCGTCGAGCTGGCTGCGGATCTCGGTCGTGTCGTACGCGATGGCCTTGTCGGGGCGCTTCAGCGCGCGCTCGCAGTCGGCCATCATAGGGGCGTAGATGTAGCCACCCGTCATGCGTCGGGCCGCCCGGAACTCCGACAGCGCCTCGGCCCACTTGCCACACGCGTACGCCGTCTCGCCGCAGGCCTCGCGCACCAGACCCGTACGGGTCGCGCGGGCACGAGCAGCCAGGGCGTGCAGGTGTGCGGTCTCGGGATCCTCCACCATCAGGAGGCCGGCCATCACGAGGTGACGCGCGACCTTGTCGGCCAGCTTCTCCGGCAAGGCCTGCAGGGCCTGCCGGGCGTGCTTGTCCAGGTCCTTGGCGCTGACGTCGTCGGGGATCGGCGGACCGTCATAGATCCGCTGGGCAGCCGTGCGGTCACCCTCCTCCTGGCGACGGTCGCGACGGGCCTCGTACGGCTTGCCGTCGCGTCGCGGCGTCTGCGGCTTGCCATCGCGGCGCGCCGACGCCGGCTTGCCGTCGCGACGATCCGTCGGCTTGCCGTCACGACGATCCGTCGCCTTGCCGTCACGACGATCCGTCGCCTTGCCGTCACGACGATCCGTGGGCTTGCCATCGCGACGCGGTGTTCCGCTGCCTCGCTGGTCACGACCACCCTGGCCGGCGGGCTTGCCGCCGCGTCCAGCTCCTCCGCCGGCCCCTCGGCCAGCAGGCTTCCCACCGTCACGGCGGGGGTTTCTCGACTCTGCCATGAGCCGTTCCTTCCATCATGCAACTCGTGAAATGCAGCGAGGCCGCTCCCTTCCGGGAGCGGCCTCGCGCTAAAGATTGTCCGGCGACGTCCTACTCTCCCACACAGTCTCCCGTGCAGTACCATCGGCGCTGAAAGGCTTAACTTCCGGGTTCGGA
>JAOPXL010000095.1 GCA_025965175.1 Aeromicrobium sp.
GACACCACAGGCGTCGTGCTCGTTGGCCGGGTCGTACAGGCCCTGGGCCGGCGGCAGCGTCGACAGGAAGGAACGGGGCTGGGCGTGCATGCTGGGGCCCTCTCTCACGTCATCGATGGTCACGAAAATTCGTACCGGGGACGACATTGGCCTCGGACAGCGTCACAAGGTTACACGGATGTGTCGTGACAGGCACGGGGTGGGCCGTCGCAGCCCCGTCAGGTCGTCGTGACGATGTAGACGCCGCACGGCGCGTGGTGGGCTTGCCCTCAGCCGAGCGAGGCGCCGACGAGGTCGCCGACCAGGTACGTCAGGCCGGCGGCGGCGCCGCCGAGGAGCAGCTGGCGGGTCCCGCCGAACCACCACGACCGGGCCGTGATGCGGGTGACGACCGCGCCGCACGCGAACAGGCCGACCAGGGACAGGACGATCGCCGGCCACGCCGACTCGATGCCGACGAGGTAGGACAGCAGCGGGATGACGGCGCCGAGGGCGAACGCGAAGAACGACGACAGCGCGGCGAGGCTCGGCGACGCCAGGTCGTCGGTGTCGACACCGAACTCCTCGCGCGCGTGCACCTTGACGGCGTTCTCGGGATCCTCGTGGACCTCCCGGGCCATCTCGCGGGCCGTCGACTCGTCGACGCCCTTCTCCATGAACATCATCGCGAGCTCGGCCTCCTCGGCCGCCTCGTTGTGCAGGATCTCGTAACGCTCGATGTCGACCTGGGCCAGCGCAAACTCCCGCTGGCTCGCAACCGAGGTGTACTCCCCCGCCGCCATCGAGAACGCGCCGGCGGCCAGGCCGGCGAGCCCGGCGAGGACCACGGGCTTGGTGTCGGACGCTGAGCTGCCGCCGACAACGCCCATCATCAGGGCGAAGTTGGACACGAGACCGTCCATGGCGCCGAACACGGCAGGCCGCAGCCAGCCGCCCGTGACGTCGGGGTGCTCGTGCTCGATCTTCGCCGGATCCGGCAGCGGCTCGTTGCTCACGGTGTCAACCATGCTCAGAAGGTACGACGTCCGGCCTGCCTACGTCATGGAAGGTATGGCTGTCCTGCCACACGGTCCAGCCGGAGCCGATCAGCTGGACAGGCGGGCCCGGCGACGGGCGGCGAGCTCGTCGTCGGCCAGGGAAATCTCGACAGCGCGCTCGCTGGGGAGGGTGTGCAGCGAGCCCTCGATCTCCTTCCAGACGCCACCGATGGCGATGCCGAAGACGCCTTGACCACCCTGGAGGAGGTCGATGACCTCGTCGGCCGAGCGACACTCGTAGACGCTGGCGCCGTCGCTCATCAGGGTGACCTGGGTCAGGTCGTCGGTGCCGCGGACGCGGAGGTGGTCGATCGCGATGCGGATCTGCTGCAGCGAGACGCCGGCGTCGAGGAGTCGCTTGATGATCTTGAGGAGCAGGATGTCCTTGAACGAGTAGAGCCGCTGCGTGCCCGAGCCGGTGGCCGAGCGCACGGTCGGCTCGACGAGCCCCGTGCGCGCCCAGTAGTCGAGCTGGCGGTAGGTGATGCCGGCGGCGCTGCACGCGGTCGGGCCGCGGAAGCCCGCGTCCTCGGGCAGGGGGGAGACATCGTCGTTGAACAGCAGGCCCTGGTCACTGGCCTCGGCTGCTGCTTTCGTCGCGGCGGTGACGTCGTTGTCGCGGGACTCGATCATCCGAAATGCCTTCCAAAGCTGGTATGGGGGAAGACTACCGCGACGGAACTACATCCGTGTACCTTCGGCAGCACTCTCAAGGTAAGGGTGAGAGTTTGGCCGGTCAACGACCGAGCGTGGGTGTCGGCGTGTCGATCGAGATAAAGTCTCACTCAAGGGTTCAGGGTTTGGATCGGGCTGCGGCGCGGTGCTCTCACTCGGTCTCGCCGAAGTCCTCGGGGCTGACGTCGTTGAGGAACTCACGAAACTTCTCGATCTCCTGGTCCTCGTCGGACGTCGAGGTGATCCCGGCGGCGTCCAGCACGTCCTCGGTGCACACGATCTTGGCGCCCGTCCGCAGCGCCAGCGCGATCGAGTCCGATGGCCGGGCCTCGACCTCGGCGCCGGAGCCGAAGATCAGCGACGCGAAGAACACGCCGTCGTGCACGTCCAGGATCCTGACCTCCTCCAGCTCGTCGCCGAGTGCCTCGATGATCGCGTGCATCAGCTCGTGCGTCAGCGGCCGGGCCGTCACGATGCCCTGCTGGGCGTACGCGATGGCGGACGCCTCGACCGCACCGATCCAGATCGGCAGGTAGCGGCTGCCCTCGAGCTCCCGCAGGAGGACGAGCGGCTGGTTGGTCGGCATCTCGACTCGCACCCCGATGACCTCGACCTCACGCATGACTTCAGCCGCGCAATCGACTTCTGACCAAAACGGTCTGCAGGCGGATCGACAGGGCGGCCAGCCCGGCGACGGTACGCTCGGCAGCCTCCTTGTCGAGCTGGCGGGAGCGCGGGGAGACGACCTGCTCGAACAGGGCGACCTCGCGGTCCGCGGCGGCGCTGAACATCTTGAGGTGACGCGGCTCCAGGCCGAGCTCGGCGAACTCCCCCACGATCGACGCGATCTGCAGCGCGCCGCCGTCGTAGTAGGTCTGCGACTTGCGCCGGTGGATCAGGCCGAACTCCTCGATCGCGTCGAGCGTGGCCGAGTCGATCCCCGCGGCGTCCAGCAGCTCGTCGCGCGACAGCCGGGCCGAGCTGGGCGCCTCGGTGAACGTCTCCGCGACCGGCAGTCCGTCCTCGGCCAGCGTGAGGTGCGGGATGCGGGTGCCGTCCGGCTCGCTGGGGACGACGCCGCGGTCCATGTCGTCCAGGACCTGGCGGATGTGGCTCAGCGGCCAGAAGTTGTCGCGCTGCTGGCGCAGGATGAAGCGGAGCCGCTCGACGTCGCCGAAGGAGAACTTCCGGTATCCCGACGGGGTCCGCTCGGGCTGCAGCAGGTCCTCGCCCTCGAGGTAGCGGATCTTGCTGATCGTCAGGTCCGGGAACTCCTGCCGGAGCTCGTCCAGCACCTTCCCGATCCCGAGCTTCGACAGCTCCGACAGGGGCTGCGTCACGCCGTCGCCCCCGTCACGAACCCACGATGCGAGGGCGCCGGCGTGACAGCCATACGGTTCCCTCGCTGGCGCTCAGTCACGCCTTGCCCTTGAGGGCTCCGGCGAAGTAGATCAGGCGGTACTTGCCGATCTGCACCTCGTCGCCACCGGCCAGCGTGAGGTGCGGGATGCGGGTGCCGTCCGGCTCGCTGGGGACGACGCCGCGGTCCATGTC
>JAOPXL010000109.1 GCA_025965175.1 Aeromicrobium sp.
GGGTCGGCGTCCGATCGTCGAGATCATGTGGGCGGACTTCAGCCTCGTGGCCCTCGACCAGATCATCAACCAGGCCGCCAACGTCCGCTACGTCTCGCGCGGGCGGCTGACGGCACCGATCACGATCCGCACGCAGCAGGGCACCGGTCCCGGAGCGTGCGCGCAGCACTCGCAGTCGCTCGAGGCGCTGTTCGCCCACATCCCGGGGTTGGTTGTCGGGATGCCCGCTACCTCACAGGACGCGCACGACATGCTGCTGGCGGCGATCCACTGCGACGACCCCACGATCGTCATCGAGAACCGCTCGCTCTATCACGGCGCCAGGACGCCGGTGACGATCGACAGGCCGGTCGAGCCGGTCGGGGGAGCGCGCGTACGGCGCAGCGGCAGCGATGTGACCCTCGTGACCTGGGGCGCCATGAGCGCGACAGCGCTCGAGGCCGCGGACGA
Organism: Aeromicrobium sp.; assembly: GCA_025965175.1. Classification (GTDB taxonomy): domain Bacteria; phylum Actinomycetota; class Actinomycetes; order Propionibacteriales; family Nocardioidaceae; genus Aeromicrobium. The sequence continues at coordinate 451 of JAOPXL010000109.1, forward strand.
CCTCGCGGCGGACGGCATCAACGTCGAGGTCATCGACATGCGCTGGCTCCGTCCGCTCGACATGCCGGCTGTCCTGGACAGCCTCCGCAAGACCGGACGCCTGGTCGTGCTGCACGAGGCGCACACGGTCGGCGGTGTCGGAGCCGAGATCGTCGCGGCGGTGGCCGAGTCCGACGTACGGCTGGACGCCCGACCCGTGCGGATCGGCATGGCGCCGAGCCGGATCCCGGCCGCGCCGAGCCTTCTCGGCGCACTGCTCCCGGGCAAGGCGGACGTCACCGCCGCCGTGCGCACCCTGCTGGGTCGACCGGCGCTCGTCGGATCGGCAGCCTACTGATGGCGGGCATGCGACGCAGTGCGGTGTCCGCGGCGACCAGTGAACGTGACGGACGAGTGGAGCTGCGGCAGGTCTCGAAGTTCTTCGAGACCGGCTCGCACCTTGCTGTCGACCGCGCGGACCTGGACATCGTGGCCGGCGAGTTCATGACGCTGCTGGGTCCCAGCGGGTCCGGCAAGTCCACGACACTCAACATGATCGCCGGGTTCGAACGGGCGACATCCGGTGAGATCCTCATCGGGGGCACGAATGTCGACAGCCTGCCACCGTACAAGCGCGGGCTCGGGATGGTGTTCCAGCACTACGCGCTCTTTCCCCACCTCACGGTCCTCGAGAACATCGCGTTCCCGCTGCGCCGACGCAAGGTACCCAAGGCTGAGGCGCTCCTCCGGTCCGAGCAGGTCCTCGAGCTCGTCGGCCTCGCCGGGTACGGCAAGCGGCGTCCACGTGAGCTCTCCGGCGGGCAGCAGCAGCGTGTGGCCCTCGCGCGGGCCGTGGTCTTCAACCCGCCGGTCCTGCTCATGGACGAGCCTCTCGGCGCGCTGGACAAGAACCTGCGCGGACTGTTGCAGCGCGAGATCTCCCGCATGCACCAGGAGCTCGGCATCACGTTCATCTTCGTGACGCACGACCAGGAGGAGGCGCTGGCCCTGTCGGACCGCATCGCCGTCTTCAACGACGGCAGGATCGAGCAGATCGGCACCGCGGAGGACCTCTACGAGCGCCCCGCCTCGGTGTTCGTCGCCGAGTTCCTGGGCGATTCGAACCTGTTCCACGGCACGCTGGGGAGCACGTCCCGCGGGCACAGCCTGCGGGCCGAGGGGCTGGACATCGCTGTCAACGCCGCGCCCGGGACGCTCGACGGGCCGCACGCGGTCATGGTCCGGCCGGAGAAGGTCACGCTCTCCCCGCACGACATCACCCCACCGGGCGACGTCTCGCTGAGCGCGCGGATCTCCGACGTCGTCTACCTCGGCTCGCAACGCAAGATCCGGTTCACCTGCGACAACGGGATGCGTGGCACCTGCCTCGAGGTCGTGGGCAGCATCGACGGCTCCTCCGTACGTGCCGGAGACCGGGTGCACGTGAGCTGGAACGCGGCTGACGCCGTCCTGCTCGCGAACCAGCCGAAGGAGATGACGGCGCATGTCTGAGTCCGTTGCCGCAGGCTCGGGTCAGCCGTTGGAGGGCATCAAGGTCCTCGACCTGAGCCGGTGGATCGCCGGGCCGCTGTGCGCGATGCTGCTGGCCGATATGGGGGCCGACGTCATCAAGGTCGAGCGTCCCCAGGGCGAGGACGCACGAGATCTGCAACCCCGGATCGGCGGCGAGAGTGCGTACTTCATGCACTACAACCGCAACAAGCGCGGCATCACTCTCAGCACTCGCGACCAGGAGGGTGTTGCGCTCCTGCGCAGCCTGATCGCGTGGGCGGACGTGCTGGTGCAGAACTACCGGCCCGGCACGTTGGAGGCGATGGGCCTCGACACCGAGGAGCTCGAGCGGATCAATCCCGGGCTCATCGTCACCGACATCTCGGGCTACGGGCAGACCGGTCCATGGAGCCGGCGGCCGCTGTTCAACAGCATCGCGGAGGCCACGACCGGCGCCATGAGCCTCACGGGTGACGAGTCGACGGGGCCCCTGATGAGCGGGACGTTCACGGCCGACCACACCACTGGGCTGTTCGCGACGATTGCGACGCTGACCGCGCTGCACGAACGGGGTCGGACGGGTCGCGGCCAGCGCGCTGACGTCTCACTGTTCGACTCGTTGCTGTCGGTGCTCGGATACCCGTTGACGGCTGCGCTCAACGGGCTGCCGACTCCGCCGCCGATCGGGAACCGGGACAAGACCGCCGCCCCGGGCAACCTGTATGCGACCGGCGACGGACGACACATCTACATCGACGCCGGCACCGACGGGTTGTTCGCGGCTCTGCGCACGGTCGTCGCCGACCCCGAAGCGGTGTGGGACGACCGATTCGACACGGGTGACGGACGGTGGGAGCTCGTTGAGCAGGTCGATCAGGTCATCGGGGACTGGACGCGCAGCACCACCGCTGCGGAGGCGTCAGTACTCCTGGAACGCGCCGGAGTGCCGCACGGCATCGTGCAGACGCTCGACGAGGTCGTCACCGGTCCTCTGGTCGCTGAGCGCAACATGATCGCGCACGTCGAGACGGACGAAGGCACCCGCGCACTGCCGGGTGTCTCGATCAAGCTCTCCCGCACGCCCGGAAGCGTGCGGTCGGCGCCCCCGCGCCTCGGGCAGCACACCGACGAGGTGCTGGCCGAGCTCTGTGGCGTCTCCGTCGAGCAGCTCGCCGAGCTCCGCGCTCGCGGATCCATCTGAGCAACCCCCACCCATCCACCCGGACACCAGGAGTCATCAGCATGAGCACGAGTGCCCACACCCAGCAGCAGTCGATGACCCCAGCCGGCTCGGCCTTGTCGGCCCAGCTGGCCGGCGAGTCCGAGGAGCTGGCGCAGTTCGTCGCCGACTTCGTCGCGGTGCCCAGCGTCACCGGCGACGAAGGTGCCGCGGCCGAGTTCCTCGAGGCCTGGCTCCTGCAGCACGACTTCGAGGTGACACGTCACCACATCAGTCCCGACGACCTCGAGCGGTGGCCCGACTGCGCCGGGGAGAAGGATCTCGACGCCCGGCCCAACATCATCGCCACCCTGCGCTCCCCGAACCCCGTGATGGCGCCGGTCGTCCTCAACGGCCACATCGACGTGGTCCCGACCGGTGATGTCTCGCGCTGGACGCGCGCACCATTCAGTGGTGAACGCTCCGGCGGTCGCATCTACGGGCGTGGATCGTCGGACATGAAGGGCGGAATCGCGGCGGGACTGTTCGCCGTACGTGCGCTCCGTGACGCGGGCGTGGCCCTTCCGTTCGACATCGAGATCCAGTGCGTGGTCGCCGAGGAGAGCGGTGGTCTCGGCACCCTCAGCCTCATGCGGGACCGTCCGATGCCCGCGGCGGCGATCATTCTGGAGCCCACTGAGACGCGGATCGTCACGGCGTGCGGTGGTGCCCAGCCGTTCACCGTCGACGTGGTCGGGAAGGCTGCCCACGTCGGCCGCCCGTGGACCGGGGTCGACGCGCTCGACAAGGTGTTGCTGGTCCACGACCGGCTGCGTCGACTCGAGGCCGAGCGGTCTGACCGACTCAGCCACCCCTTGTTCGACCAGCTGCCGCGCAAGGCGCCGTTGAGCGTGGGTCGGCTCGAAGCCGGCGAGTGGCGCTTGACCATCCCCGACGTGGCCCACTGGTTCGGCCGCATCGGGACGTTGCCGTTCGAGACGATCAATGACGTGCGCGCGGAGGTCGTCGCCGCCGTCGCCGAGCTCGCCTCCGACCCGTGGCTCCGCGACAACCCGTGTGTCGTGCGGTTCGACGGTCCCGGTTTCGCCGGCTGGGAGACCGATGCCACAGCAGACATGGTCGGTGCGCTGGCCGCGTCGGTGTCACACCTCACCGGCGATCCGACGCCGAGCAGCGCGACGTACGGCAGCGACGCCGCGGTGTTCGCCCAGGCCGGCGTGCCGGCGGTGCTGTTCGGCCCCGGCTCCATGTCCGAGGCGCACTGCAAGGACGAGTCGGTCGACGAGGCCGAGCTGACGTACGCAGCGCAGGCCGTCGCGATGACCCTCGCTCAGCTGGGCGACTCCGAGTCGTTCCGTTCCACCCACGAGAGGACACGCGCATGACCACGACCCCAGTCCAGGCCGACGCACCGCTCAAGGCCGTGCTGTTCGAGAACATCGAGGTCGGTGAGCAGCTCGGTCCGATCGAGATCGACGTCGACGAGTTCCTCATGCGGCAGCACGAGTTCACGGTCGAGGAGCGCCCCCCGGCCACGACCGACGATGACGGACAGATCGCCCAGGCGTCGATCCTGCTGGGTGAGCTGCTGCGTCTGCTGAACACGCGCTACGACCCCCACCAGGATGTCGGCCTGCACCAACGCGAGCAGGTGTGGTTCGACTCGCCGGTTCGGGCAGGCGAACGGGTCCGGCTCACGGGGACGATGGTCGAGAAGTACGAACGCCGCGATCGCGGCTACTTCGTCATCGAGGCTGAAGCGCGGGTCGTCGGGTCCAACCGTCTGATCTGCCGCCACCGCCCGATCGAGGCGATCCTGATCGGCGATCCCGAGAAGCTCGGTGGCGGCCGCGGCAGCGGGACCGCGGAGCGCAGGGTCGAGGGCCACTATCCGCTTGACGTGCCCGTGGTCGACACCGCGAGCGCGGACGTGGCCGTCGGCTCGCCCGTGCCCGTGCTGGAGCGGACGGTGCACCAGTCCCAGATCTCGGTCTACTCCAACGTGTCTGCGTTCTGGCGCACTACCCACACCGACGTCCACGCCGCGCGCGCCGCCCGGCTCGACTCGACGATCGCCCAGGGCCTGATGGAGGCCTGCTACATCTCGGACCTCGCGTCGCGCTTCTTCGGCATGGCGTGGCACACGACGGGCCACATGGATCTCGCATTCCTCGCGCCCTACTACCCGGGTGACTCCGTGAAGGTGTTCGCGGTCGTCAGTGGCGTCGAGGCGGCCGCCGGCGGCACCCGTGTCGAGCTCGAGGTCTGGGTCGAGGACGCCGAGACCGGCCGGAAGCTGACGGTCGGATGGGTCGACGCCGTCGTGCCCGAGGACGCGAGTTGAGCAACTCGACACCGGAGGAGACGGCCGAGGGCTCCGGTGACGTGCCGGTCCTGGTGACGCTGCAGCGGGGCCTCGAGGCACTGGAGTGCATCGCGGGAGGCAACGGCACCATCACGGCGAAGATGATCAGCCGTCGTCTCGACATCAATCTCAGCACGACGTACCACATCCTTCGCACGCTAAGGGCGTCAGGACACGTCGTCCGGCTCAAGGGTGGGCTCCTCGACATCGGTCCGGCGTCGATGGGATTGAGCCGTCGGCTCTTCCTGCGGTCGGGCCCCACGCCGGAGCAGTCAGCGCTGCTCCTGCGACTGCACAACAAGACCCGCGAGACCTCGTACGTGTCGAGCTGGCACCAGGGCACGGTCATCCTGCAGCAGTACATCGCGGGATCACACGCGCTGAGCGTCGGCAACCTCGATGTCGGGTACAGCGCCGACCTCCACGCTCGTGCATCGGCGAAGGCTGTCCTGGCGTTCCTGCCGGAGCGGCAGGTCGAGCTGATGTTCTCCGGCGTCGAGATGCGCCAGCTCACCGCCAACACGTGCCGTTCGTACGAGGAGATGGTGACGATCCTCGCCACCGTGAGACGCGAGGGCCACGCGATCGACAACGAAGAGTTCGCCGAGGACATCTCCTGCGTGTCGGTGCCGTTCTTCGGCAGTGACGGCAGCCCTCTCGGCTCCTACACCGTGTCGTCGCCGACTTCCCGGTTCGCGGTCAGCAGGACTCGGCTCATCGCCGAGACCCGCGAAGTCGCCTTCAAAGCCACCGAGCACTTTCGCTCAAGTGGGCCCCGATCTTGATCGCGGGCACAACCAGCGGTACCGCAGCACCCAGCAATGTCCCTCTCATGAAAGTGAAAACATGATTTCTCGATCAATACGTGTGTGCGCCGCGGGCGTCACCGCGGTCTTGACCCTGGGCCTGGCAGCGTGCGGGAGCGGGTCTGGCAGCTCAGGTGATTCCGGGATCGTCATGGTGGGCGCCGGTGGCGCCTACCAGGAGGCTCAGGTGAAGGCGTTCATCGAGCCCTTCACCAAGGAGACCGGCATCAAGGTCGGTCAGGACTCACCCCTGAGCTATCCCAAGCTCAAGGCCATGGTCGACGCCAAGCGCGTGACCTGGGACGCGATGGAGGCCTACTCCTACTTCGCGGTCGGCGAGTGTGGGACGTACTTGGAGAAGATCGACTACAGCATCGTCGACAAGTCCAAGATCGAGCCCGGACTCGCGCTGGAGTGCGGTGTGCCGAACATGAAGTCGGCACTCCTGCTCGTCTACAACACGGACAAGTACGGCGACAACCCGCCGACCTCGTGGAAGGACTTCTTCGACACCAAGAAGTTCCCGGGCAAGCGCGGCATGATGAATTCGGCGGACCAGGGTGCCCTCGAGGCTGCGCTGCTCGCTGACGGCGTCGACGGCAAGGACCTCTTCCCACTCGACTACGACCGGGCCTTCGCCAAGCTGGACTCCATCCGTGACGACACCAAGTTCATCGCCACCGGAGCCGACCAGGAGCAGGCGCTCCAGAACGGCACGGTCGACATGATGCTCGCCTGGCCGGGACGCGCATACGACGCGGTCACCAAGGGCGCCAAGCTCAAGCCGGTCTGGAACCAGCCGATCTTCTACAACGATGTGTTCGTGGTGCCCAAGGGGACCAAGAACAAGAAGGCCGTCATGGAGTTCCTGAACCTGGTCGTCTCGGCCGAGGCCCAGGCCACCTTGGCCGAGAACATCGCCTACGCGCCGATCAACCCGGCCGCAAAGCCGAACATCGATGCCGTCAAGAAGTCGTTCCTGCCTTCGGGCCAGGACAACGGCACCGGGATCAAGCGCGACGACAAGTGGTGGGCCGACAACCTGGTCGACGCCACCGAGCGCTGGACCAAGTGGAGCGCCGGATAACCACGCGTTCCTCGCGCAGGTCGGGGCGGGCGGCACCTCTGTCGAGGCGCCGTCCCTCCGGCCCACGCGTGCGGCCAGACAGCCCTCCTCCTCCACGCTCCGAAAGTGAACGACCATGCATATGCAGCTCGATCACCAGCTGACTAAGCCGCCGACAGCGGGCCCCGTACGACGACTCGGCACTGCGGTCCGCGTCTACACCGGCGTGAGCCCGGCGCTGATCGCCGTGGGACTCGCGTTCCTCTATCCGACGGCGCTACTGGTCTGGCTCAGCTTCACCGATCCGCAGCCGGGCCTCGGCAACTACACCGCGCTCTTCTCCGACAGCCTGGCCATGACGGTGATCGCACGGACCTTGCGGATGGCGGGGACGGTCACCATCGTGACGGCACTTCTCGCGTACGCCTATGCGTACGTCATGACCGCCGTGGGCACCCGGATGCGTGCCGTCATGCTCGTGCTCGTCCTGATGCCATTCTGGACCAGCCTGATGGCCAGGACCTTTGCGTGGGTCGTTCTTCTCCAGGAGCGCGGCCCGATCGACGACCTCTTCAGCCTCACGCCGATCGGCTCGGTCGAGCTGCTCGGCACGACGACCGGCGTCACGATCGCGATGACCCAGGTGATGATGCCGTTCTTCGTGCTGCCCCTGTTCGCGTCGCTGCGCGGAATCGACCGGCGTCTGATCGATGCGGCCCTCGGCATGGGTGCCCGGCCGATCGTGGCGTTCTTCAAGGTCTACCTGCCGCTCTCGCTGCCCGGCATCCTCGCGGGCGCGGCGATGGTCTTCACCCTCTCGCTCGGCTTCTACGTCACGCCCGAGCTGCTGGGCACCCCGCGCGAGTCGATGGTCGCGCGTCTTATGGCGTCGAAGGTTGACCCGCTTCTGCAGTTCGGTGCCGCCGGCGCACTGGCTGTCGTCGTGCTCCTGATCACCCTCGCCCTGCTCGGCGTCATCCTCGCCGTCCTGAAGGTGCGCGGCGGAGTCGAAACCACTGGAGGCTCCAAATGAACCGCACCACGTCCGTGTCCTGGCCGCTGAGGATCCTCTGCTTCCTCATCGCCCTGTGGCTCGTCGGCCCGATGTTCATCGTCATTCCGCTGAGCTTCACCGGACAGGCTAGCTTCACCTTCCCGCCGCAGTCATGGTCGCTGGACTACTACCGCAACTTCTTCACGGATCCGGCGTGGACTGACGCCTTGTGGACCTCGGTGAGGCTCGGTGTCGCGGTGACGATCGCCGCGACTATCATCGGCACGGCGGCGGCGATTGCCCTGGTGCGTGGCCGGATGCGCGGCAAGACCGTCGTCACGGGCGCACTCATGGCGCCGATGCTGCTCCCTCAGATCATTGTCGCGCTGGCGATCTACATCGCGTTCCTTCGCCTGGGGTTGGTCGGCACGTACACGGGCTTCTTCCTGGCGCACACCGCGTTGGCGATCCCGTTCGTCCTCGTGCCCGTCATGGCCAGCCTGCGGACGCTGGACCCCGACGTGGAACACGCCGCGGCCGGACTCGGGGCTTCGCCGGCCAGCGTCCTGTGGCACATCACGGCACGCCTCGCCGCCCCCGGGATTCTCTCGGGAGCGGTGTTCGCCTTCGCGACGTCCTTCGATGAGGTTGTCATCTCGATCTACCTGCAATCCCCGCTGTTGCGGACTCTTCCGGTTCAGATGTACACGAGCGTGACGACCAACACCGACCCCACGATCGCGGCCGCCTCAGCCATCATCCTGACCGTCACCACGCTGCTGATCCTCGTGCCGCAACTGGTCTCAGGTCGCGTAGTCAAGGACTGAGGCCTGGAAGATCGGGCCAGTCGTCCTGAGGTTCACCGGGGCCTTGAGGCGACCGCATGGACCCCTGGCGTGGGCGCCGAAGGTTGTCACCATCTGCGCACAGGGCCGATCCAGGTACGCACTCAAGTGCTGGGAAGCCTGATCGACTTCGGCCGCTCGATGAGTTCGCAGATCTTTGATTGTCGGTCAGGTAGGGATACTGAAAACCTTCAACGGCGTCATGACATGGAACGCCTCTGCTCGGCGAGCAAATGGCTCATTACTGCGTCAACTCGACTGTTTCGACGTACAACCCAACGAGAGCCTCCCCGAGATGTCGCAGCCTCTGCACGCCATCATGCTCGCGAATGCTGGCATCACCATCGGCGAGATGTTCGATCTGGAGACGCTGGCAAATCCACCGCGGCGATCGTGGGCAGCGCCGAACTCCGTCGGCGGCGCCTCCGCATGAGGATCAATCGACCATGACCGGCCTGGTGGTGCCCAGCCTGGTGGCCCCCGCGCTTCGTGTTCGATCAATGGCGGGGATCAACGGTCCCGGGTGTGGGGTGCCGCGGGCGTTCAGGTTGTCGTCAGGTCGACGGCCATACGGTGCGCGAAGGGGGACGGCGGAGGAGACCTCGTGGCACCTGGACGCAACACCAAGGTGCGTCTTCCGGGCCGCTCGGCCGTGGTCCAAGCCGAAGGCAGCCCGGTTCGGCGTTTGATGCTGGGCAGCGCCCTGATGCTGTTCCTCGAGCTGGCGCTGATCCGTTGGCTCGGAGCCAACGTGGTGCACCTGAGCTACTTCTCCAACTTCGTCCTGCTCGGCTCGTTCCTGGGTATCGGGGTCGGCTTCCTCATCAGTCGCAAGCCGTGGTCCGCCCTGCCGTGGACCACACCGTTGTTGGCTCTGCTCGTCGTGGTCACTCTCGTCTTCCCCGTGAGCATCCAACGACAGGGGAGCGATGTCATCTACTTCACCGCCATGCGGGTCAGCGGTCCGCCCGCCTGGCTTGCCCTGCCGGTGATCTTCCTTCTCGTGGCGGCCACGCTGGCGGGTCCCGCGGAGGTCGTCGGGCGGTGTTTCGGGCAGCTGCCGCCCCTCTCGGCGTACCGGTACGACCTGCTCGGTTCACTGCTCGGCATCGCCTCATTCACCCTGGTGTCCCTGCTGTGGGCGCCGTCGGTGGTGTGGGGGACAGTGGCCGGACTCGCCCTGGTGCTCCTGAACCGCGGGACCTGGCAGCGTCTGCTCGCCATCATCTGTGCCTTGGTGGTCGCGGGCATGCTGCTCTCGGAAGGACAGGCAGCGGGAGTGAGCTGGTCCCCGTACTACAAGATCTCCACACACCCCTCGAAGTCAGGCCCCGGCGCGCTCTCGATCTGGGTCAACGGCGTGCCCCACCAGACGATGGCCCGCGCTGACTGGAGGCTGAAGCACGCAGCCGAGCAGTACGGCACGCCGTACGAGCGCCTTCCTGACCTCCACCTCGACAATGTCCTGGTCGTCGGGGCGGGTTCGGGAACGGACGTCGCCATCGCTCTGCTGAAAGGCGCCAAACACGTCGACGCCGTCGAGATCGACCCCCGGATCCTGCAGCTCGGGCGCCAGCACAACCCCGATCACGCGTACCAGGACCCCCGCGCCACCACGCACGTCAACGACGGCCGGGCGTTCCTGGAGAACACCAGCAGCAAGTACGACCTGATCCTGTTCGCCCTGCCCGACTCGCTCTCCCTCGTCAACGGTGCCTCCCAGATCCGGCTCGAGTCCTTCTTGTTCACCGAGGAGGCCCTGCGCTCGGCCCGCGACCACCTCACACCCGGTGGTGGCTTCTCGATGTACAACTTCTACCGCGAAGAGTGGTTGATCGACCGCCTCGCCGGCACAGCCGCCACGGCCTTCGGTCACGTCCCCTGCGTGGACACCTTCACCGCGCACCAGGCCGTCGTCACGATCGCCGCCAACGAAGCCAACCAGACATGCGCCGGCAACTACCACCCGACGACCCCCGTTGTGGCTCCGGCAACCGACAACGCACCCTTCCTCTATTTCCGCGGCGGCGGAATCCCCTCGATCTACCTCTGGGCGCTGACCGGGATCTTGGCCCTGTCCCTTCTGCTCGTTCGCAGCATCGGCGGCCCGCTGCGCCAGATGCGCCCCTACGCCGACCTGTTCTTCATGGGCGCGGCCTTCCTTCTTCTCGAGACGAAGAACGTCGCGACCTTCGCCCTGCTCTTCGGCACCACCTGGCTGGTCAACGCGCTCGTGTTCACCGGCGTGCTGGTGGTAGTGCTGGCGGCAGTGGAGACGACACGGCGGTTCCGTACACCGCCACTTCCGATCGTCTTCGCGGGCATCCTGACGGGGCTCACCTTCCAGTGGTTGGTGCGGCCCGAGCATCTGCTCGGCCTGCCGTTCGCTCCCCGCCTGGTTGCCGCCACGATCCTGGCGTTCCTGCCAATCTTTCTGGCCAACGTGGCTTTCGCCAAGCGCTTCGCCGACACCGCCGACTCACAGGCAGCCTTCGGCGTGAACCTGCTGGGTGCGATCGTCGGCGGATGCCTGGAGTACGCCGCCCTGCTCACCGGCTACGACAACCTCCTCGTCCTCACCGCAGTCATGTATCTGGTCGCCTTCGGCCTGCTCCCCAAGACAGCTCGCTCGTCGTGGCGAACTTCCGTGCTGGTCTGACCATCCAGCGATACCTGGGTCGACGTGAGTCGGCATGACCCGGCCCCACTGTCGCAGCAGAACGTGTTCTTGGTTCTCTGTTCCATCCAACCGCTGAACGGACGGTGGGGGATCGAACGCGATATCTGGTCAACGACCGGTCAGCAGGTGTCCTGAATGTCGCTGATCAGTGTCTGGACATCGGTGCCAAGGGCGGACGCCGCCGAGCCGGCCGCGGCCAGAGTGGCGCCCGACGGGGCGGTCGTGGCTTTGCCGACGCTGGTCTTCAGCGTGGCGAAGCCTGTCTCGACAACGTCGATCTGAGAGGAGAACTCGGACGTGGCGTCTGCCTTGACGGCGGCGAGGTCGTCCTGGATGGCCTTGATGCCGCTCTCCAGATCGGTCAGGGCCCTGGATGAGGAGATCTCGATTCCCTTCAGGTCGGCTACCGATGCCTTCAGGCCACCGACCGAGTCGCACACGGCCGCCTTGTCCTGGCCCCCACAGCCGAGCGGCAGGGTCAGCAGCAGGCTGGTCAACACGATGGCAGGTTTCACGTCGTTCTCCTCCAGGGGGCTTCGGGATGTCACTGCAGGGCTGCGGTCAGCCTCATCACGTTGTCGAGGTATTGCGAGGTTCGGCCGCGGGTGAGCCAGTCCTTGAGGAAGAGCTCCTTCGACATCGCGCGGTAGGTGTCCTCCACCTTGCGCATCTCGGCGACGACCTCCGGGCCAAGGAGCATGAGCGAGACCTCGTAGTTCAGACCGAACGAACGCATGTCCATGTTGCTGGAGCCCAGCACCGCGACGTCGTCGTCGACGCTGAAGAACTTGGAGTGCAGGATCGCGGGCGCGGGGTAGAAGTAGATGCGCACTCCCGCGCGCAGCAGGGCCTCGTAGTAGGAGCGTTGGGCGTGATAGACCATGAACTGGTCTCCGGCCTCGCTCACGAACAGCTCGACCTCGACCCCGCGCTGGGCGGCCGTGGTGACGGCGTAGAGCAGGGACTCGTCGGGCACGAAGTAGGGACTGGTGATCGACAGCCGACGCTGTGCCGAGTAGATCAAGGTCGTGAACGCTCGCAGGTTGTTCTCGGTGGCGAAGCCGGGTCCGCTCGGGATCACCTGCCCCTCGATCTCGCCGGAAGAGCTCGGCGGCGCCGTGCTGATCTCCTCGCCCAGCTTGACCCCGGTCTCGCTGTACCAGTCGGTGCCGAAGAGGACGTTCAGCGCGCTGACGACCGGACCTTCGACGCGCGCCACCAGCTCGACCCACTCACGTCCGGCCTTGTGGTTCGCCGGCTTGTTGTAGCCGGGCTCGATCAGGTTCTGAGATCCGGTGAACGCCGCTGCCCCGTCCACCACCAGGATCTTGCGGTGGTTGCGAAGGTCGGGGCGACGCCACTCTCCCTTGAACGGCGCGATCGGCAGCATGGGGTGCCATTCGATCCCCGTCGTGTCCAATCGCGCCTTGAACTCCTTGTAGCCAGGGATCCCGCGCGACCCCAGGTGGTCGAAGAGCAGGCGGACCGCGACGCCGCGCTCGACCGCGCGCACCAGCGCCTCGTAGAACGGCCCGGTCACCTCGTCCCATGCGGTGATGTAGAACTCGACGTGCACCCACGAGGAGGCGCGGTCCACCTCGGCAGTCATCGCCGCGATGGAGTCGGCGTACCCAGAGAACAAGTCCACCCGGTTGCCCGGCATGGCTGGCTGCGCCCCCAGGTTGCGATTCAGGGTGGCCACCGACTGTACGTACTCGGGGCCCGGGAAGGCGGTCTCGAGGGTGGGTACCGTGGCCGTTCTCTGCGCCACGATCGCGTTGACCTCGGCTTGTTGCTCGTCGCGTTTCCGCCCGATCCGGGTCCGCCCCAGCACGAGGAAGATGACGAACCCCAGGAACGGGATGAGCATGATCAGCAGCAGCCACGCCATCCCGCTCGAGGGCCGCCGGTTCTTGGGCACCACTCCAAGAACGATCACCTTGATGGCCAGATCAAGTAGGAACAGGGCGGTCGCAATCCAGGGAGCCATCCCGTCAGCCTGCCGTTCGCCGAGCCAGCAGTCGTCACCCAATGCGTGTGAAGGCCCGCGTTTGACCCAGATCGTATGGAGCGCTCGACCCCCGGTCCTTCATACGGTCGGGGGAGTAGGTGCACCGCACCGAAGGAGGTCCGACATGACCGACGTGCAAGGGCGAGTGACGCCTGACTCGAACAGCGTGGAGACGCGCCTCGGACCCTGCAGCTCGAGCTGGGCTGCCCGACACCTGAGACGACGCAGACGCTGTTCGACGAGATGGACTTCCAGCGTGCTGTGCAGGCATTTTCGTGGACCCGCGATCCGTGTGGCTCACTGCCAATGACACGACGATCGGGCTGCCAGACGACGAGCTCGAGACGAATGCCGATGGCTCGTTGGACCCGTTCTTCGTCCCCGCGACGCCGAAGTGTGTGGAGACGAGCTGGATCGAGACGGTTCCCGGCAGAGGCTTCTACGTGATGTTCCGTTGCTACACCCCCACGGCTCCGCTCTTCGACGGCACGTGGACGGTGCCGGACGTCGAGCGGATCTGACCGCGGTCTGGCGGGACGTCGAGGACGGTCGGTGGTCCGAGTCGCAGGGTCAGCGATATTCGGGGTTCGGGTGCTCGGGGTCGGTGAGATCCCAGTTGGTGGTCACATTGCCGTGGGCCGGTAGGCCGCCGGAGTCCTTCAGACGCCTGGCCGTGTGCAGCATGTTCCACGTGGCGAAGACCGTGTTGCGGGTGGTCCAGTGGTTCTGCGCCCCACGGTTGTCGTCGAGGTAGGACGGCCCGGGGCCCGCCTCGCCGTTCCAGTACGAGTCGGACTGCGGCGGGATCGTGAACCCGATGTGCGAGAGCGCGTAGAGCATCTGGGCGGCGCAGTGCTTGCCGCCGTCCTCGTTGCCGGTGACGAGGACGCCACCGACCTTGCCGTAGTAGGACCACTGTCCGGCGGCGTTGAGGTCGCTGGACCAGCCGTAGAGCCGCTCGATCATGAGTCGGGTCATCGAGGACTGGTCACCGAGCCAGATCGGGGTGGCGAGGATGACGATGTCGGCCGGCTCGATCATGGCCCGGTAGAGGTCGGGGAAGTCGTCGACGTCCCACCCCTGCTCGCGCATGTCGGGGTAGACACCGGGCGGGATGGTGTGGTCCACGGTGCGGATCGTGTCGACCGTCGCCCCGACGCCGGTCAGGATGTGCGTAGAGATCGCGGTCAGGCCCTCGGTGTGGCTCTGGGCAGGGGACCGCTTGAGCGTCCCGTTGACGATGACGGCCCGGAGGTCGCTCAAGTCGGTCTGGTTCGTGCTGATCTCGTGGTCGATGAAGGCCTGGACAGGTGCCGGAAGCGCAGGTGTGGGAAGCAGGGTGTCCTCCGTTCCGGGGGCGGCCACCGCGACGACGGGCAGACGCACTTTCACGATAGACCCGAGGACGTCGCCCACCGAGCAGACGAGACGATCGATGGACCAAGGTGGGTGCGACCTCCTGACCTATGGCCCACTCGCCGGGGTGTTGCGGTCGGTCGAAGTCTGAGATCCTGCGAGTGGGAGGACATCATGACGAAGTACAAGGTCAGCTATTTCGTCGGCAGCCTGTCGTCGACCTCGATCAACCGGGTCCTCAGCAAGGCGCTCATCCGACTCGCGCCTGGTGACCTGGAGTTCACCGAGCTCCCGATCGGCAACCTGCCGTTGTACAGCCCTGACTTCGACACGCGCTATCCCGCGGAGCCCCAGGCGCTGAAGGACGCGATCGCCCGCTCGGACGCCGTCCTGTTCGTCACCCCGGAGTACAACCGTTCGATCCCCGGGGCGCTGAAGAACGCGATCGACTGGGCCTCGCGACCATGGGGGCAGAACTCCTTCGACCACATGCCGGCCGCGGTCATCGGGGCCTCGCCGGGCCAGATCGGCACCGCCGTGGGCCAGCAGAGCCTGCGCGCGGTCCTGAGCTTCTGCAACGCCCGACAGATGACGGCGCCCGAGGCCTACATCACCTTCAGGCCTGGCCTGTTCACCGATGACGGCGAGGTCACGGACGAGTCGACGACGGCGTTCCTGACCGACTTCATGCGGGAGTTCCGCGACCACGTCGAACGCGTCCTCACGGTCCTCCCGCGCTCCTGATGGGTGTCTCGACGCGGACGCCCGGCTGACGCCTAGTGCGCGCCGTGCGCGCCGTGAGTGCCGCGGCGGGACGACGGGGCAGGGGTCGAGAGTTGTTCGCTATCCCCCAGCACCGCCATCGTGAAGGCGAGGAAGAAGCCTCCGAGCGCTGACAGGACGGCGAAGGCCAGGGCGACGTATCCCCAGGGCTCCCGATTGATCTCACCGGTCCTCGCGAAGGCGATTCCGGCGATGCCGACAGTCGTGACACACGCCAAACTGGCGGCGATGATGCCCCAGCGTCGATGGTGGTCCGCGATGATCAGGTGCTTCCTGGCCATGACGCCATCGTAAGTCTGCCATCGGTCGAAAGAGCCTGCGCGCGACCATATTTCTTGTCGTGCGGCTATGCGTGGCGGACCCGCACCTCTTCGGGGGTGAGCTCGGACCTACGGTCGCGCTCGGCGTCGGGGTCGACCGTGCGGATGACTCGCCGTGCCCGGATCTGGTCACCGAACGACTGGCACTCCGCGATCACCAGCCACTCCGGTCCGGAGCGGGAGCCCAAGGCGGTCACGCCTGGATACGCGATCCGCTCGAACGCTGTCAGGATCCGCTGCTGTCGTTGTTGGTCCCGCACTCGGTAGACGTGAAGTGACCATCCGATCTGTCCCGCATTCTCCGATGGCATCGTGAAAGCCTTTGATCAGGATCTCACCGACTACTTCTCAATCGGTTCGACCATCCTGACCCCGAGGCCCTGGTTGTGCAAGACGTTCGGGCCGGGTCGCTTGGGGTGGGGAGTCCTCACCAGGCGGCAGCATCCGTCCGCGGCGCGGTCATTTCTTCCGTACGTGCCGGGCTGCCGACATCGCGACGCCGAGGTCCCGACGCAGGGCCCGCCAGGTGGGGAACCCCTTCGAGGGGCGGCGGAGATAGGACACCAAGTCACCCGTGAAGGCAACGACGGCGGCAGCCAGCACAAGGCTGAGCAAGAGGCTGACGAGCAACGTGGACGCGAGGAGCATGACTGAGGTCCTCTCCCGAGAGGCCTGCCCAGCTCCTTCTCAACTGGATGCCCACGCCGCGAGCGCGGGGCACGGTCCCATTGTGCCCTGCGACGTCGGCGACAAACAGGGGTTGGCCTGACTAGGAAGTCATTCCCGCTCGCCGCTGCGCCGACGCGACGCGGCCTCCGGGAGCTCCTTACGCTCCACGACGGTCCCCGCCACCTCGGTGAGCCGGATGTTGCCGTCCTGGGAGTAGCGGCGCAAGATCGCGAACGCCTGGTCGGCGTCGACCCCGAAACGTTCCATCAGGAGGCCCTGCGCCTGGCCGATGACGGTCCTGGAGTCGAGCGCGTTCTGCAGACCCTCCCGCACCGTGACGGCGGACAGCCCGGCCGCGGCGTGGCTCGCGAAGAGCTGGGCGACGTCGACGTCCTCGACGGAGAACTGTCGGACGACCGAACCGTAGAAGTTGATCGCCCCGATCCGCGCGCCGCCGGCGTGCAGCTCGGCCGACAGGATGCTGCGGAACCCGAGCTCGACGGCCGCAGGCCCCCAGCGCGGCCAGCGGCGGTCGGCCGCGAGGTCCGCCGACAGCACGGTGCGACTCGTGGTCGCCGCGTCGACGCACGGACCCTCGCGGAGGTCGTGCTGCAGCCCATCGGCCTTCAGGACCAGCGGATCGGACTCCCCGAGGGACTCGCACCTGCCCTGGCCCCGCAGCAGCGTGATGCCGGCGAACTGGGTGTCGAGCGTCGCCATGCCGAACGCGACGATCTGGGCCGCGCTCTGGTCGACGGTGGTCGACTCGCTGAGCTCGAGGGCGAGCCTCGCGAAGGCCTGATCGGGTGTCTCGTGCACGGCTGCCTCGCGGTGGTCCAGATCACCCGGGCGGGCGATGGACCCAATGTAGACCCACCGGCGTGTCCCGGTAGGCAAGCTGTCGGGGCGTCGCGATGCGGGGCGCCGGCAACGTGCGTGGCAAGGGCGCGGCCGCCCGGCGATCAGATCCCGAGGGGCGCCCGAGCCACCAGGTGCTGGGCGAGGCCGCGGAGGTCCGACCGCATCGTGCGCCGGTAGAGCGGCGCTGGCAGCGGCGTCAGGACTCTCAGGGCGCCCTGCCCCGGCTGCGGGAGCTCGCGAGCCGGGTCGCGATCCCCAACGTCGCCGCCGCGCTGGCGCACACCGCGCTGATCGCCGGTCTGTCCGAGGTCGACGACCGGACCGCGACCGACGACGTGCGCGTGCTCGAGCTCGCCGCCGTCCCGACTGTGCGGCCCACGCCGTGGTGCACGTGCGGCGTGGAAACGTCGCCGCGGCCCGCCGGATCGTCGAGCCCACCGCGAGCGATTCTCGACCGACCACGACGACTTCATGTCGATGATGCGCTGGTGCTACGGCGCCGAGCTCGCCCTCGCGCTGGGGGACGTGGAGATGGCGAAGGCGTCGGACGCGGCCCTCGCGCCGTACTCCGGCCGGTCGTGCTCGACGGCCCAGATCGGTGCCGACGGCCCGATCGACCTCTATCGCGCCCTCGCCGGCGCGGCGTCGGTGACATCTCGCGGGCGACCCGGGTCGCCGACCTCGCGGCGGAGCAGTGCGTCGCGTAGGCCGTCCCGCGGGCGGGGGAGCGCCTCGCCATGTACCGCTCCGCCCACGCGTTCTGACGGGCGGGCGATAGGGTCCGGGTGTGGTCTATCGCGCCTTCTTCGACGCCGTCTTCCGCTGGATGGATCCCGAGAAGGCGCACGAGCGTGGGTTCACCGCGATCCGTGCCGGCCGCCCCGTGACCCGGCTCGTGCTCCCGCAGACCTGCGCCCCCCGCACCGTGATGGGCATCGAGTTCCCCCATGCGTTCGGCCTCGCCGCGGGCTTCGACAAGAACGCGCGCGCCGTCCCGGGCCTCCTGGCGCTGGGCTTCGGCCACGTCGAGATCGGGACCGTCACGGCGCGGGCGCAGCCCGGCAACCCGCGGCCACGACTGTTCCGGCTCGTCGAGGACCGCGCGATCATCAACCGGATGGGCTTCAACAACGACGGCGCCGCCGAGGTCGCGTCCCGTCTGCACCGCCTGCGCCGCACGCGCGCCGGCCGGGACGCCGTCATCGGGGTCAATATCGGCAAGACCAAGGTCGTCGCCCCCGAGGACGCCGTCGCCGACTACGTCGAGAGCGCCCGGCTGCTGGCGCCCTACGCGAGCTATCTCGTCGTCAACGTCTCCTCGCCCAACACCCCGGGGCTGCGGGACCTGCAGGCCGTCGACGAGCTGCGTCCGCTGCTCGCCGCGGTCAAGGACGTCGCGGACCGGGCCCCCGGTCGCCGCGTCCCGCTACTGGTCAAGATCGCACCCGACCTCGCGGACGACGACATCGACGCGGTCGCCGACCTCGCGGTCGAGCTGGGGCTCGACGGCATCAGCGCGACCAACACCACGATCGCCCGACCCGAGTCCCTCCGGACCGAGCGGACCGTGATCGACGCGGCGGGTGCCGGCGGGCTCTCCGGCCCGATCCTCGCGGAGCGCGCCACCGAGGTCGTCGCACGTCTGAGGGCCCGCGTCGGCGACCGGCTCGCGATCATCGCGGTCGGTGGCGTCACGACCCCCGACGACGTCCGGGCGCGGCTCGCGGCGGGCGCGGACCTGGTGCAGGGCTACACCGGATTTATCTACGAGGGCCCGCTCTGGCCGTCGCGCCTCGCCGCCTCCGCCTGACCGCCGGCCAGCAGGAGCCGGCGCCACGCATCGGCCAGCCAGGCGTTGAACCGCACGGGTGACCAGCCCCGCTGGACAACCAGCAGGTCCCAGTGCTCCGCGGCGTTCATGCTCCACACGATGTCCGCGACCTCCCGGTCATCGAGGTCGTCGCGCAGCTCGCCGGTCGACCTCAGGTCGCGGGCGAGCAGGAGCATGTTGGCGGCCCGGCGCTCGGACACCTGCCGCCACACCGCGGCGCAGGACTCGTCAGCGTCGGCCGCGACCCGCAGGGCCGTGAAGACCGGTGCGAGCCGCTGCTGGATCGCGGTGACCGCACCGGCGTAGACGTCGATCATCTCGGTCGCCCGTTCGCATTCCCGGATGCGTCGTACGTAGTCCCGCTCCTCGGCCGTGACGGCCTCCGTCTGCCCCGACAGCGCCGACTCGACGAGCGCCAGCATGATCTGCGGCTTGCGGCCCACCGAGGCGTACAACGTGTCGGGATGCACGCCGGCATGGTCGGCGATCGTCCGGACCGTCGTCCCGGCGTAGCCCTGCGTCGTGAAGAGCTCCCGGGCGGCGTCGAGGACGGCGGCGCGGGTGCGTTCGGACTGATCGGCGCGGGCCGGGGAGCGATAGCTGCGGGTCTTGACGGGTTCGGGCATCGGTGGAACTCTAGCATTATTCGTCCGAACATGATTCGGATCAACTTGAGGAGGTGGCGGGCATGGTGCACGCCTTCACGCAGGACGTCCCGATCGACTTCCCGACGTACGAGCGGATCATCGCCGCGTTGGGACCCGAGCCGCTGGAGGGGCAGCTCGTGCACCTGTGCGTGCGCCGCCCCGACGGCGGGCTGCGCTACATCGACGTGTGGGAGTCGGTCGAGGCGTGTGCGGCGGCCTTCGACGACCGCATCCACCCCGCGGTCGCCCGGGTCCTGGCCGAGAACCGGCCCGCCGAGGAGCCGACGTCGGCACCGCTCGAGGTCCTGCACATGAGCGGGGCAGGCGTCAGCGCGATCGCCTGAGACCCGGCCGCCGCCTCGGGCGGAGCCGCGGGTCGTCGGTGCCGATGTGATCCGTGGGCGGGGCGTCGGAGCGCTGCACGACCGTGCCGTGCGCCCACGGCAGGCCGATGTACATCGGCACCCTGGCGATCCATCCGATGACCCAGAACCCGACGACGCCGAGGCCCAGGGCGATCGAGCCGGTCCAGAACGCCCAGCCGATCTCGAGGGCATGGCCGGTGGCGCCCGCGACCAGGCCGTAGGTGAGCAGGACGCCGATGACCCCGCCGCCGCGGCGGATCGACTCCCCGCCGACGACCGCGGCCGCAAGGACCGGCCCGACCACGCCCGCGACGGTCACGACCGTCGCGACCGTCCCGAGCCAGGAGGGTGCCCGGTCTGCGTCGCTCGCCAGGCCGAGGCCCAGACCGAGCCCAGTGACGACGACGAGCAGCACGACGAGCGTGTTCGTCCAACGCCTGATGGTCTCGTCGCTGAACCCAAAACCGTTGGGATGGCGTGGCGTCATGACCGCCATCCTGCTGCAGGCACCCCCGATTTCACATCTGGGGCGGGGACCCGGTATCTTTGCTTGTCGGCTTGCCCCCTTAGCTCAGTCGGTAGAGCGCTTCCATGGTAAGGAAGAGGTCTTCGGTTCGATTCCGTAAGGGGGCTCAGGGAAACGAGGCAACTCCGGACCCGTTGCGGCTGGGTAGCTCAGGTGGTTAGAGCACACGACTCATAATCGTGTTGTCGCGGGTTCGAGTCCCGCCCCAGCTACCGCACGACTCGCACGCAACACCCCCAGCATCACCGATCAAGAAGAGGCACCCTCGTGGCCAGCAAGAGCTCAGACGTTCGTCCCAAGATCACCTTGGCCTGCACCGAGTGCAAGGAACGCAACTACATCACGAAGAAGAACCGTCGCAACGATCCCGATCGCATGGATCTGAAGAAGTTCTGCCCGCGCGACAAGCGCCACACGCTGCACCGCGAGACCCGCTGACTCGACGCACTTCTGCGAAGGCCCCCACTGCTCCGGCAGGCGGGGGCTTTCGCCGTTCCCCGGCCCGGGAGATCGGGCCACCGGCTGCTAGCGTCGCGGCCATGGACCTGGCCGACCTGACGACGCTCCGCCTCGGGGGCCCGGCCCGCTCAATCATCGAGGCCACGACCGAGGAGCACCTGCTCGAGGCCGTACGCATCGCGGACGAGGCCGGCGACCCGCTGCTCGTCGTGGGCGGCGGCAGCAACCTGGTCGTCGCCGACGCGGGCGTCGACGCCACGGTCGTCCGGGTCCTGACCCGCGGCGTGCGGGTCGACGCCGACGCGTGCAGCGGGGCGATGGTGACGGTTGCGGCGGGGGAGCCGTGGGACGAGGTCGTCGCCCGCGCGGTCACAGAGGGCTGGGTCGGTGTCGAGGCACTGTCCGGCATCCCCGGCTCGACCGGTGCGACACCGATCCAGAACGTCGGGGCGTACGGCCAGGAGGTCTCGCAGACCGTCGCGACGGTCCGGGCGTACGACCGCTTCGACCGCAAGATCCGCACGATCCACGCCGTCGACTGCGGCTTCGGCTACCGGCACAGCCGGTTCAAGGCCGAACCGCACCGCTGGGTCGTGCTGACCGCCGCGTTCCAGTTCGCCCTCGGCGAGCTGGGAGCGCCCGTCGCGTACGCCGAGCTCGCCCGCACCCTGGGTGTCGAGATCGGGCAGCGGGCTCCCGCCAAGGAGGTCCGGGAGGCCGTCCTGGCGTTGCGCCGGGGCAAGGGCATGGTGCTCGATCCCGCGGACCACGACACGTGGAGCGCGGGATCGTTCTTCACAAACCCGCTGCTGGGGCCCGAGCAGGCCGCCGCGCTCCCCGAGGGTGCGCCCCGCTTCACCCAGCCGGACGGCTCGGTCAAGACGAGCGCTGCCTGGTTGATCGACCACGCAGGATTCGGCAAGGGCTACGGGACGCCGTCCGTGGCGCTGTCGACCAAGCACGCCCTGGCCCTGACCAACCGCGGCAACGGCACGACCGAGCAGCTGCTCGCTCTGGCCCGGGAGGTCCGCGACGGTGTGCGGGCGGCGTACGGCATCACCCTGGTCAACGAGCCCGTGCTCGTCGGCTGCGCGCTCTGACCCCGGTCCCGACCGGCTAGTACGTGCTGCCGTCGTCCCAGAAGTCGTCGACCGTCAGGCTCAGCACGATGAGAGCGACGACGGCCACGAGGGCGAGGGCCAGGAAGACCGTGCCGACGATGCCGAGGATCTTGCCGGTGTTGGCCTCGCCGCGGCCACCGAGCTGTCCGCCGCTGGCGTCGATGTCCCGCACCGCATGGGCCCCCATGATCCACGCGTACGGCGCGACGAACAGCGGCAGGAAGCAGGCAAGACCGCCGGCGATGCCGATGATGCCCAGCACCATCGCGGTCGTGGCCTTCGGGTGGCTGGGACGCGGTGCCGCGTACGGCTGCTGGTAGCCGTACGGCGGCTGCTGCCCCGGCGGGGGGTAGGCCGAGCTCCAAGTGGGCTGGTGCGAAGGCTGCTGTCCTGGAGGGGGCGGAGGAGTCCCGGGCTGGTCGCTCATCGACCCGCCAGGCCCGCGAGCGAGTAGTCGAACGACCCGTCCGACGACGAGTCGCCCGTGGCGACCGCGACGATGACGAGCGCGATGAGGGCCAGGACCGACAGGACCAGCAGGGCCGATCCGACGATGCCGAGGATCTTGCCGGCGTTGGCCTCGCTGCGGCCGCCGTACGTTCCGGGGCTCGCATCGATCTCGCGCACGGCCTTCCCGCCGATGACCCAGGCGAAGGGAGCGACGACACCGCACGCCACGACCCCGAGGATGCCGAGGACGAGGGCGGTGGTGGCCCGGGGGTGCTTCTGCGGTCCGTAGGCGGGCTGCGCGCCCGAGCTCGGCGGGGGCGGGGGCATCTGGCTCATGCCCTCACCCTAGTCAGGCCCACCGCTCATGCCCCGTATCCCGCGTCGTAGTGCGACACCAGCACGAGCCCCAGGAGGATCAGCGCGGTGAGGAACAGCGCGATGACCATGAGCCCCGTGCCGACCATGCCGAGCACCAGCCCCGTCCGGGCCTCCCCGCCCCCGGACCAGCTGCCGGGCTCGCGCTCGATCCTCCGTCGCGCAGCGGCGCCGAGGTACCACGCCACCGGGGCCAGGAAGACCGGGACGAGCAGCGTGAAGAAGCCGCCGATGCTCACGATCCCGAGCACCATCGCCAGTGTCGCGTGAGGGGCCCTGGGCAGGGGCGGGCGGAACGTCGGCGCGGGCGGGAACGGCGGCGGGAGGGGCGGCTGCGTCGTCATGGTCAGTGGCCGTTCGGCGGGGTGGCCAGCCAGTCGTCGATGCCGGCCATCGCCGCGTCGACGATGGCGGCGGGGGCGTACGACCGGCGGACCGACATGCGGGCCAGCTCGGCGAGCTCCACGTCGGTGAAGTCCTGGGCGGCGCGCAGCACGGCGTACTGGCCGGCAAGGCGGGAGCCGAACAGCAGGGGGTCGTCCGCGCCCAGGGCGACGTCGATGCCCGCGGCGGTCAGGGTGCGGATCGGCACCTCCTCGAGGGTCGCGTAGACCCCCAACGACACATTCGACGTCGGGCAGACCTCGAGGGCGACGCCCTGCTCGGCCAGTCGACCCAGCACGGCCTCGTCCTCGCTGGCCCGCACGCCGTGGCCGAGACGGTCAGGGTGCAGGTGGTCGAGGCACTGGGTGACGTGGGCCGGTCCCAGCAGCTCACCGCCGTGCGGCATGAGCGCCAGGCCGGCGCGCTCGGCGATCGCGAACGCAGGACCGAACGCCGTCGTGTCCCCGCGGCGCTCGTCGTTCGAGAGCCCGAACCCCAGCACGCCGCGCCCGGCGTATTGCGCCGCGAGGCGGGCGAGTGTCCGGGCGTCGAGCGGGTGCCGGGTCCGGTTGGCGGCGACCACGAGCCCGACCCCGATGCCGGAGAGCTCAGAGGCCTCCCGCACGGCGTCGATCACCAGGTCGGTGAACGCGGTGATTCCGCCGAACCGGGCGCCGTAGCCGGACGGGTCGACCTGGACCTCGGTCCACACGGACCCGTCCGCGGCGTCGTCGAGGGCGGCCTCCAGGATCAGTCGCCGGACGTCATCCTCCGTGCGGAGGACCGTCCGGGCGACGTCGTAGAGCCGCTGGAAGCGGAACCAGCCCTTCTGGTCGGTCGTGCTGAGCCGCGGCGGCCAGTCCTCGGTCAGCGACGTGGGCAGGCGTATGCCGTCCCGGTCGGCGAGCTCCAGCAACGTCGCGTGGCGCATCGACCCGGTGAAGTGCAGGTGCAGGTGGGCCTTGGGCAGCCGCGACACGGGCCGCACGCCCATCGAGGTCCCGGTGCCCGTCACGGGGGCCAGTCAACACGACCCCACGTCCCGATCCGTGGCGCGGTCGCACGCGGCGTCCCGGTTCCACTACTGTCGGCCGGACCACGACCCTTGGAGATACCCATGACCGACGCCCCGCCCCCCGGCGCCCCCTCCCCGCAGCCGAGCCTCCCGGAGGGTTCCTACTACGTCTCGAACACCGGCGAGGTCAGCGGACCGTACGACGCCGCGACCCTGGCCGGCTTCGTCGCGTCGGGGCACATCGCACCGACCTCACAGATCTCGAGGGACGGCGGCGACTGGGTGCCGGCCCACCAGGTCCCGGGCCTGTTCGCCGCCGGCACGCCGACGAGCTACCCGGCTCCCGGACCGGGCCAGGCGCCGCAGGGTGCGTACGGACCGGCGGTCGGCCAGAAGTCCTTCGTGACGGCGATCATCCTGTCGGTGCTGCTCGGCGGCTTCGGCGTCGACCGGTTCTACCTGGGCTACACGGGGCTCGGCGTCCTCAAGCTCCTGACGTGCGGCGGCCTCGGCATCTGGTCGCTGATCGACATCATCCTCATCGCGACCGGCAAGCTCGTGGCCGCCGACGGGACCGCGCTCCAGCACTGAGGTGGCTCCGCCTCGGTTCGACTCCGGCAGGTGGCACCACGTACACTTGACGGACCGGTGAATTCTCACTCTTCATCGTCATGCCCTCAACAGGGTCCGGCGCCAGGTGGGAACGAGTCGAAGGGCACTAGCTCAACTGGTAGAGCATCGGTCTCCAAAACCGAAGGTTGGGGGTTCAAGTCCCTCGTGCCCTGCGAAACATGACCATGAAGAACGAAGGAGTCCCGTGAGCGATCGTCACGAGTTGGCTGGAACGTCCGGCAAGCGCACCTCGCCGATCACGTTCTACCGTCAGGTGATCGCCGAGCTCCGCAAGGTGGTCTGGCCGACCCGCCCCCAGGTCGTCAACTACTTCTGGGTCGTCCTGGTGTTCGTGCTCGTGATGATGGCCATCGTGGCCGGACTCGACTACGGGTTCGGCAAGGCAGCCTTCGCGATCTTCGCCTAGCAAACCCCCGCAATTCAAAGGATCACAGTGACTCAAGGTATCGACCCGCAGGTGACCTCGGAGACCGACGAGGTCACCGAGGACGAATCGGCGACCCCCGTGACGGAGGAGCCGTCCGACGAGGTTGTCGACTCGACCGAGGACGCCGAGCCGGTCACCTCAGACTCCGACGCGATCGAGGCCTCCGAGGAGACCGCAGACGAGGAAGAGCCTGTCGCGGACGCCCTGCAGGAGTTCAAGGATCGCCTCTACAGCCAGATCGGCGACTGGTACGTCGTCCACACCTACTCCGGCATGGAGAAGCGGGTGAAGTCGAACCTCGAGAACCGCGTCACGTCACTCAACGCCGAGGACTTCATCTTCGAGGTCGTCGTGCCGACCGAAGAGGTCGCCGAGATCAAGAACGGGCAGCGCAAGCTCGTCAAGCGCACGGTCCTGCCCGGCTACGTCCTGGTCCGCATGGACCTCACCGACGAGTCGTGGGGCGTCGTCCGCCACACGCCGTCGGTCACGGGCTTCGTGGGCAACTCCCACCAGCCCGTCCCCCTCAGTCTTGCCGAGGTCGAGAGCATGCTCGCCCCGGCAGTGGAGGCAGAAGTCGCAACCGCGGCGGACGCCCCCGATCAGCAGCAGACGAAGGCCGCCAAGGTCGAGTTCTCCGACTTCACCGTCGGTGACTCCGTCATGGTCGTCGATGGACCGTTCGCCACGCTGCACGCGACCATCACCGAGATCAACATCGATGCACAGAGGGTCAAGGCCCTCGTGGAGATCTTCGGTCGCGAAACGCCGGTCGAGCTCAGCTTCACGCAGATCCAGAAGGTCTGAGCCAACCGGTTCACGCACACCGCACCATTCATTCAGTCAAGGACCCGAGAAATGCCTCCCAAGAAGAAAGTCGCAGCCATCGTCAAGGTGCAGCTGCAGGCCGGTATGGCCAACCCGGCACCGCCCGTCGGTACCGCGCTCGGCCCCCACGGCGTCAACATCATGGAGTTCTGCAAGGCCTACAACGCGGCCACAGAAGCCATGCGTGGAAACGTCGTCCCGGTCGAGATCACGATCTACGAGGACCGTACGTTCTCCTTCATCACGAAGACGCCCCCGGCGGCTGAGCTGATCAAGAAGGCCGCCGGTCTGGCCAAGGGCTCGCCCGTTCCGCACAAGGACAAGGTCGGCAAGATCTCGAAGGACCAGATCCGTGAGATCGCCACGACCAAGCTGCCCGACCTCAACGCGACTGACATCGACGCCGCGATGAAGATCGTCGAGGGCACTGCACGTTCCATGGGTGTCACGACCGACTAGTTCCAACCCCCGTACCACTAGTGGCAGGGCCGGCTGGGCCCGCACAGACCACGACTGGTTCACACATCACGAAGGAAGACCAGAGATGGCACAGCACAGCAAGGCGTACCGCGAGGTCGCCGACAAGATCGACAAGGACAACCTCTACACGCCGCTCCAGGCCACGACACTGGCCAAGGAGTCAGGGAGCAAGAAGTACGACTCGACCGTGGACGTCTCCGTCCGGCTCGGCGTCGACCCCCGCAAGGCCGACCAGATGGTGCGCGGCACCGTCAACCTCCCGCACGGCACCGGCAAGACCGCACGGGTCCTGGTCTTCGCCACCGGCGCCAACGCCGACGCCGCCCGTGAGGCCGGCGCCGACTTCGTCGGAGCCGACGAGCTGGTCGACAAGGTCAACGGCGGCTGGCTGGACTTCGACGCCGTCGTCGCGACGCCCGACATGATGGGCAAGGTCGGTCGCCTCGGCCGTGTCCTCGGTCCCCGCAACCTGATGCCCAACCCCAAGACCGGCACCGTCACCCCTGACGTCGCCAAGG
>JAOPXL010000110.1 GCA_025965175.1 Aeromicrobium sp.
ACTGCGCGTGCCGCTGGCGGTAGTCCGTCAGCGTCAGGACCTCGTGCGCCGGGACGTGCTTGCGCACGTCGACGTTCTTGTTGCCGTAGCCGTACTCGCCGTTGCCGTACTCGTAGATGTAGTCGCCCAGGTGCAGGATCGCGTCGAGGTCGGTGCGGGAAGCGAGGTGGCGGTAGCTGTTGAAGAAGCCGGCCTGCAGGTTGGCGCACGAGACGATGCCGAGGCGCATCCGTTGCGTGTCGGCCGTGAACGACGGCGCGGTGTGGGTGCGGGCCACGGGGGAGCGCGATCCCTGGTGGGTGAAGCGGTAGTAGTACGTCGTGGCCGGCGTGAGCCCGCGGACGTCGACCTTGACGGTGTGGTCGCGGGCGGCGGTCGTGGTCACGCTGCCCTGCTTGGCGATGTTGGTGAACGCAGTGTCGGTCGCGACCTCCCAGGTCACGACGGCGCTGGGGCCCTTGCCCGAGCCCGGCAGGCAGGCCGCTGTCGGGGTCACCCGGGTCCAGATGACGACGGCGGTCGGCAACGGGTCGCCGGAGGCGAGACCGTGCTGGAAGTAGGTGCTGGCGGCGGCACCGGCCGGCAGTGCGGGCAGGGTCGAGGCGACGGCGCCGGCAGCGACGACCGTGCCGGAGGCGATAAACGTACGGCGAGTGGTGTGGGTCACACCGATGTCAACGCCGCAGGCTGGCCTGAGGTTATGAAACAGAAGGTGAACCACTGGCGCACACCCGTCCGCGACTGGCGCAAGATGGCGCTTTTGGGACGGCGTGTCGTCCACATCTGCGCCACTCGCGGACGGGTGTGCGCCAGTGGTGGGGGACAATGGGGGCATGCGGATTCACGTGGTCGCGGATGCGGCCGACAAGGACGGCGGGTACGTCTCAGAGCGCCTGGTGCAGCGCGGCGGCGAGATCGTCGAGCTCGACCGGGACGACCTCACGCCGTACGACCAGATCGGTGAGAGCAGCCTGATCCTCCTGCTCGGCTCCGACAAGTCGGCGCACGAGTCGAAGTGGAAGGACGTCGTCGCGGCGGAGTCCGCGTTCGTCCTCGCCGCGCTCAAGGCCGGCACCCCGGTGATGGGGATCTGCTACGGCTCGCAGCTCATGGCACGCGCCTTTGGCGGCACGTCGTGGCGGGCCGACCAGCCCGAGCTCGGCTGGAGCCGCGTGGATACGACCGACAGCCGGCTGTGCCCCGAGGGTCCGTGGGGCCAGATGCACTCCGACGTGTTCGCCCCCGGGCCGACGTCGAAGGTGCTCGGCACCTCGTGGCGCGGCCCGCAGTGCTTCATCGACGACACCTTCGGCGCCCGCGCGATCGCGTGGCAGTTCCATCCCGAGGTCATCCCGACGACGTACGAGCGCTGGGTGCACGAGGGCTACTTCGGCGACAGCGAGCTGGAGCCCAAGGAGCTGATCCGGCAGGCCCACGCCCACGCCGCCAAGGCGCGCAACCTCGCCCACGACCTGACCGACGCGGCGCTCGACTACCTGGGTGTCGTGTGAAGGGCCGCCCCGGCGGGTTCACCTGGGAGGTCGTCGACAAGGCGGTCGTCATCTCCCACCACGGCGTCGTCGCGGCGACCCTGCGGGGGGAGAAGGCGCACCAGTTTGTGCGCGAGGCCGAGAAGGGTGATCAGCAGCTGCTGATGTCGCGGGTCGCCGCCGGCACCTACAAGGCTCCAGGGGAGCGGCGGACGGGCCCCAAGCCCCGCCCGCGGGGACGACGCTAGAACCTTTTGCGATTGCGGGGACTAGGACCCGCACATGCCGGGTACCTCTGTGGCACACGCCACAGATGGAGGAAGCATGACTGCATCGAACGACCGGGGCACCGACCCCCTCGGGTCGGCCCGGGCCGACACGCCGATCCCGGCGACCACGACCCAGGGTGATCCGTTCGCCAACCCCGCACCCGACACGGGCAACCTCGACCCCTCGCTCAACGCACCCGACGGCGGTGGCTCGCTCAACGCACCGCACGGCGGCGGCTCGTCCGACGAATCGTCTGGGGTCAAGGCCAAGGCCGAGGACGTCAAGTCCACCGCGCAGGACGCGGCCAGCTCGGCGGCCGATCATGGCGCCGACGTCGCGAGCACCGCGAAGGACGAGGCCCGGCAGGTCGCCAGCGAGGCCAAGGACAAGGCGACCGACCTGTTGGCCGACGCCAAGGCCCAGATCGACGAGCAGTCCCGCACCCAGCTGCAGGGACTGTCGTCCAAGCTCGGCGAGCTCAGCAAGGAGCTCGACGGAATGGTCGAGGGCTCGTCCCAGCAGGGCGCCATGACGGACCTGGCCCGCCAGCTGTCGCAGCGCACCAACGCGCTCGGCCAGCGGCTCGCCAACCGTGACCCGCAGGACGTGCTGGAGGACGTACGCTCGTTCGCCCGCCAGCGTCCCGGCGTGTTCATCGGCGGCGCGCTGGTCGCCGGACTCGTGGCCGGTCGTCTGGCCCGCGGAGCCAAGAAGGCACAGTCCTCCGACACGCAGTCCTCCGGCACGTCGTCCAGCCAGGGCACCACGGCACCAGATTTCGCCGCCCCGGCTCCCGCCGACACGTACGGCGAGGCGCCCCTCGGCCAGTACACCGGAGGACGGCAGTGACCGAGCCGGGCCAGGCTCCGGGCCCGGACGACACCCGGTCCCTCGGGGACATCGTGGGTGACATCGCCTCCGACCTGGGGTCGATGGTGCGTTCGGAGCTCGAGCTGGCCAAGACCGAGGCCAAGCAGGAGATCAGCAAGGCGGGCAAGGGCGCCGGCATGCTGGGCGGCGCCGCGATCAGCGGCTACTTCGCGCTGCTCTTCCTGTCCCTGTTCGTGATGTACCTGCTCGACAACGCGATGGACATCGAGTGGGCCGCTCTCATCGTGTTCGCCGTGTGGGCCATTGCCGCCGCCATCCTGGCGCTGACCGGCAAGAAGGAATTCAACAACGTGAACCCGAAGCTCGAGGCCACGCAGAGGACGATCAAGGAGGACGTGCAATGGGCAAAGAACCAGAAGTGATCGAGCGCGACATCGAGGCTACCCGTGGGGACCTCACGCGCAACGTGGACGAGCTCGCCGACCGGGTGAGCCCCAGCCGGGTCGTCGGTCGCAAGGTCGACAGCGTCAAGGGCGGGGTCGGCTCCGTCCGGGACAAGGTCATGGGCTCGGCGCACAGTGCGGCCGGTTCCACGCCCAACGTCACCGGCAAGGCGTCCGACGCTGTCAGCGGCGTCGCGTCTCGTGCCGAGGGCAGCCCCCTGGCCGCGGGCCTCGTCGCCTTCGGCGCGGGGCTGGTCCTCGCCTCGCTGATCCCCGCCAGCGACAAGGAGGCCCAGCTCGCCGAGCAGGCCGTCGATGCCGCCAAGGAGCACGGCCAGCCGGTCATGGACCAGGCGAAGGCGGCCGGCCAGGAGATCGGCGACAACCTCAAGGAGTCGGCCACAGAGGCTGCCACCGAGCTCAAGTCCTCCGCGCAGGACTCGGCGCAGCACGTCGCGTCCGAGGGCCAGCACGCCGCGCAGGAGGTCAAGCACGACACGCAGGGCTGACACCCGCAGCAAGCATCCACAACAAGCACAGTGCCCGCTGTCCCGATGGGGGCGGCGGGCACTGTCGTGTCGTCCACGAGCGCGAGCCCCGGACGTACGAGACCCCGACCCAGCGCATGGGTCGGGGCCTCGCGTCTGTGGGGGTCCTACTCGGTGACGTCCGCAGAGGCGTGAGCCGCTTCAGCGGCCTTCTTCTCCGACGTGGCGCCCTCGGTGGAGAGCTTGCCGCCGGTGCTCTCGAGGTGGGCGCGGACGAACCAGTGGAACAGCTCGAGCTGACGCTGCTGGCCGATGATCATGTCCTCGGTCACGGGATCGAGGTCCGAGACCGCGGCCTGCGCCTTGCGGTGGTCCTCGAGAAGGTTGACGTACACCTCGTCAAGCGCGCCGAGGTGCTCGTTGGTCGTGGCGCGGCCGAGCGAGTAGTCCTCCCAGCTGCGGCCGGCGACGATCGCGCCGGGCGTGCCGAGCGGGGACGTGCCGAGGGTCGCGATGCGCTCGGCGGTCTCGTCGACCATGTCGCGGACCTCGTCCACGTGCGGGTCGATCATCTCGTGGACGGCGATGAAGTGCGGTCCGACGACGTTCCAGTGCACGTGCTTCAGCGTCAGCTGGAGGTCGTTGAGTGCGTTGAGGCGCTCCTGCAAGATGCCTGCGAGCTTCTCGCCCTCAGCGGTGGTGAGGCCAGGAATGGTGAACTTCGGAGTAGTAGCCATGCTGAGGGTGTACCCAATTCGGCCAATCTCACACCTCGGCTCCGCCGAGATGCGCGCTTGGGAAAGGAACGCTAACGTCGTTGGCTGCTGTCGCGCGCCCACACGGCGCATCCGCGGCGGCCCCACCACAGGGAGGAACCCCCATGGGCATCATCGGATTCATCATTGTCGGCCTGATCGCCGGATTCATCGCTCGCGCCGTCGTGCCGGGCAAGGACGACTTCGGCATCCTCGGCACCCTCGTGCTGGGCATCATCGGCTCGTTCGTCGGCGGCTTCCTCGGCTCGCTGTTCACCGACGGCGGCACGGACCTGAACGCTGCCGGCATCATCGGCTCGATCATCGGCGCCATCGTCGCTCTGCTGGTCTACAACGCCGTCACCGGTCGCAAGAAGAACCGCGTCTGACGTACGTCTAGCAGACCCCGACCGCCCCTCCGCCCTGTGGCTGAGGGGCGGTCGTGCGTCCCCGAGGCGTACGTTGGTGACGTGGCTCTGATCGTCTGTCCGTTGTGCGTCCGCGAGGACGATGTCCACCTGGTCCGCACCCTGCCTGACGGGCGCAAGGAGGCGAGGTGCGAGGACTGCGACTTCACCTTCGCGTACGGCTCGCCGGTCGAGGCGCTTAAGCCCGTCGCCGCCCGCAAGTCCGCGCCGCGCAAGAAGGCTGCCGCCCCGGTGCGGGCGAGCGTCGTCCCGCTGACGGTCGCGCGCAAGCGGTTCCCCGGCACGGGTGACGCCGAGCTCGTCGACCAGCAGCGCGCAGAGCTGTTGAAGCAGGAGTTCCTCGCGACGGTTCCGCACGACGGCGACCCGGTCGTCGCGTCGCACTGGGCGAAGTTCCGCTGGGCGTTCTCCGCCGACGGGCTCGACAAGGTCGTGATCTCGGACCTGCTGCTGTTCGTCCACGACCGCACCGGCGGCGACACGGGGGACACCACGACGTTCGACAAGGCGTGGAACCTCATGGGCGAGTTCGAGGGTGCCCGCCGCGTCCGGGCCACCGTCCAGCACCTGCTGCGCGGGCACGGGGAGCTCGAGGACCGGCTCAACCAGCTGATCGAGGGCGAGCACGCGACCCCCATGCCGGGAGTCGGCGAGGCGCTGCTGACCAAGACCCTCGCGGTCGCCGAGCCGGACCGGTTCCTGCCCGTCCTGACGTACGACGACAAGGCCGAGGTCACGCGCGCGGTGTACGGGCTCGAGCTGCCCAAGGTCGACGAGTCCTCGTTGACCCGCGGGCGGCTCGGGGTGTGGAGCAACGACCTGCTGGTCGATCTGCTCGGCGACGGCTTCGACGACCTGCACCAGGCCGCGTCGTTCCTGCGCTGGGCGAGGGACCGCTAGCGCGTTCGTCGCGCGAGCAGCAGCCGGGTCAACATCGTGAGGCCTGCTCGTACACGGCGGCGCGCGCGTTGGCGCCGGCCAGGAAGATGATCGCGTCGGCGGACGAGACCGAATCGGCCAGGATCGTGGCGCCGAACGCCCCACGTAGTAGGGCACCTCCCTGGCGACCGCGTCGAGGGCGTACGTCGACACGATCGTGGCCAGGGGCGAGACGCCCCAGGTGAAGGCGTTTCGTCGACCGCTCGCCACAGGCCGCGGCGGCATGGCCCCGTCCGGTTCAGGCGTCGGGTCGCCGGCCATCTGTCGATGCTACGGCCGCAGGCGCAGGATCAGTCGACGCGGGAGCCGTCCGAGCCGAACCGGTGGTCCAGGATCCCGGACTCGCGCAGCTCGGCCGGCGACTTGGCGAGGCTCCACAACCAGCCCTGGGCGAACGTGCAGCCGCGGGCGCGCAGCGTGTCGAGGTGGAAGGCCGTCTCGACGCCCTCGGCCACGACCTTGAGGTCCAGGGACCGGGCCAGCTCGATGAGCGACGTGACGATCGCCAAGGAGTGCGGGTCGTCGGGGATGCCGCGAACGAAGCCGCGGTCGATCTTGAGGATCGTGATCGGCAGGTCCCGCAGGTAGGCCATCGAGCTGTAGCCCGTCCCGAAGTCGTCGATCGCGATGTCGAAGCCGTGGTCGCGGAGCCGCTGCAGCACCGAGATCGCGACGTCCTTGTCGGCCATGATCGCGCTCTCGGTGATCTCGAACGTGATGACGTTGGGGTCGAGCCCGTAGTCCTGCGTGCACGTGATGATGAACGCGTCGAGGCTCTCGTCGGAGAGGCTCTGCCCCGACAGGTTGATCGCGACGTACGCGCCCTCCGGCATGGTCCAGTCGGCCTTGAGCTCGCTGATGTCGCGCATCGTGCGGCGGATGACCCAGCGGTCGAGGTCGGTCGCGCTGGCGCTCATCTCCGCGAGGGCCACGAACCGGGTCGGCGAGATCGTGCCGCGGGTCGGGTGGTGCCAGCGGGCCAGCGCCTCGACGCCGGCGACCTCGCCGGTGTCGATGTCGATGACGGGCTGGTAGTGCATGTCCAGGCCGTCCTCGGCGATCGCGATCAGCAGCTCCGCGCCCAGGACGTACCGTTCCTCGGCCTGCTGCGACAGGGCGCCGTCGAACAGACGGACCCGGCCGCGGCCGCTGGCCTTCGCGGCGTACATCGCGGTGTCGGCGAAGCGCAGCAGGTCCTCCGCGGAGGACGCAGGCGACATCGCGACGCCGATCGTGGCGCCGATGCGGATCGTATGGTGACCGATGTTGTACGTCTGCGCGAGCTCCGTGATGAGCTGCCGGGCGCGGTCCACCGCGGTGTCCACGTCGACGTCGTGCAGCACGACGACGAACTCGTCGCCACCGAAGCGCGACACCGCGTCGTACGGGCCGCTGGTCGCGCGCAGCCTGCGGGCGACCTCGACCAGGAGGTGGTCGCCAGCGGTGTGACCCCGACCGTCGTTGACGTCCTTGAAGTGGTCGAGGTCGATGAACAGCACGGCGATGTTGGTGGCGCTCGGCAGGTCGAGCCGCTCGAGGTGCTCCATCAGCATCGTGCGGTTGGGCAGGTCGGTGAGGTAATCGTGCTGGGCGGCGTGCCGCAGCTCGTGCTCGCTGCGCCGGGTCTCGGTGATGTCGGAGACCATCGCGAGCGACCCCATGGGCCGGCCGCTGATCGGCGGCATGGGGGAGGCCGTGACCCGCAGGACCCGGGCCGACCCGTCGGGGTGCGGGTAGGGGATCTCGTAGCGTTCGGCCCCGAGGTGCACGCGGTCCTTGACCCGCTGCTCGACGATCGCCGCCGTGGGGCCGTCCAGGACGGACCACACCGGGACCTCGTAGACCACCGGGAGCGGCAGCCCGAGCATCGAGGCGAGCCGGGCGTTGGCATAGTCTGCGTAGCCTTCGGAGGTGATGACGAGGATCCCCTCCTCCGCGGTCTCGGCGATCGCGCGGTAGCGCGCCTCCGAGAGGCGCAGCGCCTGCTCGGTCTCGACCTCGGCGTTGACGTCGCGGATGTTGGAGATCACGCCGCCGACGTCGGTGTCCAGCAGGTTGGTCGCGGTGTGCTCGACCCAGATCCACCCGCCTTCGGCGCCCATCGCGCGGTAGCGCCAGGTGGCAGACCCGCCCTGCTCGATCACGGTCCGCCACGCCGTGCTGACCTCGGCGAGGTCGTCCGGGTGGACACGGGGGTCGCCGGCGGTGGCCGCCTGGTCATACGCGTGGCCGAACATCGCGAGCCCCGCGGGGGAGGCGTAGACCGTGTGACCCCGGCGGTCGTGGATCGTCACGAAGTCCCTCGACCGCTCCGCGACGACGTCGTAGAACCGCTGCAGCTGAACGCGGGCCAGCTCGCTCTCGCGCAGGGGGCGCTGGTCCTGCAGGGATGCCGCGAACCCGCTGGGCCGGCCGTGGGCGTCCCGCAGCAGGGTGGCGTCGATGCGGACAGACACCGGGCGGCCCTCGGCGTCGGCGAGGATCCGCTCGACCTGCGCCGAGTCGGCGTCGCCCTGGAGCATGCTGGTGAGGGCCGACGTGGAGGTGCCGGGGTCGTCCGGATGGATGATGACCGCGGGGGTCTGCCCGATGAGCTGCTCGCGGGCACGCCCGACCAGGGCGCAGAAGGCGTCGTTGACGGCTTCGTAGGTCCCGTCGCCGGCCTGAATCGACTGGGGGAGGCGGGACTGGTCGAACCGGGCGCGGAACCGCTCCTCGATGTCGCGCCGCGCGGCCTGCTCCTGCTTGTGCTCCGTGATGTCGGTGACGTTGCCGACCACGGCACGGACGTCGGGGTCATCGCGCAGGTCGGTCATGACAACCCGGGCCCAGGAGACCCGCTGGTCGGCGCGGGTCAACCGCACCTCGAGGCTGCGCTGGCCGGCCCGGCCGGTCACGACGTCGTACCAGGCCCGCTCGGCCCCCTGGCGGTCGTCGGGGTGGACGAAGCCCAGGCCCGTACGCCCGACGACCTCCTCGACCGCCCAGCCGAGCCGCTCCGGCAGGGCCGACGTGACGGAGGTCAGGGCGCCCTCGGAATCGGTCGTGAAGACGATGTCGGCGGCGTTGCGGACCAGCGCGAGCCAGCGGCGCTGGGAGCCGGCGAGCTCGTCCTCGGCGGCGACTCGGGCGGTCTGGTCGACCGCGACGATCGTCAGCGTGCCGTCAGCGTCCCGGGTGGCGACGAGGTGGACGTGGACGGGCCCGTCGTTGGCCTCCGTCAGCGTGACCTGGGCGTGGCCGGCGCCGCTGCCGGCGGCCGCCGCCAGGCAGGCCGCGATCGCGGGGCCGTCGTCGGGCCGGACGATCTGGTCGAGGCGTCGGTCGACGAGGTCGCCGGGCTGGGCGTCCAGGAGGGCCGCGAAGGAATCGCTGACCGCCAGCAGCACGCCCGCCGGATCGGCACGCGCAGTGGATGCTGCCGCAGCGTCGTCCACTGGTGCCCCCGCTCCGCCTTTGGCCGTCGGCCCCATCCTAGGGACAGCGGTGCACGCCGGCGGGTTTCGGGGGAGGGGTTTGGCGCGTGGGTACGCTCAAGGAAGGGCTGAGCATACCCGGGCCCGCCTCTGATGAAGCCGGAGAAGCCCGGGGCGTACCAACGCGGCAAGTTCGTCAAACGTGTCCGCATGTCACTCGGTGCGTCTAGGTTCAGGTCTCTAGGGACGGAGCTTCCCATGCGGGTGGCCAGCGAACAGATCAATGTGGACGAAGCCATCCGACGCGTGGAGGCGTACGCCCGCCGGTTCCCCCGGACGCTCGAGATCTTCGACGGAATTGGTCGGGTCGAGCTCGCCGACTCCGATCCCGACCGGGTGACGCTGGCCGACATCGGTCGCCTCGTGGTCATCGACGCGCAGCTGCGGGCGGACGACGTGCCGGTACTGCTCGGGGTCGACGCCGGGGCGCAGCTCGCTGCGGTGCCGTTCGACGCGAAGCTGGAGGACGCCGACTACGGCGGCATCCTGTGGGTCGCGGCGAGCGACCTGCTCGACCGGTTCACGGGCCTGGAGGGGGTCGACCGGTCCAAGCGTTCGAAGCTCTTGCACGTCAAGCGGCCCGGCATGTTCTTCATCAGCGACAACCGGACCGGCAGCGCCTATCAGGTGGTCGCCGACGCCTTCGCCAAGGATCGGGACGACGCGTCGCTCGGCTACTGGGAGGCCGCCCAGGCCGACATCGTCCAGCCGGCGTTCGTCGAGCTGATGGGCCGCCTCGACGACTGGAGCGTCGACTCGGACTCCGGGACGCTCCGCCTCGGCCACCTCT
Organism: Aeromicrobium sp.; assembly: GCA_025965175.1. GTDB lineage: Bacteria > Actinomycetota > Actinomycetes > Propionibacteriales > Nocardioidaceae > Aeromicrobium. The sequence goes on from JAOPXL010000110.1 coordinate 9,911, forward strand.
CCCGCGTGCGTGTCCTCGACATCGTCTGCTGGTCACCCGCCGCCTGAGCAGGGCCGATCGTGTGGGACCCGCAAGACCCGTGACACGCCGTCCGGCCACCCCAAGACATGTAACGCATGTGACTCGTGTGACTCCACCCAGCTCGCTGACCTGCGGCGATGCGCCGGCCGCGACAGCCTGACGAAAAACTTTGCCCGACCTGGCGAAGTACGTTGCGAACTGTCGTACCCGCGGCGTATGGTTACCACTACATCTAGTACTTACACCGATGTAGTTCTCCACATGTTGGTCCACAGGATGTCGGCAGTAGTGCACAGGAATCGCCTCACTGCACAGCTTCATCCCCAGGTTTGCCCCCAGCCATCACCCTCTCAGCCATCCGGAAGGAGCACCTCATGCACTGCCCGTTCTGCAAGAACACCGACACCAAGGTGCTCGACAGCCGTGTGGCCGACGAGGGCGGAGCGATCCGGCGTCGCCGGGTCTGCGCGGCGTGCGAGAAGCGCTTCACCACGATCGAGCAGATGCAGCTCATGATCGCCAAGCGGTCCGGTGCCACCGAGCCGTTCATCCGTGACAAGGCCATCGCCGGCGTCGCCAAGG
>JAOPXL010000114.1 GCA_025965175.1 Aeromicrobium sp.
TCCATGAGGCGCCGGCCGATGAGGTCCATGAGGTCCTCGTCGACCTCCTTGACCCGGGCGACGGCCTTGAGCACCCTGCCGATGCTCGCACCGCGTGCCTGCTGGGCGCGGAAGCGGCTCGGCAGCCTTAGATCCCCGTCGATCTGTTCTGCGTCGATCTGTTGTGGGTCGATCGTCATGCGCCGGAGCATGACACGAGCAATTACTCGCATACAATTCGCGTCATGGCCCGCTCCCGCACTCCCACCGCCCTGCGCCGCACCCCGCAGCAGGAACGCTCCCGTGCGATGGTCGAGCGCATCATCGCCGCAGGCCAGAGGGTCCTTCTGCGCGATGGCTACGAGAAGGCGTCGACCAACCGCGTGGCGGAGGAGGCCGGGATCAGCCCCGGATCGCTCTACCAGTACTTCCCGGGCAAGGAGTCGATCCTCGCGGCGGTCGTCGACCGCTACTCCGCCGAGCTGTCGACCCGGCTGACCGCGGTGCTGGCCGACCGGCTCGACGAGCGCGGACCGGCGCTCGTCCGGTCGACGCTCGACGGGCTGCTGGACGCGCTGGAGGAGAATGTCGAGTTCCTCCGGCTGGTCGTCCAGGAGCTCCCACGGTCGCGGCAGGGGAGTCGCACCGCTGACCTCGAGCAGCGCATCGGCGACCTCGTGGCGGCGTACCTCGCGATCAACAGGTCGCAGACGCGTGGTGCGGAGCCCGCCACCTCGGCGTGGATCGTCGTCCGGCTCGTCGAGCACCTGACGGTGCAGTACGTCCTGGAGCGCCCGTCGATCTCGCGGGCGACCTTCGTCGATGAGATGACCGCGATGATCGTGGCGTACGTGGGACCACCGGACGCGACCCGAACGCGAGCACCTTCCTGAGCATCAGCGAAGACCCTTGCCACGGGCTTGCGTCTGTGAGCAGGTCTGGCAGTGTGGAGATTTGGCCACGCCCCTGACGAACAGGAGAACGACATGCTGACCCTGACCGACAACGCAGCCGACATCGTGAAGAAGATCGCCGAATCAGTGCCCGAGTCCGACCAGCCCGGACTGCGCATCAGCGAGGCCGAGCCGGGAGTCGAGGGCAACCTCACCCTGACCCCTGTGCCGGCGCCCGAGCCCGGCGACAAGGTCGTGGACGCCGGCGGCGCCCGCGTGTTCCTCGACAACGCAGCCTCCGAGCTGCTCGGCGACAAGGTCCTGGATGCCCAGGTCGATCCCGACGGCTCGGTCCAGTTCGGGCTCGGCCAACAGGCCTGACGCACGCCCGATCGACCCCGCCACCCTCATCGGTGGCGGGGGTCAGCCATGTCAGGGACGACCCGCATACAGCGCGGCCCCACCGCCTCGGACAGCCCCTCTCCATCACTGCTGACACTTGGCCGATAATGCACATTATGTCAACTACGACGTCATGAACTGGGAAGAGGGGCCTTGGCCCTTGCCACTGCTGGCCCTAGATTGGCCCGATGGCCAGGACTGATGAGAAGACACGATGACGATGGGCATCGTCCGATGAGGTCGAGCACTGTGGCAGGACAGCTCGTGGAGTTCCTGGTCGGCGCCGGGGTGCGTCGCATCTACGGCATCGTCGGCGACAGCCTCAACCCGGTGGTCGACGAGGTGCGTCGCACCGGCGGCTCTGCCAAGGGCGGCATCGACTGGATCCACGTCCGCCACGAGGAGGCCGCGGCCTTCGCCGCCTCCGCCGAAGCACAGCTCACCGGCGAGCTGGCCGTGTGCGCCGGATCGTGTGGGCCAGGCAACCTGCACCTCATCAACGGCCTGTACGACGCGCACCGTTCGGGTGCGCCCGTGCTGGCGATCGCGTCCCACATCCCGAGCGCCGAGATCGGTTCGGGCTACTTCCAGGAGACGCATCCCGACCGGCTGTTCGGCGAGTGCTCGCTCTACAACGAGCTGGTCCTGACCTCGGACCAGGCGCCGCGGGTGTTCGGCTCGGCCATCCGCGCCGCGATCTCCGGGCAGGGAGTTGCGGTCGTCACGTTGCCCGGAGACATCGCTGAGCTGAAGGCGACCAGTTCCACCGCTCCCCTCGTGCTCCCGGGCCGTCCCTGTGTCGTTCCCGACGCCGCCTCCGTCGAGCGGCTCGCGCAGGCCATCAACGACGCCGGCAGCGTGGCGATCTTCGCCGGGCACGGGGTGCGGGATGCCCACGACGAGGTCATCGCGCTCGCCGAGCAGATCGGCGCCCCGATCGGTCATTCCCTCCGCGGCAAGGAGGCCATCCAGCACGACAATCCCTTCGACGTGGGCATGACCGGCCTGCTCGGGTATGGCGCGGCCCACGCCGGCATGCACGACGCCGACCTGCTGCTGATGCTCGGCACCGACTTCCCGTACTCGCAGTTCCTGCCGGACGACGTGAAGACCGCCCAGGTCGACATCGACGCCAGTGCCCTCGGTCGCCGCACCCGCGTCGACGTGCCGGTGCATGGCGACGTCCTCGCGACGCTGCAGGCGCTCGTGCCCCTCGTCCGTCGAAAGGATGACCGGACCTTCCTCGACACGTGGCTGGCCAGGCACGACAAGATGATGCACCGCACGATCGGCGCCTACACCCGCTCCGCGGACAAGCTCGTGCCCATCCACCCCGAATACGCCGCGTCGATCCTGGACGACCTCGCCGACGACGACGCGATCTTCACGACCGACACCGGCATGTGCAACGTCTGGACAGCGCGGTACGTCAACCCCACCGGCGACCGCCGGTTCATCGCCTCGATGCTGCACGGCTCGATGGCCAACGCGCTCCCCCACGCGATCGGCGCGCAGATCTCCCACCCCGGCCGCCAGGTGGTCTCGATCTCGGGTGACGGCGGGCTCTCGATGCTCCTCTCCGAGCTGCTGACCGTCGCGATGTACCGGCTACCGATCAAGATCGTCCTGTTCGACAACTCCACCTTGGGCATGGTGAAGGCCGAGATGCTGGTCGACGGGCTGCCGGACTTCGGGGTCGACGTCCCCCAGGTCGACTACACGGCCATCGCCGCCGCAGCCGGCCTGCGCGCCGAACGCGTCGAGGACCCGACTCAGATCCGTCAGGCCCTCAGCACGGCGTTCGCGACCGACGGCCCCGCGCTGGTGCAACTGATCACCGACCCTCTGGCGCTGTCGATCCCGCCGACCATCACCGGCGAGCAGGTCCGCGGCTTCGCGATGGCGCTCAGCAAGGTCGTGCTGACCGGCGGCGTCGGCGAGGCGGTGCAGATGGCGCGGTCCAACCTGCGCAACGTGCCTCGTCCGTAGGCGGCGGGCATTGGGCCCGGTTCATAGGATGGGTCCTGCATGGGAGGTGAGGTCCGGTGACTGCCCGCGATCGCAAACGGCACGAGTACCTCGCGCGCCTCGAGGCCGAGCAGCGTGACGCCGACCAGCCTCCCGAGGACGACGAGGAGGCGGCCCGCAGCCGAGCCAGGCGTCAGGCGCACCAGAGCGCCTGGGTCGAGATCCAGCTGCAGCAGGCGATGCGCGACGGCGAGTTCGACGATCTCCCGGGGGCCGGCAAGCCGATCCCGGGCATCGACCGTCCACACGATCCCGACTGGTGGCTCAAGCGCCTGATCGAGCGGGAGAACATCGTCGTGCTCCCGCCCGCGCTGGCACTGCGCACCGAGGACGCCGAGCTCGATGGGGTGCTGGACCGCGAGACGACACCGCAGGGCGTACGCCGGGTGGTCCAGGACTTCAACGCGCGCATCATCGACGCCCGGCGACAACTGCAGGGTGGTCCCCCGGTCATCACTGCCCTGCGCGACGTCGACACCGAGGTCGACGCGTGGGCCGCCCGCCGGACCGAGCGGGTCGCCGAGCAGAAGGCCCGGCTGGCCGAGATCCGGGCCGCTGAGCGAGCCGCCGCTCCCCTCCCCTGGTGGCGCCGGATGCTCGCCCGCCTGCGGCTCCCCCGCCGCTGGACGGCCTGAGGATGTCCGGGGCGTCTGTCAGGCTGGCCCGGTGACCGCCGCGACGCCTGAGCCCTCCGTTCGCGACGTTCACTTCGACTCGCCCGTCAACGTCAGGTTGACACTTGGTCCGATGCGTCGCGGCCCGGGTGACCCGACCCACCGACGCGACGGCAGCCGGACCTGGCGGACGAGCCGGATGCCCAGCGGTCCCGTCACCTTGGCGATCGACCAGCTCTCCCCTGTCCACGTGCGCGGGACGGCTTGGGGTCCCGGCAGCGCGGAGCAGCTCGAGCGGTTCCCCCGCCTGCTCGGCGCCGAGGACGACCCGTCGTCGTTCGTGCCGCACCACCCGGTCCTGGTCGACGGCGCGCGGCGGTTCGCCGGGCTGCGGGTCCCCGCATCCGGACGCGTGCTGGAGGCGCTGATCCCCGCCGTCATCGAGCAGAAGGTCCTCGGCATCGACGCCTTCGCGGCGTGGCGCCGGCTCAACGTCCGGTTCGGCGAGCCGGCCCCCGGCCCCGCGCCCGACGGCCTGCGGGTCCTGCCGGACGCCGAGCAGTGGGCGGCGATCCCGTCGTGGGAGTGGCACCTGGCCGGCGTGGACCCGGCGCGGTCCCGGGCCGCCCAGGCGTGCGCCCGGCTGGCGCCCCGGCTCGAGCGCCTGGCGGCCACCCATCCCGGCGATCCGGCGCCGGTCTATCGCGGGCTGCGAAGCATCCCCGGCGTCGGGGTGTGGACCGCTGCCGAGGTCGGCTCCCGTGCGCTGGGCGACGCCGACGCCGTGCCGTTCGGCGACTACCACGTCGCGAAGGACGTCGGTGTGGCCCTGCTGGGCCGGCAGATCGACGACGTCGAGCTCGCCGAGGTCCTCGAGCCGTGGCGGGGTCACCGCTTCCGGGTCGTGCAGCTCATCCGGCTCAGCCCGCTGGTCCACACCGAGCGCCGCGGCCCCCGGATGGCCCGCGTCGACCACCGGCGGATCTGACGTCCGGGATGAATTCACCCGGCGGGGCGGTTGAACACCCCATGACGACGACAGTGCGGACACTGACCCGACGCCAGGTCGACCGGGGCGTGCGCGACGCGATGGCCCGGGTCTACCTCGCGGGCTACGGCGACCCGGCGCTGGCCGAGAGCCGCCTCGACGCCGACAACTTCGCGACCTCGACCCTGCGTCGCCACTCGCGCCGGACGGGTTTCCGCCTCGTCGTCGCCGTCACCGACGGCACGGTGTCGGGATTCGGCTACGGCTTCACCGGGGGCAGTGGCCAGTTCTGGAGCGACTGGCTCACCGGGGCCGCACCGGACGACATCGTGTCCACCTGGGTCGGCGACCACTTCGAGCTCGTCGACCTGGTCGTCCACCCCGACCACCGGGGCCAGGGGATCTCCGGCCTGCTCCACGACCACCTGGTCGAGGGCCTCCCCCAGGAGAAGGCGCTCCTGGCCACGACACCGGACGAGGGGCCCGCCGCCCGGCTCTACGCCGGCCGGGGCTGGCAGGTACTGGTTCCCGAGATCGACGGGGCGAAGGCGTTGTACGGCCTCGACCTGCGAGCCGAGGCTCTGCGCTGACCCGTACCACCGCCGCCTAGAGTGACGCGGGTGTCTTCCCGCATTCCCGCCTGGCTCCGTGTCGTGGCGGCGATGTTCGCGGTGGGGTGGGGAGCCAACCAGTTCGCCGCGATGCTGCAGGTCTACCGGGACCACGACGGGGCCTCCAGCGAGGCCGTCACGGCGTTGTTCGGGGCGTACGCCCTGGGGCTCATTCCCGCACTGCTGGTCGTCGCCCCCATCTCGGACCGGATCGGCCGGCGCCGGGTCATGCGTCCGGTCCTGGTCCTGTCGACGATCGCTACGGTCGTCCTGATCGTCGGTGGCGACAACCTCGCGCTGCTGCTGCTCGGGCGCCTCGCCGCCGGCGTCGCGTCGGGTGCCGCCTTCGCGCCCGGCACGGCCTGGATCAAGGAGCTGTCGGCCGGCCGCCCCGCCGGCACGGGTGCGCGACGCGCGACCCTCGCGCTGTCGGCCGGCTTCGGGTCCGGACCTCTGATGGCCGGGATCCTCGCGCAGTGGGCGCCCGCACCAACCGTCCTGCCGTACGTCCCGCACCTCGTGCTGATGGCGTTCGTGCTGGCCATCGCGTGGCACGCCCCGGAGCCGGCGATCGCCCGCGGAGCCGAGGAAGGTCACCGGCGCGCAGAGATCCGGCAGGCGCTCGGCTCGCGGCCGTTCCTGCTCGGGGTGCTGTTCACCGCACCGTGGGTGTTCGGCGCCGCGTCGACGAGCTTCGCGACCCTGCCGACGTTCGTCGACATCGGTGTCGCCCCGACCGCGGTGATCGGCTCGCTTGCCGGGCTGACCTTGTGGACCGGTGTCGCGGTGCAACCGCTGGGCCGCCGGCTCGGCGAGCCGCGGCTCATCATCACCGCAGGGCTACTGGCGGCCGGGGCCGGACTCGTGCTGGGCCTGCTGATGGCCGAGACCGGAACCGCCTGGCTCGTCGTGCCAGGCGCCGTGCTGCTCGGGACGGCCTACGGGCTGATCCTGGTCGGCGGGCTGACGCTGGTCGAGTCACTGGCGCACCCCGACGACCTGGGAACCCTCAACGCGGTGTTCTACAGCCTGACCTACCTCGGCTTCGCGGCACCGCTGTTGAGCACCGTGGCTCTCGACAGCGTGTCGGCCAACGAGCTGATGCTGGCCGGCGTCAGCGTCATCGCCCTGACGATCCCAGCCGTGCTGGCGTCCCGGGTCAGCCCGCGGCGCTGACCTACTCGAACGGGGTCGGGTCCCCCGCACCCACCCGGACGACCTCCGCGAAGCCGTCGGAGAAGTCGATGACGGTCGTCGGCTCAGCGATGACGTCCTGACCCGACTCGACCACGGCGTCGACCTGGCCGTCGAGCTCGTCGGCGATGACCCACGCGGCTGACATCGGCTCGGTCTCCCCCGGCAGGATCAGGGTCGTGGACAGCAGCGGCTCCCCCAGCGTCTCGAGCAGCGCCTGCACGATGTTGCTCTCGGGGATGCGGACGCCGACGGTCTTCTTCTTGTCGTGCAGCAACCTGCGCGGCACCTCACGAGTCGCCGGCAGGATGAACGTGAAGGGTCCGGGTGTCGCGTTCTTGACGGCCCGGAAGATCGCGTTGTCGACCTGGACGAACTGGCCGAGCTGGGCGAAGTCCTTGCACACCAGCGTGAAGTGGTGCTTGTCGTCGAGCTTGCGGATCGTCTTGATGCGATCGAGCGCGTCCTTGTTGCCGAGCTGGGCCCCCAGGGCGTACCCCGAGTCCGTCGGGTAGGCGATGAGGCCACCATCCCGGATCACGGCGACGGCCTGGTCGACCGAACGCTGCTGCGGATTGTCGGGGTGGATGTCGATGAAGCGCATGTTCGGAGCGTACGACTTCTCGGTCCCGACCGGGTACGGGCATGACAAGGGGCCGCGCGAAAACCCGCGCGGCCCCTTGTCATTTCCTACTTGAAGATGCTGTATCCCCCGGGTCCGACCAGAGCGGCGACGACGAGCAAGACGATGCCGATCAGGATGTCACCGCGCACGAGGCGCAGGATTCCGTAGATGGCAATTGCTACGGCGATGATCCACAGGATGAAGGCCATGATTCTCCCTTTGTGTTGTGCGGTGACGGTGGCCACCGGCCGGGGTTGTACCCCGTCTTGCACTTTCCAACCACCTGAGACTGAGGCGGCTGTGACCTGGGTCACGGGTATGCATTCCGCCATGCGGACGGGCCTCCACGGACCGGGACGAGCCGCGGGGCGCGACCTATTCTGAGGACGCAAGCTCCGCTGCTACGTCCGGAAGGGTCCAGAATCTCCATGACTGAAACGACCCTGACGCTGGCCGAGCGACGCGAGCAGCAGCTCGCCCACGACTCCGAGCGCACCGCGCACCTGGCCTCCCGCGAGAGCCTGCTGGCCCCCCGGCGCAGCAACGACGCGCTCCGCGTGATCGCCGAGGACGCCCAGGCGAGGCTCGCCGGGACCGACACCGCGACCGTGCTGGCGTGGGTGGCCGAGGAGTTCGGCTACCGGACCGCGGTCGCGTGCTCGATGGCCGACGCCGTCCTGCCCCACGTCGTCGCCGAGCACCTGCCCTGGGTCGACACCCTGTTCCTCGAGACCGGCTACCACTTCGCTGAGACGATCGGCACCCGCGACGCGGTCGAGTCCTCGATGCAGCTGTCGATCGTGGACGTCTCGCCCCGACGCAGCGTCGCGGAGCAGGACGCTGAGTTCGGCGAGCGGCTCTACGAACGCGACCCGGCCCTGTGCTGCGACATGCGCAAGGTGCAGCCACTGCACGACACGCTGCAGGGCTACGAGGTGTGGATCACCGGGGTGCGCCGCGACGAGGGCCCGACCCGGGCCGACACCCCGTTCATCTCGTGGGACGACAAGAACGGCCTGGTCAAGGTCAACCCGCTCGCCGCATGGACGTTCGAAGACCTCCTGACGTACGCCGACGACAACGACGTCATCGTCAACCCACTCGTCAACGACGGCTACCCGTCGATCGGCTGCGCGACCTGCACGCGTCGGGTGGCCCCCGGCGAGGATCCGCGCGCCGGCCGCTGGGCCGGCCTCGACAAGACCGAGTGCGGCCTGCACACCTGACCTGACCGCGCTTGACCCTGCCCCCGGCACCCAGACAAGGCACCCATGACCCTGACCGACGAACGCCGTCTCACCCAGCTGCAGTGGCTGGAGTCCGAGGCGATCCACATCATCCGCGAGGTGGCCGCCGAGTTCGAGCGCCCCGTCCTGCTGTTCTCCGGCGGCAAGGACTCCGTCGTGATGCTGCACCTCGCGACGAAGGCGTTCTGGCCGGCCCCCGTGCCGTTCCCCGTGCTGCACGTCGACACGGGACACAACTTCCCCGAGGTCATGGCGTTCCGCGACGCGACGGTCGAGCGTCTCGGCATCCGGCTCGAGGTCGCGAGCGTCCAGGACTACATCGACGACGGCCGCCTGCGCGAGCGCAGTGACGGCACCCGCAACCAGCTCCAGACCCAACCGCTGCTCGACGCCATCACGGGGCACAAGTTCGACGCGGTCTTCGGCGGCGGCCGGCGTGACGAGGAGAAGGCCCGCGCCAAGGAGCGTGTCTTCTCCCTGCGCGACGAGTTCGGCCAGTGGGACCCGCGCAACCAGCGCCCCGAGCTGTGGAACCTCTACAACGGTCGGCACAGCCCCGGCGAGCACGTCCGCGTCTTCCCGCTCAGCAACTGGACCGAGCTCGACGTGTGGCAGTACATCGGAGCGGAGGGCATCGCCCTCCCCGAGCTCTACTACGCCCACCAGCGCGAGGTGTTCGAGCGCGACGGCATGCTGATCGCGGTCAGCGACGTGTCGCAGCCCCACGAGGGCGAGACGGTCGAGAAGCGCCAGGTCCGCTACCGCACGGTCGGCGACGCGTCCTGCACCGGTGCCGTCGAGAGCGACGCCGTCACGGTCGAGGACGTCATCGTCGAGGTCGCCGCGACCCGGCTCACCGAGCGCGGGGCCACCCGCGCCGACGATCGGGCCTCCGAGGCCGCGATGGAAGACCGCAAGAAGGAAGGCTACTTCTGATGAGGACTCTCCTGCGCCTCGCGACGGCCGGCTCGGTCGACGACGGCAAGTCGACCCTCGTGGGGCGGCTGCTGTACGACTCCAAGTCCGTCCTGGCCGACCAGTTCGACGCGGTCGAGCGGGTCAGCCGCGACCGTGGCCTCGCAACCGCCGACCTGGCTCTGCTGACCGACGGCCTGCGCTCCGAGCGCGAGCAGGGGATCACGATCGACGTCGCCTATCGCTACTTCGCGACCGCCGAGCGGTCGTTCATCCTCGCCGACTGCCCCGGGCACGTGCAGTACACCCGCAACACCGTGACCGGCGCCAGCACGGCCGACGTCGTCGTGCTGCTGGTTGACGTGCGCCATGGCATCCAGGAGCAGACCCGGCGCCACCTCGCCGTCGCCTCGCTGTTGCGCGTCCCGCACGTCATCGTCGTGGTCAACAAGATCGACCTGGTCGACTTCGACGAGGCGACGTACGACCGGGTGTCCGACGAGGTCCTCGCGTCGGCCCGTAGCCTGGGGCTCTACGACGTCGCGACGATCCCCGTCTCGGCCCTCGACGGTGACAACGTCGTGACGCGGTCGGAGCGGACACCGTGGTACGACGGGCCGAGCCTGCTGGCGTACCTGGAGCAGCTCTCCCCCGTCGGCGACCCGCACTCCGAGCCGCTGCGCTTCCCGGTGCAACTCGTCATCCGGCCGCAGTCCGCCGCAAGCGAGGAGTTCCGCGACTACCGCGGCTACGCCGGCCAGGTCGCCTCCGGCCTGGTCCGTGTCGGTGATCCCGTCACGGTCCAGCCCAGCGGCCGGACCAGCACCGTCGTCGGGATCGACTTCGCCGGCCAGGAGCGTCCCGAGGCGTTCGCGCCGCAGTCCGTCACGCTGCGGCTCGCCGACGACATCGACATCTCGCGCGGCGACCTGATCGTCACGTCCCGCAGCGTCCCGCCGGTCACGCAGGACATCGACGGCACGATCGCGTGGCTCGCGGACGGCAGCCTCGTGCCCGGCACCAAGGTGCTGCTCAAGCACGGCACCCGCACGGTGCAGGCAATGGTCAAGGCCATCGGCGGCAAGCTCGATCTCGACGACGCCCGGCTGCTGCCGGCTGAGTCGCTCGGGCTCAACGACATCGGGCACGTGACGCTGCGACTCGCCAAGCCGATCCCGGCCGAGGAGTATCTCCACGCCCGCGGCACCGGCGCGTTCCTGCTGATCGACGCGCAGGACGGCGCCACCCTTGCTGCCGGCATGGTCGGTGACGCCCTGCTCGACACCAAGGCCGAGGTCGAGGCCGTAGGCGCCGCTACAGTTCCTGCATGACGGCACGGGGCAGCCTTCCGCTGACGCTGCGGATCGCGGGACGCCGGGTCGTCGTCGTCGGCGGCGGCCACGTCGCCACCCGGCGAACGCTCTCGCTGCTCGAGGCCGGCGCGAGGGTCGTCGTCATCTCCCCCGAGGTCTCCGAGTCGCTTGCCTCCTCGATCGGGCGCGGCGACGTCGAGTGGATCCAGCGGTCGTACGAGACCGGTGACCTCGACGGCGCGTGGCTCGTGCAGACCGCGACCGCGGATTCCGAGATCGACACCCTCGTCGCGGTCGACGCCGAGGCCCGGCAGGTCTGGTGCCTCAAGGGCGGCGACCCCGCCCACGCGACGGCCTGGGCTCCCGCCGTCGCGCGCGTCGACGACGTCATCGTGGCCGTCAGCGGTGGCGGTGACGCGGGCCGGGCCGCCGCGCTTCGTGACGGAGTCGCCGCCGCGCTGCAGGCCGGCGAGCTGCCGATGCGGCACCGAACCCATCATCCCGACGGCTTCGTCGCCCTCGTCGGCGGTGGACCGGGCGATCCCGGCCTGCTCACGACCCGCGGCCGCCGGCTCCTCGCCGAGGCGGATGTCGTGGTCGTGGACCGGCTCGCCCCGCGCGGGTTGCTGGCCGAGCTCGACGCGGACGTCGAGGTCATTGACGTCGGCAAGAAGCCCGATCACCACCCCGTGCCGCAGGAGGAGATCAACGCGATCCTCGTCGACCGGGCCCAGCAGGGCAAGATCGTCGTCCGGCTCAAGGGCGGCGACCCGTACGTCTTCGGCCGCGGCGGCGAGGAGCTCATCGCGTGCCGCGACGCTGGCATCCCGGTCGAGGTCGTCCCCGGCGTGACCAGCGCCATCTCCGTCGCGGCTGCCGCCGGCATCCCGGTGACGCACCGCGGCGTGGCGCGTGGCTTCACCGTCGTCACGGGCCACGAGGAGATTGCCGGGCTCCCTCACGAGCGCAGCCACACCCTCATCATG
>JAOPXL010000116.1 GCA_025965175.1 Aeromicrobium sp.
CGGCGGCCAGCTTGCCGGCGCCGTCCGACAGCTTGCCGATGCTGGCAACCAGCCGGGGGACGCCGGCCGCGAGCTCGGCGTTGCCGTCGGCGACCCGCTCGGCGCCGTCGGCGAGCTGCTGCGTGCCGTCGCTGAACTCCGTCACCTGGCCCCGGACACCGCCGACGAAGCCCTTCAGCTCGCCGGCGCGGTTGGCGGCCTGGCGGAGGCCGGCGCAGTCGGTCCCCGCGGGTGGGGCGGCCTCGCACTGGTCGGCCAGGTCGTCGAGCTGGGTCGCGAGCCGGTCGATGTCGGCGTTGGCGTTGGCCGTCGCGCCCAGGATCGCGCCGCTGACGCCCTGGACGGTGTCGTTGAGCCGGGCATTGCCGTCGGCGACCTGGCGGGCGCCGTCGGCGAGCCGGCGGGTCTGGCCGGGCAGGGCCGAGGTCTGGTCGTCGAGGGTCGACAGCCCGCCCGCGAGCTTCTGGGCGCCGGAGTCGAGCCGGCCGGCTCCGTCGGCGAGCTTTCGGTTGCCGTCGGCCAGGGCCGCCGCGCCGTCCGCGAGGGTCCCGGCGCCGTCCGCGAGCTGGTCCGCGCCGTCAGCGAGCTTCGCCGCCCCGTCGGCGGCGTCGTCGAGCGCCATCTTGATGTCGGAGAAGCTGAGGTAGACGTTGTCGAGATAGGTCTCGGTGACCTGCGCGTTGAGCGCTGCCTTGGCCGCCTGCAGGATCGTCTTGGCGATCGTGCCGTTGATGTAGTTGACGGCGTCGTTGGTCTGCAGGTCCAGATTGCCCTGGATCGCGTCGGCGGGGTCCCCGCTGGTCGACGTCGCCGCCTTCGACAGGTTCGCCGGGATCGTCAGAACGGCCTTGTAGTCTCCGTCGGCGAGACCCCGCTGGGCGTCCTTGGCGTCGGTGAGGACCCAGTCGTAGTTGTCCTCGTCGTCGTTGCTGACCAGGTTGCCGGCGAGCTGACGGCCGACCGCGACGGGCTGCTTCTTGCCGTCGCGGTCCTTGACCTCGATGAGTTTGTCCTCGTTGACGACCGCGGCGCGGACGTGGTCGAGATGCCCCGTCGGGTTGATGTTGGCCCAGACGTACATCGCGCCGTAGAACAGCGGGACGAGCGTCACGGCCACAACCGCGGCGCGGGTCAGCCGGCTGCGGCGGAAGCGGGCCAGCTCGAACCAGGGGAGTGCGGGAGAGGGGATCATGTCAGAGCCTCAGCTCGGAGAGGATGCGGTCGGTGTCCAGCTCGAGGCAGTGGAGCCGGTCGGACGGGGCGGGGGCGGCGGACGCGGACTGCACGCTGGCCACCAGGGTCACGGGGCGGTCCTCGAGCAGCCACGCGAGGGCAGACCACAGGAGCTCGATGTGCTCGGCGGCCCGCAGGTCGTCGGCGTCGTCGACGACCACGATCGCGGGGTCGTCGGTCAGCGCCAGGACGACCCCGAACATCTTGCGCTCGAGCGGCGTCAGCGCCGACACGAGGGTCCGGCCCTCGACCGGCTCGTACGGAAGGCCGGCCTCGTCGTGGGCGCGCTCGAGTGCGTGGTTGAGCTGCACCAGGACCGGGGCGAGCCGTCTGCGGCTGACCCACAGGCCGAACGAGCGGATCGACAGACGTTCGGCGATGTGCTGATCGACCGTCAGGTTGTCCTCGAGGTCGTTGACGCCGGGCAGCTCGGCGAGCGCGACCGAGTGGCGTACGGCCGACACCTCCTGGGGGAGCAGGTGCCCGTTGACGCGCAGCCGTCCGGTGTCGAACGCCATCCGGCCCGCGAAGGTCAGCAGCAGGGATGTCTTGCCGGCGCCGCTGGGACCGTGGACGACGAGCCAGTCACCCGGCTCGACCTCGACCGTGACGTCGTTGAACACCAGCCCCTCGGGACCCGAGGTCGTGACCGACGCGGCGGCGATCGCGGCAGTGGTCTCGCGCTGCGGCCATGATTGCAGGGCGACGCGGCGGTGCAGGCCCTCACCCTCGACGTCGACGTGGGGCAGGCGCCGGTCGAGGAACGCCGGCAGGACCCAGGCGCGTCGGCCGAACAGCTCCAGGACGGCCGGGGCGAACAGCATCCGCACGAAGAACGCGTCGGCGAAGACGCCGATCGCCAGCGCGAACGCGATGGGCTTGATGTTGGGGTCGCCCTCGGGGACGAAGGCCGCGAAGACCGCGAGCATGATGACCGCTGCAGCCGTGACGACCCGCGAGCTGCCGACGAAACCGTCGACGATCGCCCGGTGCGGGTCGCTGGTCCGGACGTACTCCTCCTTCATGCGGGCCATCAGGAAGACCTCGTAGTCCATCGACAGCCCGAACAGCACCGCCATCAGGATGATCGGCAAGAAGCTGATCAGCGGGCCGGTCTGCTCGAGGTGGACCAGGTCCATCAGCCAGCCCCACTGGAAGACCGCGACGACCGCACCGAAGGAGGCGCCGGTCGACAGCAGGAAGCCCAGCGTCGCCTTGACCGGCACCACGATCGACCGGAACACGATCATCAGCAGCAGCACCGACAGCCCCACGACGACGAGGCCGAACGGCAGCAGCGCCTGCTGTAGGCGGTCCGACACGTCGATCCCGCCGGCCGTGAGCCCGGTGACGGAGACGGGGGTGCCGTGCTGCGCCTTCCACGCCGGCTCGCGGTCGCGGATCTCCTGCACCAGGTCCGTCGTCCGGCTGTCGGTCGCGCCGGTCGTCGGGATGACCTGGATGACGCCGGTGTCGGCCGTACGGTTGGGGGTCGCCAGGCCGATCGACTCCACCCCGTCCAACCCACGCAGGTCCTTCGCGATCGCGTTGACGACACCGACCGGGTCGGTCGTGGAGATGATGTCGACGCTGATCAGCAGGGGACCGTTGTAGCCCGGGCCGAAGTGCTCCTCGACCAGGTCGTACGCGACGCGCTGGGTGCTGCCGGCCGGCGCGCTGCCGTTGTCCGGCAGGGCCAGCCGCAGGTCCTTTGCGGGGATCGCGACGACTGCGAGGCCGACCACCACCAAGGCGATCGCGATGAGCGGGAGGCGGGTCGTCAGCTGGGCCCACCGGCGGGAGAAGCTTCCCGGCTGGTGGCCGGTGGCGGGGGTCAACCGGTCGCCGGCGCGGCCGAGCAGCGCGGGCAGCAGGGTCAGCGCGACCGCGACCGCAATGACGACCGACAGCGCCGCGACGGCGCCCATGATCGTGAGGAACGGGATGCGGGCGATCGACAGGCCCAGCAGGGCGATAACGACCGTGACTCCGGCGAACACGACGGCCGAGCCGGCGGTCGCGACGGACCGGGCGGCCGCCTCCTCGGGCTCGAGCCCGTCGGCGAGCTGCTCGCGGTGCCGGGACACGATGAACAGGGCGTAGTCGATCCCGACGGCCAGGCCGATCATGAGCGCCAGCAGGGGAGCGGTCGAGGAGATTGTGAAGAAGCCCGTCGCGGCGGTCGAGATCGCGACCGTGACGAGGACGCCGAGGACGGCCGTGACGATCGGCATGACCGCGGCTCGCAGCGAGCGGAACATCAGGTAGAGGACGATGAACGCCACCACGACACCGATGACCTCGGTGATCGAGAGCTGGGGCCCGGTGTTGGTGAAGACGTCGCCGCCGAACGCGATGGTGTAGCCCTCGGCCTCGAGCGCGTCGCCCGTGTCGACCAGCTGGGCGCGATCGGCCGCGGTGACGTCGGTGAGCTCCCGGTCGAACTGGATCTGCACCTGCGCGGCGCCGCGATCCTTCGAGATGCCGATGTCGGTCTGCCCGGAGTAGGGCGACACGACCTGGCTGACGCCGTCGACCACCTTCATCCCCGCGACGGCCCCGGCGACGAGGTCCTTGGTCCGGCCGTCCTCGACGGTCCGGCCGTCGGGAGCCACGATCACGAGGTAGGCCGAGGCGCCGCTGAGCTCGGGGAACGTACGCCCGAGGGAGTCGATCGCCTCCTGCGACTCGGTGCCGGGGATGTCGAACTGGTTCTTGGTGCCGGCGCCCAGGCCCAGCGCCGCGGCGCCCGCCACCAGCAGGACCAGCATCCAGGCCGTCAGCACTCGGCGGGGGTGCAGGAAGGCCCAGCGGCCCAACGAGTACAGGAAGGTCGACACGAATTAACGATACGATTGTGTATTGAATACGTCAATGTATCGAGTATGCTGGTTGCGTCACATTCGAGGAGGGCCATGACCGAGGTGAGTGCGGAGCGACCCGCCGTCCGCCGGCGGGCGGCGACCCGCGAACGGCTGCTCGAGGCGGCCCGGGAGGTGCTGGCGCGCGAGGGCATCCAGGGCGCCTCGGTCGAGCACATCTGCGAGCAGGCGGGCTTCACCCGCGGGGCGTTCTACTCCAACTTCGCCTCCAAGGACGAGCTCGTGCTGGCGCTGTTCGAGCACGAGCGTGACCTGATGTTCCAGCGGCTGCACGCGGCCGCTGACCCGGCGTCGTACGCGGGGCTCGACGTCCTGGACGCGATCGGCGTCATCATGGACCGCTTCCTGCTGCTGCAGCCCCAGGACCGGGTCTGGTACCTCGTCCATGCCGAGTTCCAGCTGCGCGGTGTGCGCGACGACGCCGTGGGGCGTGAGTTCGTCGCGGCCTGGCGGCAGGTGCGCGTCGACTTCGAGACGTTCATGAGCACGGCCCTCGCTGCCCTCAACCTACGGCTCAAGGTCGATCTCTCACACGCCTCGACGATCCTCATGGGCACCTACGAGACGGCCCAGCGGGAGGCGCTGATCGAGGACCGCCCGATCGACCTGGGGTTGCTCAAGCAGACGCTGCCGATCCTGCTGCTGGGTGTCACCGAGCCGATCGACTGACGGTCGTGGATCAGTGCAGGATCTTGAGTCCTGCGACGCACGCGAGGATCCCGGCGATCAGCAGGACCTTGACCAGGGACGCCGGCTCGTCGCCCGTGATCATCGCGGTCGACACGGTGAGAGTCGCGCCGATGCCGACCCACACGGCGTACGACGTGCCGATCGGCAGCTCCCGCATGGCGTAGGCGAGCCCGGCCATGCTGAGCGCCAGCGAGACGCCGAAGCTCAGGGTCGGAACGGGGCGGGTGAGCCCGTCGGAGCGTCCGAGGGCCGTGGCCCAGACCGCTTCGAGGACACCGGACAGGGCAAGGGCGAGCCAGGACATCGCGTTCTCCTTGGCGCCGTCTTGTCGCACACCGGGTACGGCGCCGCTCGTCCGGGAGCCCCATCGGGACTCTGCGCCCAGTCTCTCACCCGGTCCGGGAATGGAAGGACCGCCCTGTCGCGGGACGCCATACATACTTGGAGCCATGGCCATCCAGATCGCGCAGGACCCGTACGCCGACGAGGTCCTGACAAACGACCCGTTCGCCCTCATCTGCGGGATGCTCTTGGACCAGCAGTTCCCGATGGAGCGGGCGTTCGCCGGCCCGGCCAAGGTGCTGGACCGCTTCGGCACGCTCGACCCGGCCGCGATCGCCGCCGCCGAGCCCGAGGCGTTCGCCGAGCTCTGCGCGACACCGCCGGCGATCCACCGCTACGGCCGATCGATGGCGGGGCGGCTGCAGGCCCTGGCCACGGTCGTCGTGGATGAGTACGACGGTGAGACCGCGCGGATCTGGACCGAGGCGCGAACTGGTGAGGAGCTGCTGAAGCGGCTCAAGGCCCTGCCGGGATTCGGCGAGCAGAAGGCCAAGATCTTCACGGCGCTGCTGGCCAAGCAGCTCGACGTCAAGCCACGCGGGTGGACCACGGTGGTCGGCGACTACGGGCGCAAGGGCTTCCGCTCGGTCGCGGACGTCGTCGACCCCGACTCGCTCGCCAAGGTCCGCGCGTTCAAGCAGGCAGCCAAGAAGGCCGCGCGCGACTCAGGCTGAGTCGGTCTCGGGATAGGGCGACAACAGTGCCGGTGGCACCTCGCAGACCGTGCCCTCGGCCCACACGTCGTTCATCCGCAGGTAGATCTCGTCACCATGTTCGTCGACCGGGACCCGCAGGTCAGCGGTGCGGCCGTCGACGAGCTGCGCGGCGTACGCCTCGCGGGCCAGCAGCAGCCGCTCCCAGTCCGCGAGCCAGGCCTCGGTCGGGCGGTCGGCACTGATGTCGATGCCGGAGTCGGAGCGGATGTCGCCGAGCATGATGCGGACCGCGCGGTCCTGGTCGGCCAGGGCCGCCACCTGCTGACGCACGGTCCCGTCGACCGGGAGGGACTCGACGGTGTCACGCATCAGCTCGCACTCGTCGGCGATGACGGCCGTGACGTCGGAGTCCTGGATGAGGCCCGGGAAGTCCCGGGAGCCGAGCACGATCGCCGTCGTGGCCATCGCGACCGCCGCGACGAGCCCGGTCACCGCGGCGAGGATCGCGATCCACAGCCAATGCTTGTCGACCGGCGGCGGAGGGAACTCCCACGCGTTGTGCTGCGGGGGATAGGGCGGCAGCCCCGCGGAGTCGAACACGGCCCCATCGTGCCACGGCGGGTAGCCTTCCACCCGTGATCGTTGCCGTCGCGGTGTGCCCGCACCCGCCGCTGCTGGTCCCGCAGGTCTCGCCCGGCTCGACCGCGGAGCTCGCCGAGATCCGTTCCGCCTGTGACGCGGCGGTCGCTGCGCTGCTGGGAGCCGACCCGGACCGGATCGTCGTCATCGGTGGGGGTGACGCCGCGGTCGATCTCACGCTCGACCTCGACGAGACCTTCGGTGGCACCCTCGCGCCGTACGGAGCCACGGTCCACGCCGGCGGCCCCGGCGACGGCCTGCCGCTGAGCCTGACGATCGGCGCATGGCTGCTTGACCGGGCCGGGTGGACGGGCCCCCGGACGTACTCGACGGGTCGCCCCGAGGTCGACGGACGGGTCGCGCTGCTCGTGATGGCCGACGGGACCGGCACCCGGACCCTCAAGGCACCGGGTGCGCTCGACGACCGGGCCGAGGCGTTCGACGCCACGATCGCCGCGGCACTCGCGGAGGGAGACCCTGAGGCGCTGGCGTCGCTCGACGTCGACCTCGGCGCCGAGCTCTGGTCGCGAGGCGTCCCGACGCTGCGGACCCTGGGCGAGATGACGAAGGGCGCCGATGTCACCGCGCACCTGCGCATCGACGTGGCACCCTTCGGCGTCGGCTACTTCGTGGCCGACTGGGTGCTCCGCTAGCTACTTCTTGCCTCCTCGGCGAGGGTGTCGGCAACATCCTTGGCCTTGTCCGCCGCGGTGTCGACCTTGTCGTCGTACTTGTGCTTCGTCCAGTTGCTGGCCAGGTCGGCAACCTCGTCGATGCCCTGGTCGATCTTCTCGTTGTGGCTGGCGGCGAGGTCGGCGGCCTTGTCCTTGAGCTCAGGGGCGTGTTTCTTGAGCTTGTCGAGGAAACCCATGGCTCCCATCCTTGTCCGGTCCGTGTCCGGGACGGGGCGCGGAACCGCCCCGGTGTGGCGCTCAGCGTACTGCGACAATTCGGGCATGTCTCCGGTCGATCACATCGTGGCCGTCGTCGGTCCGACGGCCTCCGGCAAGTCCGCCCTCGCGGTGGCGATCGCGCAACGGCTGGGCGCTGCGGAGATCGTCAACGCCGACTCGATGCAGCTCTACCGGGGCATGGACATCGGCACCGCGAAGCCGTCGGCCGAGGAGCGGGGCGCGGTCCCACATCACCTGTTCGATGTCCTGGACGTGACCCAGACGTCGACCGTGGCCGAGTTCCAGGGCTGGGCCCGCGCCGCGATCGCGGACTGCCACGCGCGGGGCGTCACCCCGGTGCTGGTGGGCGGGTCGGCGTTGTACGTCCGCGCGGTCCTCGACCCGCTGGAGTTCCCCGGCACGGATCCCGCGGTCCGTGCGCGGTGGGCCGCCGAGCTGGCGGCCCGGGGGCCCGATGCGCTGCACGCCGAGCTGGCCCGCCGGGACCCCGCCGCCGCCGCGCAGATCCTGCCGACGAACGACCGCCGGGTCGTACGCGCGCTGGAGGTCATCGAGCTGACGGGGGAGCCCTTCGTCGCGACGATGCCGGCGTACGAGGCGATCCACCCCGTGACCCTGCTGGGGCTGCGGGTGCCCCGCGACGTCCTCGACGTACGCCTGACCGAGCGGGTCGAGCGGATGTGGGCCGACGGCTTCGTCGAGGAGGTGCGGCGTCTGGTGGGTGCCGGGCTGGAGGACGGGCTGACGTCCGGCAAGGCCATCGGCTATCAGCAGATCCTGGCCGTCCTGCGCGGGGAGATGACCGAGGACGCGGCGAAGGAGGCGACCATCACCGGGACCCGCAAGTTCGCCCGCCGCCAGGACCGCCTGTTCACCAAGGACCCCCGCATCACCTGGCTGCCGTACGACGCCGAGACGCTCGTCGATCAAGCCATGACGGTCGTGGCGCGCGCGTAGACTGCGAGGCATGGCTTTTGCATGGCTCAAGGGACACGGCACCGAGAACGACTTCGTGCTGCTCCCGGACCATGACGGCACGGTCCACGGCGACCTCGACGCCGGCTTCATCGCGGCACTGTGCCACCGTCGCCGGGGCATCGGGGCCGACGGCGTCCTGCGGGTCATTCGGTCTTCCGCGATCGGGATCGACTCGGCCGGCGAGTGGTTCATGGACTACCGCAACGCCGACGGTTCGGTCAGCGAGATGTGTGGCAACGGGGTCCGGGTCTTCGCCCTGCACCTGGTGCAGGAGGGACTCGTGGACGCCGCCACCTCGTTCGTCGTCGGGACCCGCGACGGGGACAAGCGGGTGTCGATCGACGGGGACGCGATCTCGGTCGACATGGGCGTCCCGGTCGTGCAGGGCGTCTCCAAGGTCTCGGCCGACGGGAACACCTGGGAGGCCCAGGATGTTCGTACAGGTAACCCCCATGCTGTCGCCTTCGTCGACCGGCTGGGTGACGCCGGCACGTTGCTGGCGGAGCCCGCCTACGACGAGTCGGTCTATCCCGAAGGTGTCAACATCGAGTTCGTCGTCCGCGAGGGCGAGCACCACGTCGCGATGCGGGTGCACGAACGAGGCTCGGGGGAGACGCGTTCCTGCGGCACCGGCGCCTGCGCCGTCGCCGTGGCCACCGCGGTCGCCGACCAGGCCGTACGACCCACGACCTACCGGGTCGACGTGCCCGGTGGCACCGTCCACGTCAGCTGGGACGCCGGCAACCACATCACCCTCACCGGCCCCGCCGAGATCGTCGCGCGGGGCACCATGGATTGGACTGCATGACAGAGCAGACGTACGAACCGACGACACCCGGCACCGAGGGCCTCGAGCTCGAGGAACGCAACTCCCTGCGACGTGTCGTCAACCTCCGCACCGAGCTCGAGGACATCACCGAGGTCGAGTACCGCCAGCTCCGCCTCGAGCGTGTCGTCCTCGTCGGGGTATGGACCGACGGCACGGTCGAGGAGGCCGAGAACTCGATGGCCGAGCTCAAGCTGCTCGCCGAGACGGCGGGCTCAGAGGTGCTGGACGCCCTGATCCAGCGGCGGCAGAAGCCGGACCCTGCGACGTACATCGGCTCGGGCAAGGTCGAGGACCTGCGGGCCGCGGTCGAGGCGACCGGCGCCGACACCGTCATCTGTGACGGTGCGCTCGCGCCCAGCCAGCTGCGCAACCTCGAGGACCGCTGCAAGGTCAAGGTCGTCGACCGCACCGCGCTGATCCTCGACATCTTCGCCCAGCACGCCAAGAGCAAGGAGGGCAAGGCCCAGGTCGAGCTCGCCCAGCTGCAGTACCAGACCCAGCGCCTCCGCGGCTGGGGCGGCAACCTGTCCCGCCAGGCCGGTGGACAGGCCGCCGGCGGTGAGGGCATCGGTGGCCG
>JAOPXL010000111.1 GCA_025965175.1 Aeromicrobium sp.
CGGCCCGGTTGTAGTCGACGAGGGAGTAGTCGGCGCCGTGGATGCGTCCCGTGGAGCCACCCACGTGCAGCGACTTGCCGGTGTCCTCCTCCATGTGGGCGCGCTCGATCTCGATCCGGTAGGTCTCGCCGTCGACGACGACGTCGGTCCAGCCCTCGTAGGCGATCGGCTCGTCATACTGCGACGTCTGGAAGTTCTTCGGCTGATCGGGATAGAAGTAGTTCTTGCGCGCGAAGCGGCACCACTCGGCGATCTCGCAGTTGAGCGCCAGGCCCATGCGGATCGCGGACTCGACGGCCTTCTGGTTGACGACCGGCAGGGCGCCCGGCAGCGCCAGGCACACGGGGCAGACCTGCGTGTTGGGCTCGGCGCCGAACTCGGTGGGGCAGCCGCAGAACATCTTCGTCGCGGTGTTGAGCTCGATGTGGATCTCGAGCCCCATGACCGGCTGGTAGCGGGTCAGCGCCTCGTCCACGGGCACCAGGACCGTGCTTGCTTCATGGCTAGTCATCGCACTTCCTCCAGCTGGGGCGCCTTCGCGAGCAGGGTGCCGCCCCACTTCTCCTCGAGCAGCCGCTCGAGGGCGGCGGCGGCGTTGTAGAGCCTGTCGTCGGCCTTCTGCGGCGCGAGGAACTGCAGTCCTACGGGCAGGTCGTCCTCGTCGGCCAGGCCGACCGGGAGCGACAGGCCGGGAATGCCGACCAGGTTGGCCGGGATCGTGGCGACGTCGCCGAGGTACATCGCGAGCGGGTCGTCGAGCTTCTCGCCCAGCGGGTACGCCGTGGTGGGCGACGTCGGCGAGACCAGCACGTCCACGTCGGCGAAGGCCGCCGCGAAGTCGCGGGCAAGGATCGTCCGGACCTTCTGGGCCGAGCCGTAGTAGGCGTCGTAGTAGCCGCTCGAGAGGGCGTACGTCCCCAGGATGATGCGGCGCTTGACCTCGTCGCCGAAGCCGGCGTCGCGGCTCGAGGACATGACCTGCTCGGCACTGGGGTCGTCGACCCCGGCCGGCGGGACGCGGACGCCGTAGCGCATCGCGTCGAACTTGGCGAGGTTGCTGCTCGCCTCGCTCGGCATGACGAGGTAGTAGGCGCCCAGGGCGTACTTCAGGCTCGGGATCGAGACCTCGACTACCTCGGCACCGGCGGACGTCAGCAGCTCGACGGCGTCGTCGAAGCGGGCCCGGACGCCCGGCTGGAAGCCGTCGCCGCCCAGCTCCGTGACGATGCCGATCTTGAGGCCCTTGACGTCGGCGCGGCGAGCCGCGGCAACGACGGCCGGGACCGGCTCGGGGATGCTGGTGGAGTCCATCGGGTCGTGGCCCGCGATCAGCTCGTGCAGCAGCGCCGCGTCCAGGACCGTACGGGTGACGGGCCCGGCCTGGTCCAGGCTGCTGGCCATCGCGACGAGACCGTAGCGGCTGATGCCGCCGTAGGTCGGCTTGACGCCGACCGTGCCGGTCAGGGCGCCGGGCTGACGGATCGAGCCCCCCGTGTCGGTGCCCACCGCGAGGGGCGCCTCGAACGCCGCCACGGCCGCGGCCGAGCCACCGCCCGAACCGCCGGGGATGCGGGTGCGGTCCCAGGGGTTGCGGGTCGGCCCGTAGGCCGAGTGCTCGGTCGACGAGCCCATCGCGAACTCGTCCATGTTGGTCTTGCCGAGGATCGGCAGTCCGGCGGCCTTGATCTTGGCCGTCACGGTCGCGTCGTAGGGCGGGATCCAGCCCTCGAGGATCTTGGAGCCGCACGTGGTGGGCAGGCCCTCGGTCGCGAGGACGTCCTTGACCGCGATCGGGACGCCGGCGAGGTAGGACAGCTGCTCGCCCTTGCCGCGTCGGTCGTCGATGTCACGGGCGGTCGCGAGCGCGCCGTCGGCGTCGACGTGCAGGAAGGCGTGGATGTCACCGTCGACCGCGGCGATGCGGTCCAGGTTGGCCTGCGTCACCTCGGCAGAGGTGAACTCGCGGGCGGACAGCCCGCGGGCGATCTCGTCGGCAGTGAGCCGGGTCAGGTCTGTCATGACTCCCCCAGGATCTTGGGCACGAGGAAGCGCTGCTGGTCCGAGGCCGGGGCGCCGGCGAGAGCGGCCTCGGGACTCAGGCTCGGACGGACGACGTCCTCACGGAAGACGTTGTCGACCGGGACGGGGTGGCTCATCGCCGGGACGTCGTCGCCGGCCGCCTCCTGGACGCTGGCGACATAGTCCAGGATCGCGGGGAGCTCGGACGCGAGGTGCTCGAGCTCGGCCTCGCTGAGGTCGATGCGGGCGAGGCCGGCCAGATGGACGACGTCGTCACGCGAAATACCCTTGTCGGGCTCAGACATGCGATTCCTTGCGGGTGGGGTTCGGGGGCTGCAGATCCATCCTAGTGATCGCCGGACCGCCGTCCGACCGGGCATCGCGCCCACCGGATAACAGCGTTCTCTGTCAGGATGACGACATGACGACGCGGATCTCCCAGTTCACCAAGGGCCCCTACACGTTCGACGTGATCGACAGCGGCCCGCTCGACGGGACACCCGTCGTCCTGCTCCACGGGTTCCCCCAGCGGGCCACGTCGTGGGGCGGTGTCACGGAGCGGCTCAACGAGCTGGGCCTGCGGACGTACGCCCTCGACCAGCGCGGCTACTCCCCCGGCGCCCGTCCCTCGTCGCGGTTCTCCTACAAGGTCGAGGGCCTCGTCTCGGACGTCCTCGCGCTGATCGACCGCATCGGCCCCGGCCCAGTCCACCTCGTCGGTCACGACTGGGGCGCGGCGGTCGCGTGGTCCGTCGCCGCCAACCACCCCGACCGGATCAGCTCGCTGACCGCCGTCTCGGTCGCGCACCCCGGCGCGTTCCTGAAGTCGATGCTGAGCAGCTCGCAGGCCCTGAAGTCCTACTACATGCTGCTGTTCCAGCTGCCGTTCGTGCCCGAGCACCTGCTGAGCCAGCGCGGGGGCGCCGGCGAGAAGCTCCTGCGCGGCGCCGGCATGACCCGATCGATGATCGACACGTTCCGCGAGGAGATCGTCGCCGACGGCGCGCTCAGGGGAGGGCTCGGCTACTACCGGTCGATGTTCCTGTCGCCCGGAGCGTTCAGCCCCAAGGTGTCGGTCCCGACGACGTACGTGTGGAGCGACCGGGACGCAGCCCTCGCCCGCCGTGGCGCCGAGCTGACGCCACAGTTCGTGACCGGGCCGTACGAGCTCGAGGTCTACGAGGGCGTCAGCCACTGGATCCCGGACGAGCGCCCCGCGGAGCTCGCCGCGAGCATCGCGAAACGGGTCGGGGTCTAGGGATCGCGGTGGCGGTGGCGGTGCGCTGGCGGCCACTCCGGCCGAATTATTGGACCCTGGCGCACCCCTCGGCGTCGTGCTGGCACGCCTATCGCGGGGGCGTTCGTGGCGTCGTGGGTGCACCACTAAGTTGAGGGGGTGCCTCCTGAGAAACCCATGGACCTCGGTCCGCTCGATGCCGTTGCCTTCTTCGTCGAGCTGGCGATGGTCGTGCTGCTGGTCCTGGCCGGTCACGGCTTCGCGGACGGGTGGCAGGGCTGGGCCGTCGGGGTCTTCCTCGCGATGGTCGCGATCGGCATCTGGGCGCAGTGGATGGCACCGACCTCGATGCGGCGCCTCGACAACCCGACCCGGTACGTCGTGCAGGTCATGCTGTTCCTCACGGTCGCGCTGTACGCCGCCGCCGGCGGTCTCGTGTGGTGGGGCATCGGCTTCGCCGTCATCGCGATCGCGGTGTTCGGGGCCCTCCTCCGCGACGAGGCGTAAGCCTTGTTCTCCTAGTCCGCGCTGAGCGGCAGGGACCGGACGCTGCGGAAGTCCCGATGCGTTCCGTCGACCGGGTCGGTGAAGGACAGCTCCCCGGCGAGCAGCTGCAGCGGGACCGAGAAGTCGTCGACCTCGATGTCCAGCACGGTCGGATACAGCGGGTCGCCGACTATCGGGATGCCCAGCCCCGCCAGGTGGATGCGCAGCTGGTGGGTGCGGCCGGTCGACGGGCTGAGCCGGTAGATCCCTCGATCACCGACGACCCGCTCTAGCACGACCTCGGTCTGCGCGTTGACGGGCGCTCCCGGCACGACCTCCGCCTGCCACATGCCGCGACGCTTCGCCACGTGGTTGCGGATCACGACGGGCAGCTCAAGGTCGTCGCGCAGCGGCGCCAGCGCCCAGTAGGTCTTGCGGACCGTGCCGTCCTGGAACATCGACTGGTAGGCCCCGCGCCACCGGCGCTCCGTGGCCAGCATCAGCAGCCCCGAGGTGACCCGGTCCAGCCGGTGCAGGGGCGACAGCTCCGGCAGCCCCAGCTCGTCACGCAGCCGGACGACGACGCTCTGCCGGACGTGCCGTCCCCGCGGGATCGACGACAGGAACGCAGGCTTGTCGACCACGACCAGTCGCTCGTCGCGGTGCACGACGTGGATCCGGCCCGGTACGTGGGTCTCCTCGGGCAGGTCGCGGTGGAACCACACAAACGTGTGCGGCTCGTAGGCGTGCTCCTCGGCAACGGGGAGCCCCGTGTCGTACACGAACCGTTCCGCGGCCAGCATCTGCGTGACGTCGACCCGCTCGGGCAGCCGGTGCCGGAGCCAGGCACCCATCGTGGGCCACGGCTCGGGCCGGGGCTTGTCGCGGTCCGGCGTGCGCAGCCAGGCCGCGCCGAGCCCGTGACGCGGCGGCAGCGGGGACCGAGGAGGCACTAGCCGGTCGCGCCCTCTCGCAGGAGTCTGCTGCGGACCGGCGGCAGCTCGGCCCGGACCGAGCAGTGGAAGCTCCCACGGAAGAACACGATGTGCGCCTCGTCGTCCCACCGCGCGCCGATCCACTTCTCGAGGTCGGCGACCGGGTCGGGTCGGCCGGCGGCGAACTGTCGCCACTCCTGCGGCGTCACGTGGACGAAGAACGGCTTGCCGTCCTCGCCGACGGCCTCGAGCACGCCGGTCCGGGTGCGGCCGGCACCCGCGTGGCGCCGGCGCAGCTCGAGCTCGGCGTACGTGGGCCGGACCCGGTCGAGGCGGGAAGAGCGCCACTTCGCGACGACATAGGCGGCGCACGCATGCGGGTCGACGAGGCCGCTCTCGGCCCGCCAGGTCCGGTCGAACAGCAGGCGCCGGACCACACGGCCGCCGCCGACGATCGTGACCTCGAGGTCGTCGAAGCCGTCGTCGCCGGGAACGATCCGCAGCGACTCGACGTGATGGTCCTCGCCGAGGCCGTCGCTGCGGTCGAGACCGTCCGCGGGGTCGTCGGCGTCGAAGATCGCCTGCACGGTCCGCGCCAGATCGGCGTCGTTCACGCGCGCACCGTCCGGCAGTCGGGGTTGAACACGCGAACCGTCGACGGCGGGTCCTGCGCCAGGCGACGCGCCGACGGGACCGGACGACGTACGAGCTCGCCGCCGCAGTTGGGACACACGCCGTGCAGGATCGTGTCGGCGCACTCGCGGCACCACGTGCACTCGTAGGTGCAGATCAGGACGTCAGGCGACTCCGGGGCGAGGTCACGGTCGCAGCACTCGCAGCTCGGGCGGATCTGCAGCATGGGATCAGTATGAGGGTGGTCAGGCGTCAGCCGCAGCCGGACCTTCGGCCAGGAGCTTCTCGAAGGCCTCCTCGTCGAGGATCGGCCGGCCGAGCTCCTCGGCCTTGTCGGCCTTGGTCCCCGCGTTGTCGCCCACGACGACGTAGTCGGTCTTCTTGGACACCGAGCCGGAGGCCTTGCCGCCGCGGGCGATGATGGCCTCCTTGACCGAGTCGCGGGTGAACCGCTCCAGCGAACCCGTCACGACGATCGTCAGCCCCTCGAGGGTACGGACGATTGACTCGTCGCGCTCGTCGCGCATCACGACCCCCGCCTTGGCCCACTGGTCCACGATGCCGCAGTGCCAGTCGACGTCGAACCACTCGATGACCGCCTCGGCGATCGTGGGTCCGACGCCGTCGACGGCTGACAGCTCCTCGACCGACGCCGCACGAATGGCCTCCATCGTGGCGAAGTGGGTCGCCAGCGCACGCGCGGCCGTGGGGCCCACGTGGCGGATCGACAGCGCCACGAGCACCCGCCACAGAGGCTGGGTCCTGGCGGTCTGGAGATTCTTGAGCAGCGCGATGCCGTTGGCGCTGAGCACCCGCTCCGCGGCACCGGCCTCGATCTCCTTCTTCTTGGCCGCGCGGGTGTAGAGCGGGACCCCCAGCAGCTGCTCCTCGGTCAGCGCGAACAGCCCACCCTCGTCGACGAGGACGCCGGCCTCGAGCAGTGCCGTCGCGCCCTCCCAGCCGAATACCTCGATGTCGAACGCCCCGCGACTGCCGACGTGCGTCAGCCGCTCGCGCAGCTGTGAGGGGCACGACCGCGTGTTGGGGCAGCGGATGTCCTTGTCACCCTCCCGGGACGGGGCCAGCGGCGTTCCGCAGGACGGGCAGTCGGTCGGCATCACGAACTCGCGCTCGGTGCCGTCACGCAGCGCCACGACCGGGCCGACGATCTCGGGGATCACGTCGCCGGCCTTGCGGAGCACGACCATGTCACCGATCAGGACGCCCTTGCGCTTGACCTCGTGCTGGTTGTGCAACGTCGCCATCTGGACCGTCGATCCAGCCACCCGGATCGGCTCCATGACACCGAACGGGGTCACGCGTCCGGTCCGACCGACGTTGACCGTGATGTCGAGGAGCCGCGTGTTGACCTCCTCGGGCGGGTACTTCCACGCGATCGCCCAGCGCGGCGCCCGGGAGGTCGAGCCGAGGCGGCGCTGCCGGTCGACCTGGTCGACCTTGACGACGACGCCGTCAATCTCGTGGACGACGTCGTGGCGATGCTCTCCGTAGTGGTCGATGAACTTCTCGACCGCCAACAGGTCCTTGACCACCTTGGCGCGGTCGCTCGTCGGCAGGCCCCACGCCTTGAGCGCGTCGTACGCCTCGCTCTGCCGGGCGGGCGTGAACCCCTCGCGGTAGCCCAGTCCGTGGCACACCATCGACAGGGGGCGGCCCGCCGTGACCGAGGCGTCCTTCATCCGCAGCGTGCCGGCCGCGGCGTTGCGCGGGTTGGAGAACGGGGTCTTGCCGGACTCGGCCCACGCGGCGTTGAAGTCCTCGAACTCCTGCGTCGGGAAGAACACCTCGCCGCGGATCTCGACGTAAGCCGGGATCGGGTAGTCGTCGGACGGGGTCAGCTGGTGCGGGATCACCTTGATCGTGCGGACGTTGTTGGTCACGTCCTCACCGACCCGGCCGTCGCCGCGGGTGACCCCGCGGGTCAGCCGTCCGTCCTCGTACGTCAGCGAGATCGCGAGCCCGTCGACCTTGAGCTCGCACAGGAACTCGGCGTCCGTCACCCCCTCCTTGACGACTCGGGCGTGCCAGGCCTCGAGCTCCTCGACCGAGAAGGCGTTGTCGAGGCTCAGGAGCCGCTCACGGTGCTCGTAGGCCTCGAACGAGGACGAGGCGAAGCCACCGACGGTCTGGGTCGGAGAGTCCGGGGTGCGCAGCTCGGGGAGCTCGTCCTCCAGCCCCTCGAGCTCCCGCATCAGCTGGTCGTACTCGGCATCGGAGACCGTGGGCGAGTCGTCGACGTAGTAGCGCTCGCGATGCTCCTGGATCGACTCCGACAACCACTTGTGCCGCTGCCTCAGGTCGTCATCGCTGGCCATGCCTCGACTTTATCCTCGACCCGCGACGGTTTCCTGTTCGGCCGGGCGCGCCCGGCCTCAGTGACCCGACAGCCGTTCCGCGACCTCGTACGCCCCGCCGAGCGCCGTGCGCACCCAGTCGGGTGACGCTCCGGCCAGGCCGCACGTGGGAGTCACGACGAGGCGGGGCGCGTACGTGTCCTCGTCGAAGCCGAAGTGGCCGAAGAACGTGGCGACCCGCTCGGCCAGGGCCTTGCCGGTGACGCCCGGCATGTCGGTCGACGGGACCACGCCGAACCACAGATCGACCCCGCGCTCGAACGACTCCGCCCAGATGTCGGCAGGACGGACCTGGCCGAGGTCGAACGAGATCGCGCTGAACCCGGCCCCCGCCAGCAGGTCGACGGGCACGTCCGGCCCGCAGGAGTGGACCGCCGCGCGGGCGCCGGAGTCGGTGATCGCCTCCACGACGGTCCGCAGCAGCGCGTCGGCCTCCGGCGGGTGGACGCTGCGGTGGCGGGAGAACCCGCTGGCGGTGGGGATCCCCCCGGTGAGGACCGCGTTGATCGCCGGCTCGTCGACCTGCACCACGAGATCGGCGTCCGGGAACCGGCGGCGCGCGTCTGCGACGTGGGTCCGGAGCCCTTGGGCGAGGGACTCGCTGATCTCCCGCCGGGCACCGTGGTCGGCGAGCATCTTGTCACCGCGCGGACGCTCGACCGTCGCGGCCAGGGTCAGGGGGCCGGTGACCTGGAGCTTGAGCGGGCCCTGCCGGGTGCCGGCGAGCTCCTCGGCGACGTCCAGGTCCTGGGCCAGGAGCGACCGGGCCCGGCGCAGGTCGGCGCCCTCCCCCACCCCGATCCGCCAGCCGTCGGGCTGCAGATCGGCGTGCAGCCCGTCCAGCACCGCGAGGGTCCGGCCGATCATCCCGGCGTGAACGCCGCGGGCCGGGAGCTCCGGGACGTACGGCAGGTCCCCGACGGTGTCGAGCACGAGGCGCAGCGACTCCGCGAAGTCCGAGCCGGGCATCGAGCCGATGCCGGTGGCGAGCGCCATGTGAGGTCCTGTCTGTGAGGTGGGGCGGTGCGTTGGCGTCCAGCGGCCCGGAGAGGCGTGCACTTGGTGTCCACGTCCGCGGACTTCCTGGACGCCAGCGCGCCGCAATGGGCCGCAGGTGGACCGGCGTGGACGCTAGTGCACCGCCACCCGGGTCGTGGTGGAGATCGTGGCGGAGCCGACGACGCGCGTGCCGGCGTAGATGACACAGGCCTGGCCCGGGGCGATGCCAGAGGCCGGGTCGATCAGCTCGACTTGGACGTCGGGCCCGGCGACCGTGACCCGGGCCCGGTGCTCCTCGCCGTGGGCACGCAGCTGGACGGTGCAGTCGAGCGTCCCGGACGGGGCCGTACCGCACCACAGGGGCTTGATGCACTCCAGCGCGTCGACCGCGAGCGCGTCGCGGGAGCCGACCGTGACGGTGCCGCTGACCGGCTCGATGTCCAGGACGAACCGCGGCTTGCCGTCGTCCGCGGGGATCCCGAGCCGCAGGCCACGTCGCTGGCCGATCGTGAAGGCGTACGCCCCGTCGTGCTCGCGCAGGACCGTGCCGTCCTCGTCGACGATCGTCCCGGGCCGTGGACCGAGCTTCTCGCCGAGCCAGCCGGCGTTGTCGCCGTCGGGGATGAAGCAGATGTCGTGGCTGTCGGGCTTGGTCGCGACCTGGATGCCGCGGCGCGCTGCCTCAGCGCGGACGACGTCCTTGGTCGTGTCACCGAGCGGGAACAGCGAGTGCGCCAGCTGCTCCTGGGTCAGGACGCCCAGGACGTAGGACTGGTCCTTGCCCATGTCGATCGCCCGGTGCATCTGGATCGAGCCGTCCGCGGCGGTCTCCAGCTGGGCGTAGTGGCCGGTCGCGACGGCGTCGAAGCCCAGCGCCAGGGCTCGGTCGAGCACCGCGGCGAACTTGATCTTCTCGTTGCAGCGCAGGCACGGGTTGGGCGTACGTCCGGCGGTGTACTCCGCGATGAAGTCGTCGACGACATTGTCGGCGAACTCCTCGCTCATGTCCCACACG
This sequence comes from Aeromicrobium sp., assembly GCA_025965175.1. Classification (GTDB taxonomy): domain Bacteria; phylum Actinomycetota; class Actinomycetes; order Propionibacteriales; family Nocardioidaceae; genus Aeromicrobium. The sequence goes on from JAOPXL010000111.1 coordinate 9,700, forward strand.
TAGAACGGGATCCCGAGCTGGTCGGCGGCGCGACGGGCGTCGCCGGCGTCCTCGATCGAGCAGCAGCCGCGGGCGCCGGAGCGGTAGGACCGGGGGTTGCGGCTCAGCGCCAGGTGGACGCCCGTGACATCGTGTCCCGCGTCGACCGCCCGCGCGGCCGCGACGGCGGAGTCGACCCCGCCGGACATCGCCGCGACGACCCTCATCGGAGCACCATCCTCACGACGAGCTCCGCACGAGCGAGGCGCGCTGGGCCCGCTGGTGCACCGCGGGCAGGGCGGCGAGGAGCCGGTCGACATCGGCCTCGGTCGAGGTGTGCCCGAGGCTGAACCGCAGCGAACCGCGGGCCGCGACCTCGTCGTAGCCCATCGCGAGCAGCACGTGGCTGGGCTGGGGCACCCCGGCGGCACACGCCGAGCCGGTGGAGCACTCGATCCCCTGCGCGTCGAGCAGCATCAGCATCGCGTCGCCCTCGCAGCCCGGGAACGTGACGTGCGCGATGTTGGGCAGGCGGTGGTCGGGGCCCGACTCCGGATCGCCGTTGACGATCGCGTCGGGGACGACCCGGACGATGCCCTCGACGAGGCGGCGGCGGAGCGCCTCGATCCGCGCGACGGTCGCGTTCTGCCGGTCGAGGGTCACGTCGACGGCGGCGGCAAAGGCGGCGATCAGCGGGACGCTCACGGTCCCGGAACGCAGGTCGCGCTCCTGCCCACCGCCGTGCAGCAGCGGGGTCGCGTCGATCTCGCGGCCGATCACCAGGGCACCGACGCCGACGGGTCCCCCGAGCTTGTGCGCCGTGATCGTCATGGCGTCCAGCCCGCTGCCGGCGAAGTCGAGCGGCAGGTATCCGGCGGCCTGCACGGCGTCGCTGTGAACCGGGATGTCGTACGCCCTGGCGATCTCCACGACGTCGGCGATCGGCTGGATCGTGCCCATCTCGTTGTTGGCCCACATCGTCGTGACGGCCGTGATGCTCGCCGGGTCACGCTCGACCGCGGTGCGCAGGTCGTCGACCAGGATGCGCCCGTGCTTGTCGACGGGGGTCATCTCGACGTCGGCGCACTCGTGCTTCGCGAGCCATGTGACGGGGTCGAGCAGCGCATGGTGCTCGATCGAGCTGAACACGATGCGGCGGCGGATGGGGTCCTGCGCGCGCCGCGACCAGTAGAGGCCTTTGATCGCCAGGTTGTTGGCCTCCGTGCCGCCGGAGCAGAACACGACCTCACTGGGCCGCGCGCCGAACCGTTCGGCGATCAGCTCTCGAGCCTCCTCGACGGTGCGCCGGGCGGCGCGTCCCGACGCGTGCAGCGACGAGGCGTTGCCGGTGACGGCCATCTGCTCGGCCAGCGCGGCGATCGCCTCGGGGACCATGGGCGTCGTCGCCGCATGGTCGAGGTACGTCGTGGGGCGTGGCTCGGTCATCGCCCTCCCAGCGTAGTCGCCGCTGCCGAGCGAGGCTCAACCGCCGGAAGCCGGCGGCTTCCCGTCGCCGGGCTGGGCCCCGTAGCGATCCGTCAGGTCGGGCTCGACGCCCGCGGCAAGGCCGAAGGCGTCACTGAAGACCATCTTCCTGCCCTGCCGGGCGGACACCGTGATCACGACGTCGAACCGCCCCTGTCGCAGGATCGCGTACGTGTGGTCGAGCGCTGCAGCCGCGTCGGCGCCCTCGTCGACCGTGACCGTCCCGTAGTAGCCGGTGCCGTCGGTGAACGACTTCCGGAACTTCACGTCGACGGCGGCGACGCCCGGGACCGCCTTGACCTGGCGGACGAGCTCGGTGTCGGCGATGGGGGTGTAGTCGGGTTCCACGGGACCATCCTCGTCCCCGGATTGGAACGAACGTCCTCGGGGCGCTCGATCGCGCTGGGCGGAGAGGTGGTCGGGCTTGCGGACGCGGTCTTCTTCGGCGTCAGTCATCGGGCTCGCTGCCGCCACCGCACCCCGCGAGAAGCACCAGAGCTATCGCGACGCACGACGCGCGCAGGGACAAGGTCTTCGTCACGGCTTCCGCGCCTAGCGGTGGGAGTATCGAGCTGGCCCTGTCGCCCTCACCCTCGCTGACCCTGTCCTCGTAGTCCTTTCGGGTGATTTCAGGTGCTGAGCGCGGCCAGCTCGTCGGCCACGCGGTCGAGCTCGTCGGCCGTCGTACTGCGGCCGAACGTGAACCGCACCGCCGTCTGGGCGATCTGGGCGGGGTATCCCATCGCGGTGAGCACGTGGCTCGGCTCGTCGCTGCCGGCGGCACACGCCGAGCCGCTCGAGCTGACGATGCCGCGGCGCTCGAGGTCGAGCAGGATCGACTCGCCGCTGCGACCCGGGAACACGAAGGACGCGCTGCCGGGGAGCCGGTGGACCGGGTGGCCGGTCAGCTCGGCGCCCGGGACCTCGGCGAGGACTCGTCCGATGAAGGCGTCGCGGCGGTTTTCGACGTCGCCGGTCGGCCCTCCGGCCAGTCGCAGAGCGGCGGCAATGCCGACCGCCGCGGCGACGTTCTCGGTTCCGGAGCGACGACCTGCCTCCTGCCCACCGCCGTGGAGCAGCGGCTCGCAGGGGACGCGACGACGAACGTAGAGGATCCCGATCCCCTTGGGCGCGCCGAGCTTGTGGCCCGAGATGCTCACGGCCTGCACGCCGAGACGGTCCACATCGAGGTTGAGCCATCCCGCGGTCTGCACCGCGTCGGTGTGGAACGGAACTCCCCGCTCCCCCACGACCCGGGCGAGGTCCTCGATCGGCTGGATCGTGCCGACCTCGTTGTTGGCGTGCTGGATGCTGACCAGCGCCGTGTCGTCCCGCAGGGACCCGGCGAGCGTCTCGGGCTCCACCCGGCCGTCGTGCCGGACCGGCAGGACCGTGACGTCGTACCCGAGCCGTCCCAGCCAGGCTGCCGACTCCAGCACCGCGGGGTGCTCGACCGCCGACACGATCACGTGCCGGCCCGCCGAGGCGAGGGCGATGCCCTTGACCGCGGCGTTGTCGGACTCCGTGCCGCCCGAGGTGAACGTGATCTCCGACGGCCGGGCGCCCAGCATCGACGCCACCTCGGCGCGCGCCTGCTCCAACGCCTCCCGGGCTGACTCCCCCACCTCGTGGTGGCTCGAGGGATTGCCGAACTCGGGCCCCAGGTAGGGCCACATCGCCTCGAGGACCTCCCGCTTGACGGGAGTCGTGGCGGCCTCGTCGAGGTAGATCACGAGACGGTGATGTCGAGCCCGAGGTCGAGGGCGCGGACGCTGTGGGTCAGCGCGCCGACCGAGATGACGTCGACGCCGGTCCGGGCGACGTCCGCGATCGTGTCGAGCGTGATGCCGCCGCTTGCCTCGACCAGGGCACGACCCGCGATCTGCTCGACCCCTGCGCGCAGGTCCTCGAGGCTGAAGTTGTCGAGCATGATCGTCCCGACGGCCTCGGACGCCAGGACGGCGTCGATCTGCTCGAGCCGGTCGACCTCGACCTCGATGTGGGTCGTGTGCGGCAGGTCGATCGCGGCCTGGCGCAGCGCGGCGGTGAGGTCGGGGATGACCGCGAGGTGGTTGTCCTTGGCCATGACGGCGTCCGACAGCGAGTAGCGGTGGTTGTGACCACCACCGCAACGCACGGCGTGCCGCTCGAGGGCACGCAGCCCGGGCGTGGTCTTGCGGGTGTCGACGACCCGTGCGCCGGTGCCGGCGACCGCGGCCACGTACGTCCGGGTCAGTGTCGCGATGCCCGTCATCCGCTGCGCGAGGTTGAGCGCGACGCGCTCGGCCTGCAGGACCGCGCGGGCGGGTCCCTCGACCCGAGCCAGGACGGCCCCCGTGTCGAAGCTGTCGCCGTCGCCGCGCTCGAGCGTGACCTTGACGGCCGGGTCGAGGGTCGTCATCGCGATCTCGAACACCTCCGCGCCGGCGAAGACACCGGGCTCGCGTGCGACGAGCTCGGCGTGCGCCACGGCGGTGGCGGGCACGAGGGTCTGCGAGGTCAGGTCGCCGAACGGCGCGTCCTCGTCAAGGGCCGCGTCGACGACGCGCTGGATCTGTCGGCGCTCAAGCATGTGCCCTGCCTTGGGTCGAGGCGATCGAGGAGTGGTTGGCCTGGGTGGGATCGGTCTGCGGGAAGTCCGTCCGGTAGTGGCCGCCGCGGGACTCCCGGCGGGCGAGGGCGCTGGCGATCACCGCCCGGGCGACGACCAGGAGGTTGGCGTCCTCCGCGGCCTTGGCGTCGGTCACTGCGGGCGACTTCCACCGGCACAGCTCGGCGGCGGCCTGCTCGAGGTCGGTGCCGTTGCGGGCCAGGCCGGCGGCGTCCCACATGATCTGCTGCAGGTCGGCGCGACTGACGTCCTCGGCGTCGGCGTCCTCGGACAGGTCGAGGTCGAGCGGGGGCATCCAGTCGTCGGCGAACGGGACGACGGGCTTCGGGTCCTTGATCGCCTCCACGACGCGGGTGCCGTAGACGGCGCCCTCGAGCAGCGAGTTGGACGCCAGCCGGTTGGCGCCGTGCAGTCCGTTGCACGCGGCCTCCCCGATCGCGTACAGCCCGGGGACCGACGTACGTCCCCACTCGTCGGTGCGGACGCCGCCCATGTAGTAGTGCGCGGCGGGGGTCACGGGGATCGGCACGACGCCCCAGTCGTAGCCCTGCGCGTGGCAGGCGGCGTCGATGTTGGGGAACCGCTCGGCGAGGAAATCCGCCCCCAAGGCGGTCGCATCCAGGCAGACCGGACCATGATTCTTTGCCTTCATCTGCTGCGCGATCCCCCGCGCGACGACGTCGCGGGGCGCGAGCTCGGCGTCGGGGTGGACGTCGAGCATGAACCGCTTGCCATCGGCGTCGATCAGGACCGCCCCCTCGCCGCGGACCGCCTCGGAGACGAGGAAATTGCCAGGAGCATCGAGCGACGTGGGGTGGAACTGGTAGAACTCCAGATCCGCCGCGATCGCGCCCGCACGCAGCGCCATGCCGAGGCCGTCGGCCGTCGCGACCTCGGGGTTGGTCGTGCAGGGGTAGAGCTGTCCCGCTCCCCCGGTCGCCAGGATGACGGCCTCGGCCCGGAGCTCCTCGCCCCCGAGCAGCCGAACGCCCACGACCGAGCCGTTCTCCAGGACCAGGTCGACGACGGTGGTCTGCTCGAGTACCTTGACGCGGCTCTCCCGGATGCCGTCGATCAGGGCGTACGCGATGCCGGCCCCCGTCGCATCCCCGCCGGCGTGCAGGATGCGGGCGTACGCATGGGCGGCCTCGAGGCCGTGGGACAGCTCGCCGTCGTGGCGGTCGAACTGGACACCGCGCGCGATCAGCTCGTCGATGACCTCGGGCCCCTCCTCGCACAGGATGCGCACGGTCTCCGGATCGCTCAGCCCGGCGCCCGCGACGAGCGTGTCGGCGACGTGCGACTCGACGGTGTCGCCGAGCCGGGGCGCGCCCGGGTCGGCCATCGCGTCGATCACGACCGCGACGCCCCCCTGGGCGTACCGGGTGTTGCTCTGGGCGAGATCGGCCTTGGTCAGGAGCGTGACGTCGTATGAGTCCGCGGCCTCGAGCGCCGCGGTCATACCCGCGATCCCGCTGCCGACGACGATGATGCGTCCGGTCATGGTCCGTCCTTACTTCGGGAGCGCGGCGAGCATTCGCTCGAGCGCGACCTTGGCGTCGGTGGCGATCGCGTCGGGGACGACGATCTGGTTGTGGACCTCGCCGGCGACCAGGCCGTCAAGGGTCCAGGCGAGGTAGCCCGGGTGGATCCGGTACATCGTCGAGCACGGGCAGACGACGGGGTCGAGGCAGAAGATCGTCCGGTCCGGGAACTCCGCCGCGAGCCGGTTGACCATGTTGATCTCGGTGCCGATCGCGATCGTGTCGCCGGGCTCGGAGGCGATGACGAACTTGCGGATCGCGTCGGTCGAGCCGGCGGCGTCCGCGGCGTCGACGACGGGCATGGGGCTCTCGGGGTGCACGATGACCTTGACGCCCGGGTGCTCAGCGCGGGCCTTGTCGATCTGCGCCACCGTGAAACGCTTGTGCACCGAGCAGAAGCCGTGCCACAGGATGACCCGCGCGTCGGCGAGCTCGGCCTCTGTGTTGCCGCCGAACGGCTTGCGGGGGTTCCACATGGGCATGAGCTCCAGCGGGATGCCCATCGCCTTGGCGGTGTTGCGGCCCAGGTGCTGGTCGGGGAAGAACAGCACCCGCTGGCCGCGCTCGAAGGCCCACTCGAGGACCGTCGCGGCGTTCGACGACGTGCACACGATGCCGCCGTGCCGGCCGCAGAACGCCTTGAGGGCGGCCGAGGAGTTCATGTAGGTCACCGGGATGATCGGCTGCTTGCCGTCGGCGTCCGGCTCGGTGCCGTAGATCTCGGTCAGCTCCTCCCAGCACGCCTCGACCGAGTCCTCGTCGGCCATGTCGGCCATCGAGCAGCCGGCGGCGAGGTTGGGCAGGATGACCTTCTGCTCGGGGCGCGCCAGGATGTCGGCGGTCTCGGCCATGAAGTGGACGCCGCAGAACACGATCGTGTCGGCGTCGGGCTTGGTCAGCGCAGCGTTGGCGAGCTGGAACGAGTCCCCGACGAAGTCGGCGTACTGGATGACCTCGTCGCGCTGGTAGAAGTGCCCCAGGATGACCAGCCGGTCGCCGAGCGTCTCCTTGGCCGCCGCGATCCGGGCGTGCAGCTCCTGGTCGCTCATGCGCTGGTAGGCGGCCGGGAGCTGCCCGGGTCGCACGACCGGCTCGGGGATGACGTCGTCCTCGGACGCGCCGGGGCCGTAGCCGGGGAACGTGTCGAACTCCCACGGCCCCTTCGCGAGCTCGACGTCACAGCTCTGGGTGGGCTGGTCGACGATCTGGGTGTTGACGGAACTCATCTGCGCTCCTCGGGGGCGGGGATGGGGGCGCGGGCCTCGAAGCGGAACAGCGCGGGGGGTCGATGGCTCGTGCCCTGCAGGCACGTGCCGGTGGGGACGAGGGTCTTGGTCGCGAGCGCCTGCCGGCGGAAGTTGGCCGGGTCCAGCGTGGTCCGCAGCACGGCCTCGTGGACGGCACGCAGGTCGGCGAGGGTGAACTCGGGGGGCAGGAACGCGTGCGCGATGGGTGTGTACGTGATCTTGGCGCGCAGCCGGGTCAGGGCGTAGTCGACGATCGCGGAGTGGTCGAACGCCAGCGGCGGCAGCTCGTCGGCGACGAACCACTCGACGTTCTCGCCGTCGACGGCCCGCGCGACCTCGTGGGGCTGCACGAGCGCCCAGTAGACGATCGAGACGACCCGGTCGTCGGGCGAGCGGTCGACGTTGCCGAAGGCGTACAGCTGCTCGAGGTAGTTGGGGGTCAGACCCGTCGTCCGCTCGAGGGTGTGGCGGGCGCTCGCGGCGAGGTCCTCGTCGGCCTCCAGGGGTCCGCCGGGCAGTGCCCACTGTCCTTCGTACGGCTCGCGGATCCGGCGCACCAGCGGGAGCCAAAGCGTCGCCAACCCGGTCTCGGGGTGTTGACGCAGCGCGAAGATGACGGTCGAGACGGCGAGGGACACCCGCTGGTCGATCGACGCATGCATCGTCATGGGAACGGCTTCCTACTTAAGGTGGACGTGACTCTAAGGGGAGCCTAGTGCCCACTTAAAGTCACGTCAACCCTAAGTAATCCTCCATCCGCTGACGAGTCACGCAGATCCGCTGACGAGTCACCTAGGTTCGGTGACTCGACGTGGCCGTCCCGTCCGAGCCCGCAGCCGGCGCTCCCATGCTGACGTCCATCCCGTCAACGCCTGGTTCACGCACCGTGAGGAAGGGGTCACGGCAACACGCAACCCACCCGTCACCGGTTATTGGAAGTCGCGACCGCGGTGCTTGGCCGGGATGGCCCGGCCCGCCTCGGGATAGACCTCCTCGATCCGCATGAGCTTGTCGGCCACGAGGTTGGTGACCCCCTCGGGGCTGCGCTCGAGGATGCCCCGAATGACCATTCCGGCGGCATTGCGCCCGACGGTCCGGTAGCGCTTCCACAACGCCTCGGAGCACACGACGTTGAGCATCCCGGTCTCGTCCTCGATGTTGAGGAACGTGACCCCCACGGCCGTTGCCGGGCGCTGCCGATGGGTGATGAGTCCCGCGACCTTGACCCGGCGGGCCGGCTCGGCGACGAACGAGTCGGTGACCGACAAGATCCCCTCACCCTGCAGCAACGGCCGGAGGTGCTCGATCGGATGGGTCTCCGGCGAGATATGGGTCGCCCACAGGTCGGCCATCGTGACCTCGACCTCGCTCATGCCCGGCAGCATCGGCGGGGGCGTCTCGACCGCGGTGCCCTCGAGCTGGTCGAGGCTCTGGACGTAGCCCGCACTCCACAGCGCCTGGCGCCGCGACAGCCCGAACGCGTCGAACGCGCCCGCCGTCGCCAGCGACTCCATCTGGGTGACCGTCAGCCCGGCTCGTCGGGACACGTCGGCCATGTCCCGGAACGGCTGCTCGTCCCGGACCGCCACGATCCGCTGCGCGACCTCCGCGCCGATGCCCTGCACCTCGTCGAGCCCCAGTCGTACGGCGAAGGCACCGTCGCGCCGATGCTCTGGCGTGGGGTCAGGCGTGCCGGGAACGAAGTCGGGCACCGGCGGCTGGTCCCGCTCGAGGCACGCGTCGCGCCCCGTCGCTCCCTCGACGCCCTCAAGCGGCTCGAGATCGGCCTGCGCCCGCGAGTGCACGATGTCGGGCCGCAGGACCTTGACCCCGTGGCGGCGGGCGTCGCCCGTCAGCGACTGCGGCGAGTAGAACCCCATGGGCTGGTTGCGCAGGAGCGCCGCGAGGAACGCCCCCGGGTAGTGCAGCTTGAGCCACGAGCTGGCGTAGACCAGCAGCGAGAAGCTCAGCGCGTGGCTCTCGGCGAAGCCGAAGTTGGCGAAGGACTTGATCTTGAGATAGATGATGTCCGACTCCTCCTTGCTCAGCCCGTGCCGCTGCATCCCGGCGTAGAGCTTCTGCTCGAGCGACTCGATCCGCTCGACGCCCCGCTTGGAGCCCATCGCCCGGCGGAGCAGGTCGGCCTCGTCGCCCGTGCAGTCGCCGATCGCGATCGCCATCTGCATGAGCTGCTCCTGGAACAGCGGTACGCCCTTGGTGCGCTCCAGGACCTTCTCGAGGATCGGGTGCGGATAGGTGACCTCCTCCTGGCCCATCGCGCGACGGATGTAGGGGTGCACGGCCCCGCCCTGGATCGGCCCCGGCCGGATCAGGGCGATCTCGATCGCCAGGTCGTACGCGCGACGGGGCTTGAGCCTGGGCAGCGTCCCGATCTGCGCCCGGCTCTCGACCTGGAACACCCCGACCGAGTCGGCCCGGCACAGCATGTCGTAGACGCCGGCCTCCTCCTTGGGGATCGAGTCGAGGTCCCACTGCTCCCCCAGGTGCTCCGCAACGATCCGCATCGTGTGGTCCAGGGCGCCGAGCATCCCGAGCCCCAGCAGGTCGAACTTGACCAGCCCCATGAACTCGCAGGCGTCCTTGTCCCACTGCAGGACCGTGCGGCGGTCCATCCGCCCCCGCTCGATGGGGCACACCTCCCCGATGGGTCGCTCGGTCAGGATCATCCCGCCGGAATGGATGCCCAGGTGCCGCGGCGCCGTCAGGAGCTGCTGGGCGATCCCGACGACGGGACCCGGCACGCCCGCGACGTCCTCGGCGCCGATCGACCCCCACGCGTCGATCTGCTTGGACCACGCGTCCTGCTGCCCCGTCGAGTGGCCCAGCGCCTTGGCCGCGTCCCGGATCGCCGAGCGCGGCCGATAGCTGATGACGTTGGCGACCTGCGCGGCGTTGTGCCGGCCGTACGTGTCGTAGACCCACTGGATGATCTCCTCGCGCCGGTCGGAGTCGAAGTCGACGTCGATGTCCGGCTCCTCCTCCCGGGTCGTGGCGAGGAA